>CAZOHS010000023.1:0-2218 GCA_964579285.1 uncultured Rhodospirillaceae bacterium | reverse complement strand
CAACGCCTGACCCACGCCCTGAAGCACACTCCCGTGGGTTTGGCCGTCTAAGGTCATCGGATTGATAGCGCGCCCCACATCATCCACTGCCGTCCACTCAACAATTTCCACCACGCCCGTCTCTGCATCTATTTCCACCTCACAGACATGGCAACCCGATCCAATTACCGCTCTCGGTAAATACACGTCGGCCTCTTCGCGTAAATTGCCCTGCAAATCATCTTCAAGATCATCTCTCTGACGTGCAGCCGCTGCAACCTCAAATAAATCTATATTGCGATCGGTTCCAACGACCGAAAACACTCCATCTGAATATTCGATATCAGCCTCCGCAACTTCGAGCACATGTGCGGCAATTTTCTTTCCACGCGAAATTATTTTCTGACTAGCATCACTGAGGACAATTGCGCCCATTCTCATGCTGCGACCAGAGTGCGACCCCCCGCCATCCTTGAGCCGATCGGTATCCCCGTACTTGATCTCCACACTGTCGTACGGAGCTTCCAACACTTCCGCAACCATCTGACTAAAAGTAGTCTGATGTCCTTGACCCGTGGGCATAGTGCCGATTTGGACTCCCACAACACCGTCAGGGCGTACATCTATCTCAGTCCACTCCCGCGGATAGCCCGTCGATAGGTCAGCGTAGTTAGCGATGCCGATACCGCGTAATTTACCGCGCCTTTCAGACTGTGCTTTTCTTTTATCAAATTCGTGCCACTCCGACAGGACTACCGCCTCCTCAAGGGCCTCAGGGTAGTTTCCAGAGTCATACGTCAAGCCGAATTGATTGTCGTAGGGTATGTCCTCGACTGGTATTAAATTTCGACGACGAATTTCTATTTTATCGAGGCCCGTTTCGTGTGCCGCGAGATCCATCATCCGCTCCATCGCATACATTACTTCGGGGCGGCCAGCACTCCGGTAAGGATACGTGGGTGGCGTGTTTGATTGAATAGCGACCGCATGCGCGCACGCAATTGGGATCTTATAAAGTCCCGTCATGATCTCGATACCTTTTACTAAAGGAATCCAGGACGCCGAATGTGCACCAATGTTAGACGTGTTAGCGGTCTGCAACGCGACAATGCGACCCGCCTGGTCAAACCCTAGTGACGCATTCACCAGAAGATCTCGCGCTTGATAATCTGTCAGCATGCTTTCCGTGCGGTCAGATGTCCATTTTACCGGCCTACCAAGACGCTTGGCCGCCCAAATAACCAGTGGGTGCTCAACATACATAGCGTTGCGCGGCCCATACGACCCGCCAACGTCGCCAATTACTATTCGGAAGTTTTCTTCAGGTTCCCCGAACACTTTTGCCAATTCGCGCTTAAATCGGTAGATACTGCCAGCCGTTGTCGTCAGCACGTAGCGCCCGTCGTCACCGTACTCTCCAAGCGACGAGCGTGGTTCCATCGCCACCCCCGAAACCCGAGCCAGTTGTGTTTTGAGGCTAACCACATGCTCCGCGTCGGTCAGGGCGCTTACCGTTTCTTCAAGATTATTCACGTCGGCGCTTATGGCGACGTTTGACCCTAAATCGGGCCAAACGACTGACGCCTCGTCATCTGAGGCATGCGCGGTATCAATTGTCGGAGGCAGCACGTGATAGTCGACAAATACATGCTCGGCCGCATCCCTCGCCTGAATGAGACTTTCCGCAATCACCATCGCGACGGGCTCACCCACGTATCTCGCGCGGTCGACTGGAAGTGGAAAGTGGGGCGCAACATAGCGCTCGCTGCCGTCCCTATTAGAGAGGGCTATATCTGGAGGACTGGAAAAGCCAAGATCATGCTGCAACGAACCGTAACCATCGGCTAACCAGTCGGCACCAGTCAAAACGTCAACAACACCCTCCAAGCCTTTGGCAACTGTTGTCTCGATTTTGTTAATCTCGGCATGCGCATGAACCGATTGGACCATGTGCGCATAAAGTTGACCGTCTACATTATTGTCATCGGCAAAACATCCACGACCGGTAACTAAACGCAGGTCTTCCTTCCGCCGTGGTGAGGACCCCAACTTTTTGTCCATAGTATTATCCATTCTTTTTTTATGCGACCGCAATCACGGCCAACTTATTACTGGCCGTTGTGTATGCCAACCATCTCCACGGTTCAATTGACAGATCGATACCAATCCAATATCTGCCCGCCAGTCCACATTACCACGCCTTTCTTCTTTGAAATTTCATCCAACACCCGCTCAAAGT
>CAZOHS010000022.1:0-26270 GCA_964579285.1 uncultured Rhodospirillaceae bacterium | reverse complement strand
GAGTCTTTTTTAGATGGCGACGAAGTTGTCGGTTGGGAGCCTGTGCCAGTTATAGTTGAAGTACGCATAGAAGGTTCATCTATGACAATCGATTTTAGCGGGCTCGGGAGCGTCCTTAAGGGTCCACTGAACTCCGGGACTTATGGGGGCGCCTATCCTGCCGCGCGTATCGCTATTAAAATTTTAACTGCCCCCGACGAGCCTGCCAATGAAGGATGTTTCCGCCCACTCAATATTGTGATTCCAGAGGGCACCTTCCTAAGTGCAGGACCCACTGCTCCCATGGGTCTATACAGCGCCACGCTCCCGACCGTAATTGACACTATTATAAAAGCAATCGGTGACGCCGAACCGTCGGTTGCTGCGGGTGGTCACCACGCGTCATTTTCAGCTCATTGTTTTTATGGTACCGACCCCGAAACTGGAGAATTATACCAGCAGCTTGACACTGGGCATGGCGGTTGGGGTGCCACGGCGCGCCAAGATGGGGCCGGTCCCTATAAGACGATGGCCCATGGTGATACTTTGGATGTGCCGGGCGAGGTGCAAGAGACAATTTGCCCGTTGGTTGTAGAGTCACTCGCACTCCGCCCCGATTCAGCCGGTGACGGGGCGCAAAGGGGTGGTCTAGGAACAGAGAAAGTAGTGAGGGTTCTCGCCGACACGGGCGTAAGTGTGCAAATTGATCGAACGCAATGTCCGCCATGGGGTTTGAAGGGGGGGGGAGATGGGGATACGGCCATCGCCGCCATCGAGCCTGTCAAAGGGGAGCCGCAATATATTACAAAAGGCATGACCACCATGAAAAAAGGCGAATCCTTTAGGTTAAGGACAGGTGGTGGTGGTGGCTTTGGAAGCCCGATCGAACGCTAAGTGGATCTTGTTTGCGCGGATATTGCTGAGGGTTACATAACTGAAAAAAAGGCGAAGGATACGTATGGAGTAGTATTGGACGATCAGGGAAAAATTGACCTGGATGAGACGCATAAACTTCGTTCTACGATGGCCGAACTGTCCAAAGTTACGTAATACCATCGGTTTGGCGTCTCAAAAGCTTGCCTGCTAACGCGCCGGTGTGTTCTCCTTCTCTGAGCACCGTCTCTCCGTTGATAATTACGTGCGCTATACCCTTAGCGAATTTATGTGGGTCTTGATAGGTTGCCATTTCTCCGACCGTCGCGGGGTCAAATATCGTGATGTCGGCCGCATAACCTTTGGAAAGCCGGCCACGATCTCTAAGGCCGAGGGCCTTAGCCGATGCGCCTGTCATTTTCCATATCGCCTGGTGAAGCGGGAGAATTTCCCGTTCCCGACAATATTCCCCAAGAATTCGCGGAAATGTGCCATAGAACCGCGGGTGCGGTCTGCCCTGCCCCGTAACGCCGTTTGGCGATACAGAATTACCGTCTGAACCAATCATTACGTCCGGACAACGGACAAAATCAGTTACGTCCTCTTCTGATATTGAAGACACTAATACGCGCGTTTTTCCGCGGTCTTCCACAATATAATCCAGGGCCATATTAAAGTCGTCGGTTTCACGTTCTGCTGCGATATCAGCAATTGTTCTGCCGGCGTATTGCGGCATGTCGGGGGAAATAGAAATTCGGATTGAGTTCCAATCCGGCACGCGCCCGAAATTATTCAAGCCGTCGGATGTAATCTCGGAGCGCAGTCGTTGACGTATATCACTGGCTTTTAACCGGGTAATCATCGCTTCTATTCCCCCTTCCTGTAGCCAAGGGGGAAACAGATTTTTGAGGGGGTTGCTTGCAGCGGTATACGGGTAGATATCGCAATCAATCGGAATACCGGATGTTCGGGCTTCGGATAACAGGTTGATAACCTTTGACGCTCCGCCCCAATTATCGGTCCCAGAAAGTTTCATATGAACAATCTGCACGTGGACCCGGACTTGTTGGGCGAATTCCATCGCCTCTTGCAGTGAATCGAGTACTTGGTTTGCTTCATTCCTGAGGTGTGTAAAGTAACGGGCACCTGCGTTTGAAAGGACTTTGCCCAAGGCAACCAACTCGTCAACATCTGAGTATGAGCCGGGTGCCGTAAAGAGGCCCGAAGACATTCCAAACGCACCCGCGTCGAGTGCCTCCCTTAGTAGCGCCCGCATATGTTCAAGTTCTTGTGCGGTGGGAGGTCTATCATCCATGCCCATCGCCATCAGACGAAGTGTGTTATGTCCCACTAGATGAATGGTGTTTACCGAAAGGTTCGGATACAGAGCCAGGTAGTCCTTAAAGTTTGTTGCTCGAAAATTAAGCCAAGGCGCACTAGGACTTAAGTAATCAGCCAATTCTTCTACCTTCTTCGGAAGCACCGGCGCACACGAATAACCACAATGTCCGATGACTTCTGTAGTTACACCTTGGTAGATTTTACTTTCTGCTTGAGGCATTAGAGGCAGTGTCCAGTCGGAATGCGTCTTTATGTCAATAAACCCAGGCGTGACCACTTTGCCGGTTGCATCGATAACTTCTGCGTTTTCTTCGTTAATGTTGCGGCCAACTTCTATGATACGGTCATTTTTAATCGCTATATTGGTCTCCGTTCCCGGAGATCCACTTCCGTCGATTACGTGACCGCCCTTAATGACAATATAATTGGTCAACTTACTTTCTTTTTTGTTCGGCTACTAACCACCTTCGTTTCATTGAGTATCTGTCCACTTTACACCTTTGATTCTTTGCAATTTTATCTGTGATAAAAATTTGTTTGGGATGTTTAAAATCAGGGAGAAACTTTTTGCAGTGCCCGTCGATATCTGCCGCTAGTAATGTTTTTCCGGCGCGGGCGACCACATAGCAGACGAGAGCCTCGCCATAGATGGGATCCGGGATCCCGACGGTACACGCCTCTCCAACAAGCGGATGCTTGCTAACAACAGTGTCAATTTCCAAAGGTGCAATATTGACGCCGCCACGAATAATCAAGTCTTTTGCACGACCTGTAATCCGCAGATAACCGCTTTCGTCCAGTCTTCCAAGATCTCCGGTTTTTAATCTTTTTCCACGGACCGGGACAATGCTCCCGTCACTTTCTAGGAGAGAGGTCGCATTCTGGGGACCGCCAATTTCTATTTCCCCTTCTTCGCCGAGGGGCAGTTCGGTACCCCCTTCACCCAGGATCTTGAGGTTTTGCCCAATTCCGGGTTTGCCGACGCTCCCAATTCGGCGGTCGAGGTGATGATTACCAGCCACCGTACCGCCTTCGCTCATACCGTAATGCTGGATTAATTTTATTCCGTATAGATGCTCAAATCTCCTGTGCTGTTCTTCCATGAGCGGGGCGGTACTACAACTCATGAATTCAAGCGTTTTTAGTGATCCCGTTTCCTCGTCAATTGGGCGATCTAACAACATATTGATAACCGTGGGTATCCCGATTGCCTTTGTGATTTGATAGTCCCGTATCCAGCTAAATAACCGGCTGGTCGAGAATTTTGCTGCAAATACGACGCAACCCCCGCCCACTAATAGTGGCTGCAAAACTATTTGATGTGATGACGACCACGAAAACGAGCGATATTCCAGAACTCGGTCCTCGGGTGAAAGGCCCCATAGATAGGCTGTCTGCGCGCCAATAAAATTGTAGTTGCCAAAACTGTGAATAACTCCTTTAGGACTATCCGTCGTACCGGACGTGAAACATATTACGGCGTCGTCTGTCTCCGTTGATACCTCCTCAGGCTCCGTATATTCATCAAAGTTACTCAATAACTCAAAAAGACCGTTATCACTTGCTGTGTTTCCAGTGGCCTCAAAGGTACCGAAGGGTACCCAGGTACCAGCACTAAAAGACGCAATCTTTTCGATATCTAGATTATCTTCATAAAGTACTATTTTCGGTTCTAATCGGCGAACAAGTTCCGCCATATGGTTTGAATTAATATCGACATTAACAGCGCAAAAGGTGGCACCGTGCCGTTGGATGCCAAAATACAAGAAAAGGTTTTCGAGTGAGTTGTTGGAAAGCACAAGAACGCGGTCATTCGAGACGACGTGCATCTCATGTAGCCATGCAGAAAGCTTGTTCGTAAGGTGATAGAGTTGGCGCCACGTTAACGAATTATTTTGGTCGATGGAAACCAAGCACGTTTGTTCAGGTGCATTTCTTGCGTGCTCCCGGATCATGTCTAGGACACTTCGATATCGTACTTCGGATATGGTCGGGACTGTGTCAATCATCCTGATGTAAGCTCACCTTTAGACCTACGTGCTAATCCTTCCCGATAAACGATATAATATGATGCACCAAAGATCACGCCCGCACCAACCCAGGTCCAAATATCGGGTAGTTCGGAGAACATGATCCAACCAATTGCAGTTGCAAATATCATACGGGAAAACTGAAAAGGTTGAACAATGCGTGCATCGGCAGCAGAAACAGATCTCGTAAAGCAGTAGCCACCAATGCTACTGACGATACCAATACCGATTACGAGAGGCCATTGTTCAATCGAGGGGGTTACCCAGAAAATCAACGCGGGAACAAGTGCGAGCGGAAGCATCATTAAGTTGGTCCATAACGTTATGACCTCCGCATTGTCTTTTCGGGCCAACAGCTTGATAGTTGTGTTCGTCCCCGCGTAGAGGAATGCCATCGTCAGTGCAGCGGCAGACGCCAGAGTAATTTCAATAATCCCCGGTCGCATTACGATCAGCGTCCCGATAAACCCAATAATACAGGCGAGCCAGCTGTGTTTATCCGCATGCTGTTTCAGGATGAATACCGCGAGGACCATGGTAAACAAAGGTGTTGTATACTGCAGGGCATAGACGTCTGCGATGGGCATTCTAGCCAGCGCAAAAAACAACATGACCATTGCGCCATACGTGAGCACAACCCGTACCATGTATAGTTTGGTTTGGGGTAAATCCGGTAACTTGATCCCCTGCCGCCGGACAATTGGGAATAAAACCAGCAGAGCTATGACGTTGCGAAAAAAAACTAATTCCATTGTCGGAATCTCGCCGGCCAGTTCGCGGACCATACCGCCAGATATCGAACTGATAAGCGTCGCCATGCACATCCAGAAAATACCGGCAACTGGCCCTGTTTTTAACACTGGTGGAGTTCCTTTTTCTCTAAAGTAACTCAATCAACCGTTCCAAGGAACGGATATCGATTTATGTTGCGGATTAACCCGAGCGGGATGTTATTATTTTGCAACCGCGATCCATAGGGGAAAATAATTATGGCCCACGCAGCAATTAACGACACATCAATTTGGTATGACGTACAGGGAGACGGTGTTCCAATTTTCCTATTACCCGGTCTCGGGATGGATCATAGCTATTATCGGTATGCTGCACCGCTTCTCCAGGATGTTGCGACCACTGTATTGGTGGATCCGCGGGGGGTTGGCGGATCGACTAAAGATAGCCCAAAAAATGTATCTTATACGGCCGAACTCTGGGCAGATGATTTTGCGGCATTAGCTAAGCATCTGGGTTATCAGCGTATCGACGTTCTGGGTTCGTCCCTGGGTGGTTGTATGGCGCAGGCAATGGCGCTTCGACACCCTGAACTGCTTCGTGGGTTAATCGTGATTGGCGGTTTTTCCGAGCTCGATCGTGCTATGGAAACGAATTTTTCCTTAAGGAAAAAGCTGGTTACAAAATTGGGTATGGGTGAAGAACTAGCTGATTTTATGGGGTTATCCACAATGACCCGTGAATTTATGGATACGGATGAGGGCTACGCGGTGATGCGTGCCAACCAGGAAAATATCAAACAAAATTCTGGGGAACTATACACGGCTTTTCTTGATGCAATCTTGCATTGGGGGAGACGTCTGCCTAGTCAAGGAAGTGAGCCCCTTTATACCCAACTTATTACCGGTGTTTCCTGCCCCACTCTCGTTGTTGCGGGAGATAATGATTACTTCATACCCGCGTCGTTCAGCAAGAAAATAGCTGCCGCAATACCGGGCGCTAAATATGTCGAAGTTGAGAACGGGGGCCATATTCCCTTTATAGAAAAACCCGAAGAGACGGCAAACCTGGTAAAAAGTTTTCTGCGTGAATTAAATTAATTCTGTTTCTTGCTTAAGTAGACAACTTGAACATGTTATACGCTCGCCCTAAATGAACATAACTCCACAGAATGAAACCACCCCAGAAAGGACTCGTGACTTTATCCGAGACCAAATTTCTGAAGATTTGGAAAATGGAACGACAAAAGGACTTGTAACGCGTTTTCCGCCGGAACCTAATGGTTACCTTCATATTGGTCACGCTAAGTCAATTTGTTTGAATTTTGGTGTCGCTGAAGAATTCGGGGGTTCTTGCAACCTGCGTTTCGATGATACGAACCCTGCTAAAGAAGATCAGGAATTTATAGACGCTATTCTACAAGATGTTTCTTGGCTTGGCTTCGAATGGACCGGTAATGTCAAATACGCGTCTGATAATTTTGAGCAGCTTTATAAATGGGGTGAATATCTGATTGAACGTGGAAAGGCATACGTTGATGATCTAAATGCGGAAGAAATTAGAGAATATCGCGGTACTCTAAAAGAGGCCGGACGTGAAAGCCCCTACCGAAACCGCACAGTCAGTGAAAATCTTGATCTGTTTCGGCGCATGCGAACCGGCGAATTCGAGGAAGGTTCTCGGGTGTTGAGAGCTATGATTGATATGGCATCAGGTAACATAAATTTACGGGATCCGGTTTTATATCGAATTATTAAGGCTAAGCATCCTAGAACGGGTGACACATGGTGTATTTACCCGACATACGACTTTGCACACGGTCAGACTGATGCGATTGAATGTGTGACCCACTCTCTGTGCACCCTTGAATTTGAGGGTCACCGGCCCCTTTACGATTGGCTGATTGAAAATTTACCAGTCTCGACACGGCCTCGTCAGTATGAATTTTCGAGGCTTAATATGACCTATACTGTATTATCAAAACGAGTTCTATCCGAACTGGTGACGAACCACCACGTTAGTGGTTGGAATGATCCGAGAATGCCCACCCTATCCGGATTGCGTCGACGTGGGGTGCCTCCCGCGGCTATCCGAGATTTTATCGGCGAACTTTCAATCTCAAAAAATGAAGGTGTGGTTGAGGCGGCAATGTTTGAACACTTTATCCGCGATCACTTCAATGAAACCGCGCTGCGCCGGATGGCTGTGTTGCGGCCAATCAAAGTAGTTTTAGAGAATTACCCTGACAATACAGTCGAGGAGCTTGAGATTTCAAATAATCCACGGGATGAAAGCGCTGGCACTCGAAAAGTACATTTTACAAAGGAATTCTATATTGAGCGTGATGATTTTATGGAGGACCCGCCCAAGAAATTTTTTCGCCTTAGCCCCGGGCGTGAAGTGCGGTTGCGTGGCGCGTATTTTATAACCTGTTCCGAAGCCATTAGGGATAATAATGGTGCACTTATTGAGCTTCGTTGTACGTATGATCCCGACACAAAAGGCGGTAATGCGCCGGATGGGCGAAAGGTAAAGGGCACACTTCATTGGGTTTCAGCGGCACACGCGATAGACAGTGAAGTTAGGCTTTATAATCCCCTGTTTAGTATTGAGGACCCAAATAAATCAGAAAATTATCAGTCGGCGTTAAATTCCGAATCATTAGAAACACTGGGAGACTGCAAATTAGAACCGGCTCTTGGTAGGGTAGAACCCGGTGACGTAGTGCAGTTTGAGCGGCTCGGTTATTTTTGTTGTGATCCAGATAGCGCTGATGGTTCACCTGTGTTTAATCGCACCGTCGGGCTGCGCGATACCTACGCGAAGGTTATGCCTAAGAAATAAAACTCGACCTTTTAAAAGCGCACAGATTCCTGTCATCCGCGCAATGCCATCATTTGTTCTAGATATCCTGTGGGGTCCACACTTACGTCTAATAAGGTGGGTCCATCAGTGTCGATTGCTTCTCCGAGAGCAAACTCTAGCGGATCTTGTGCGCCGACGGTCCATGCCTCCAACCCCATACCCCGTGCCGTTGTTGCAAAATCGGTCCTCGGATAACGGACGCCGGCAGGTGCGCGTTGTTGTCTTTGTTGTTTAATATCTATTAAGGACAATGCGGCATCGTTCATAACGATCACTGTAATGTTGGCATCAAGTCGTGCAGCTGTGGAGAGTTCTGACAAGCACATCAACATTCCGCCGTCACCGGTGACGGCTATGACTGGACGCTCCGGCTCCTCTAACCAACTAGCGATCGCTGCAGGTACAGCATAACCCATCGTGGAAAGACCATTTGATTTAAGAACGTCGAACGGTGCGCGAGCTGGCCAAAGCGACATCGCGGAGAACATGTGCGCACCTGCATCTACCGTTAAACGGGCATTCTGAGGAGCCGCTTCAGAGACAGAATTAATGATCTCATCCGGAGACCTTAGGTTTGTGTCACTGTATTTAAGCTTCACCCGCCGGTCTTCTTTCTTTCTTTGTATTTTTAATCCGTCCCAATCTACTTCGGTCTCGACTTGCACCAGAGCCGCTGCACTATCAGTTAGTGCCCCGCCAACTTCCACTTTTGGTTTAAACGGCCATTCCAGTCCGGAAGTTTCCGATAGTACGCAGACCGGCGCATCATATAACCATTCCCCGCCAATCATCTCGACGGGGTCTGTACCACAAAAAACGATCAAATCTGCCTGAGAAAGAACCTCGCCGTCCAACGTAGCGCCCGTAAATAAGCCCACGTAATTCTTATGGTCCTCTGAGATAACCCCTTTGGCTTTGTACGTTGTCATAATGGGCCCCCCGAGGGCGTTGGCGAGTTTATTTGCAATTGCAGCGCGAGGGGTAGGCCGGCATTGGTGTCCAATTATAAGAGCGGGATAGCGTGCCGCACGGACGGCCGACATGGCATCTTCAAGCGAGGTTTTACTGCTCACAGTAGACTGTTTCGGAGGAGCCGCATTATATGTTTCTTTAACTGCGGTTCGAGCGTCCTTTGCGGATAGGTCGATATGAACCGGCCCCGGTGGTTCTGTTAAGGCCAAGTGAAATAGCGCACTAAATTCACTCTGTGAATTGATTGGGTCCAGCCGTTTTTGAGCTTTGGAAATAGGTTGAAACAAACGTTGTTGGTCAAAAATTTGATGCGGGGGTGCAGGTGAAGCGATGTCGTGAGCATCCGTAAAAACAATAAGCGGCGCTTTTTCCAAAGACGCGTACGCAATTCCATTTACCGCGCTTGCGGCACCGGGACCGATACCGGTTAAGACAATACCTGGTACACCTGTTAGTTCACCTGTTACCGCCGCCATTAATGCGGCGGAGGTCTCCGTTCGGCATAAAATAAATTCAATGTTGTGTTCGGCGCCGGCGTCAATAAGGTCTAGACTCGACCCCCCGCCTGGGACGCCGAACATTCTTTTAACCCCATTTTGGGCCAGTATAAGGGCAATAGATTGTGCTAATGTACGCGAAGGTTCCAACGAATTCCCTAATAATAAGTCTACTAAAAAGAGAGAATTTCTCTTGCCGGCCACCGTTTGTCAAAGGTTGTCGACATTATTTTCCCGACACTATCAAACCAGCCAGCTAATTATTTTCTAGTGTCCTCTTATACTTTATTTTAATTGATGTTAGACCACTCGCAGCGCGTCTAAACGTGTTAAACATCAATGTTTCTAGGCTTCTATTTGAGGACATTAGAGCCGCTTAGAGTATTCGATTTTTGCGGTATGATTATATTAGAGAAATTGTCTATATATAACACTGCTAGGAAGGTAGCGCCTGCGGCACGCCTCAAAGTCGCGTTGGTCTGGAGAATATCGGAGAACCAATTATGAGTTGGACGAACAAACAAATTGCCGGTTTGGTTGAGCCGGATAGGGCTCATCGTAAAGCTTACACAGACCCTGAAATTTTTGACCTCGAGATGGACCGTATTTTCGAACGTACATGGATCTATATTGGTCACGAAAGCCAGATTAAGAACCCAGGTGACTATTATTTAGCGCAGGTTGGGCGTCAGCCAGTGATCATGATCCGTGGTCAGAACGATGAAGTTGGTGTGCTTTATAACCGATGTCCCCATCGAGGTGCCCAAATATGTACCGCGCGAAAGGGTAACACCGGCAATAACTTCTATTGTTCCTACCATGCTTGGACATTCCATTTGGACGGAAAGCTAGAAGGTATGCCTGCGAGGCGAGAATACGAAGGCACCAATCTTGATTTCGACAATCCCGAATTTCATATGGCGCGTCCTGCGCAGGCCGATAACTACCGTGGTTTTTGGTTTGCAAACTTAGTCGAGGGAGGTCCAGATCTAAAAACGCACCTCGGTGAAGCTGCTGCTGCGTTTGATCAACTCATCGACCGTGCTCCTGGTAAAGAGACTGAAATCGTTGGTGATTGCTTTCGTATGGTACAACAGTCGAATTGGAAGATTTTTCTCGAGAACCAGCTGGATGCCTCGCACCCTGGGGTAACACACGAATCCACGGGCAAGGCGGCACAGCAATTGGAGGCAAAAATTCGTGCAGATGGTGATGAGCCACCATTGGAGCTTTCGTTCCTGACAGATTTTGCCCGGCTCGGTCATGATGGTTGGACTAAGTTCGGTACGGTCGGATACCGCAATGGGCATAGCAGTCTTGAGGGTTATATGGGTCTGCGCCCCGACGATCCAGATACTAATGAATACGTGCGCCGTATGTACGAAGCTTATGGAGAGAAAAAGGCCGAAGAGATACTCGGTACCAATATCCATCACATGCTGGTCTATCCCTGTAATTCGGTCCAGCCGCCGCTCCAGCAACTGCGGACGATCCGACCTCTATCACATGATAAAACCCTGACTGAAATCTGGCACTTTCGCCTAAAAGACGCGCCTGAAACGATCTATCGGCGGTCGCTAGCCTATTACTATCTTGTCAATTCTCCGTCTACGCTGATCAACGCAGATGACCTGTTCAACTGGTGGAAATGCCAGCACGGGCTGGAGTCCTCGGCCAAAGAATGGGTGAGTTTTCATAGGAAAGCGGGGCATGATGAGGAGCGTGATGGCGTCTCCTATTCTGCGCCAGACAGTATGAGCGAATTACCGTTGCGTCATATGATGCACGCGTGGCGGGATTATATGACTGCGGATGTAGGGGTTAAAACATGACGGAGGCATGCGAAGTTTTGGCGGCGTCCGATCCAAATGCTGTCGCGGAGGTTAGCGCCGAAACTCAATTTTTGGTTGAAAAATTTCTATACCGCCAGGCCGAAATTCTCGACGAGAAGATGTTAGATGATTGGCTGGCACTTTTCGCCGAAAATGGCTGGTATTGGATGCCAGCAGAAGCAGACCAAGTCGAGGGCGACGGTCAGCCAAATATTTTTTGGGAAGACCAAGGGCTAATGATGATGCGAAATGCCCGAAATACGCATCCGCGGGCGCACAGCCAAGCCCCGCATAACAGGCTGAATCATGTGGTGTCTAATGTTATCATCGAGAGCGAAAGTCCAGACGGGGATGTTATAGTCCGGTCCCGCTTTCACTGCGCGGAATATTTTCGGTACCAGGTAAGGACGTTTTCGGGTAAGTACCGGCACCTGCTGAAGAAAACGCCGGATGGCTATAAAATTGCTCTACAGCGCGTCGATCTCGTCAACCGCGAAGGGCCTTATGATTATGTTCTGCAATGGTGGTTATGAAGATCTGTTCGATTTTGATACTGGGCTTAAACAGAGATCAGGTTTGAACAAAAAGCTCACGGAATTATAGCTCGTTTGTGCTGACGATTACTTTCTCAGTTTACGTTCTCGTATTTTTCTAAGCCTTCAATTTCATCAAGGTTCTCGGCTCGGGCGCGCAATTCTATGACATTTCGATCAGGATCCCTGACAAACACAGACACGTGACCATCCCGCCCAAACATTACGGGACCTTGGGTTATCTGCACGGCATTTTTTTTCAAGATTGATAACGTCTCCGTGATGGATGAAACCCTTAGAGCGAGGTGTGTAATTCCGGCATATTTGGTTTCGGAATCCATAAGGATGTTGTGCCCATCATGCTTACTCGCGGCATTGATGACCAAATTAATTTCCACATCATTGGCGTTTCGAATGATGATAACGGGATCAAATTCTACCTTCGTTACCACGTCAAAACCAAGCATCTTATAGAACTTTAAAGCTCTTTCGGGGTCATTCACCCGTATGCCAGTATGATCAACCCGCTCCACGTTTATTTCTAACGCCATGACACCCTGTTCCGGAATAAATCTGGTTAGGCCGCAACGGCAGCGGGAGCAAGCAGCTCATTGCCCTTGAGTATATCGGACATCCGTTCTGCAAACATTATGATAGGAGCGTTAATATTTCCACCGATCATATCGGGGAAAACTGACCCGTCGATAACCCGCAAATTTTCTGCACCTCGGACCTGAAGCTCCGAGTTTACTACGGCGCGCTCATCCGAATCAGGACCCATCTTGCAAGTTCCGAGTGGGTGGTGGGCCGTCCACGCTGTGCGTTTTATGAATTCGTCGATTGGTTCATTCGCGGGTTGAATTTCAGGTCCGCGAAACCCGTCGAGTGCCGTTTGATTGGCAATATTACGGACGATCTCTATACCGTCGCGTAACACTTGCCAATCTTCTGGTTCCGTAAGAAAATTTTGATGGATGTGCATAAAATCATTTGGATTAGCAGATTTAAGCTTTAGTTCTCCGACACTTTTGGGGTGCAATAACACAGGGCGTACCATGAAGGCATCTGCGGGCTTTGGCCTTAGACCAGGAAACCACGGCTGAGATTCCGGCGGTATAAAACGTGCCAAGAGCTGGATATCGGGCTGAGGAAGCCCCTCTTTTGAACTTAGAAAACCGGTCAATGGACCAGGCATTTCAGTAGCGAATCCGGTTCCGAAAAAATAAGCCTGCATCATCGAGAGCGCGATGCGGTCGTAGCGAAGCAATCCAACAAAGGGCCCGTCACCGATGCGTTCATATTCAACGCCGACCGAAAGGTGATCCTGTAAATTTTGCCCCACCCCTTTTGAATCAATTACGGTTTCGATTCCATGTTCTTTCAATCTTTCCGGATTGCCGATACCAGATAGCATGAGAAGTTGAGGGGAATTGATTACACCGCCCGATAAAATGACCTCGCGGTCCGCATGCACGATTTCGGTAGTAGTGCCGCCCTTTGAGTATTCGACACCAACTGCCCGTGTTCCTTCCATTATAATGCGGTGTGCGAGAGCACGGGAAACCAAGGTAAGATTTGGCCTTTCTAGCGCTGGACGCAGGTATGCGACGGCGGCACTACAACGTCGACCATTTCGAATCGTTGATTGGAAAACACCCAATCCTTCGTTTTGTTTGCCATTAAAGTCGGGTGTAGTTTCGTAACCTGCTTGCCGGCCTGCCTCGAGCCACGCCTGGAGGAGTGGATCCGGGTATTTGTTTTCAACGGTAGTGAGGGGGCCATCCGAGCCTCGATAGTCATCGGCCCCTTTCTCCCAACCTTCCGCTTTCCGAAAATAGGGCAAACATTCTGCGTAAGACCAGCCGGCGCAACCTGCGCGGTTCCATCGATCGTAGTCTTCACGATGACCTCGAACGTAACCCATCGCATTGATGGACGATGAACCTCCTATTACTCGACCACGAGCGCATTCTACTTCCCGCCCATCGAATTCCGCCTCCGGTTCCGTAAAATAACCCCAATCAAATAAACGTTGGAAAAGAATTTTTCCCCAGCCTAAGGGGATCGTAATGTAGGGGTGTTTCTCGCTGCCTCCGGCTTCTATCACTAATACCTTAACGTCGGGATCTTCGGTTAATCTATTAGCAAGCGTGCAACCTGCTGACCCCGCACCTATGATTACGTAATCGAAGCTTTTGCCATTCGTCATTTTGTTTGCCCCCAATCATACGGCTTTGTGTTTTACAGCTAAGATAGCACACGTATTTCATATCCGAACAGAGTTGATGATATCCGACAACGTTATGTTAAAAATACTTAAAGACCGATATTCAATGGTTTCTGTGTCTCTTAGGTAATTTGCTTAGGAGTTAATGGCTCACGCCCTCTAATCATGTCAGCGGCTTTTTCGGCAATCATAATGACGGGAGCATTTGTTGCCCCCGCGATTAGATCCGGCATAACGGATGCGTCCACTACTCGGAGCCCATCGATACCTTTTACTTTTAAATCACTATTGACGACAGCAGTGTCGTCATTGGGTGGCCCCATTTTGCAGGTTCCAACAGGATGATGCACAGTAATCATCGTTTTTCTCACGTGGGCATCTAGCGTATCATCGGACTGGGCGTCAATTCCCGGCGCCAGTTCTTCTCCTGCGAAAGCTTTCAGGGGCTGAGAGCGAACCAACTCACGTATCATACGGAGCCCACGTCTCATCACACGCCACTCTTTGTCAGTACTCAGAAAATTTTGGTGGATGCGGACGGGTGTTTTCGGGTCAGCGGAGCTAAGTTCGAGAAACCCACGGCTCTCCGGGTGCATGGGCATTGCCCTCACCGAAAAGGAATCCGAAAAGGCTTTTGTAAATGGGGGTAAATAAGGTTGAGCTGTAGTGGTGGCACCCATCCAAAAAAGCAACTGAACATCGGGTTCGAGTTCCTCGGGTGAGGTTTTAAGAAAAGCGGTTATTCCAAAAGGTAGGTCAGACGCAAAGCCCCCCATCCCCAGGTAGGCCCGTATCAGGGAAACTGCCACCCGATCAAGTCGCATATTTTTTTGAAAAGTTCCCGCGTTTCTTCGTCGAAAGGCTATAGCAGCCGACGTGTGGTCACTTAAGTTTTGTCCAACGCCACATAAGGGGGCGACTACCTTTATACCGTTTAGGCGTAATTGGTCGGGATTTCCTATTCCTGAGAGCATGAGTAATTGCGGCGAATTTATAGACCCGCCTGAAAGAATTACTTCACGGTTCGCTTTTACCGAAAATAATTTCGAGGCACGTTCGTATGTAACTCCGACTGCTCTTGTGCCATTGAAGTCTATATGGTGCGCAAGGGCGTGGGTCACAACCTGCAGGTTTTTGCGTCTTAAAGCGGGGTGGAGATATGCAGCGGCCGCGCTCCACCGTCGACCATTTCGAAGCGTCGCTTGAATTCGAGCAAAACCTTCAGGATTCTCTCCATTATAATCATCCGTATATGGGTATTGAGCGTCCCGACCGGCTTTGAGGAACGCGTCACAGATTGGGTCCTCGAACGTTGTCCAACGGGTTGTCAATGGTCCCCCCGTTCCGCGATACGTGTTTTCCCCACCCTCCCAATCCTCAGATTTTCGAAAATACGGTAGTACACACTCATAAGACCATTCGGGCAGGCCCTGGGATGCCCATCGCTGATAATCGTTCGGATTGCCATGATAGTATGCCATCGCGTTTATGGATGATGAACCACCAATTATTTTGCCACGCGCGCATTCTATTTGTCTTCCGTTCATCGATTTGGAAGGCTCTGCAAAATACATCCAATCATGTAATCGCTTTTGCAGAATTCGACCCCAACCCAACGGAATATGGATCCAAGGGTCCTTATCCCATCCGCCCGCTTCAAGAAGCAGAACAGTCGTGTCGGGGTCTTCGGTGAGCCTTCCAGCAAGAGTACAACCCGCCGACCCGGCGCCAATGATTATGTAATCAAAGCTTTTACCACCATCCATTTTATTTTCTCCCAACCTCCTCAGATTATGAGAATCCCTGACAGTCGGCAATTCGGTATAAGTACGAAACAGTATTTATTTCGCTATTGAACACAGATAAGGATACGGACATAATCAGATGAATGGTCCCAGGGGAGCTTCGTTAGGAAGCTGAGATGTTGCCAGGCACGAAAAGGTGGCCAACGCGACGACCCTTAGAACCTGATCCGGGTTATGCCGGCGTAGGGATAGGGGAAGTATGACGAACAGAAGTATCAGAAAAAACTCCGCTTCCATAAGCCCAGCATTAGTGAGGAGTTGGTTGTGCTATGAATCGGAATGACATTGAACAAGCAGTGCTGAACTTTATTGCGGCGGATGCCGCCACGGATGCCGCATTCAATATGCTTGCTCTGGAGATTTTTCGTTTTCAGTTCGATAACAATGAACCTTTCCAGCGGTTTTGTTTGAAACGTGGCCAAACGCCCAATCGCATAAAATTTTGGCGAGATATTCCGTCCGTACCGATAGAGGCCTTTAAGGAACTTACCTTGAGCTGTGCACCACTTGAGGAGGTTAAGCGGGTTTTTTCCACAAGTGGTACGACGAAGGGCGTATTGAAAGGTAAGAGCTACCATTCGACGCTGGCTGCTTATGACGCGTCGATGGTTAAAACCTTCGGTACGTGGGTTATGCAGGGTTTGCCTCGGATTAACATGGGTATCTTGTATCCTAACGAACAGCTGCTCCCCTGCTCATCTCTTGCCCATTACCTTTCACATGCTATGGAAAAATTTGGAACGCGTGAGAGTAAGTTTTTCATGCGCGATAAAAACGGAGTAGATTTTGAAAAATTGTTTTCTGAGTTAAAACGCGTCGAACGGGCCGGGGTGCCCTATGCTCTGCTTGGAGCGAGTTATAGCTTTTTACCTTTAATTGAAGAGTTGGCACGTCGCAACTTATCGTTTTCCCTACCGAAGGGCAGTAGGCTTTTTGACACTGGCGGCTTTAAGGGCCGGGCTCGTGAGATCGACCCGGAGAGTTTTTACACAGAGTTGTCAGAGAGATTTGGTGTTCCACGTCAATTATGCATAAACATGTATGGAATGACGGAATTGAGCACTCAATTTTACGACCGAGGTAATGCGGTTATTCCATCGGTAAAATCGGGCCCTCATTGGGTTCGGACGCGTGTAGTAGACCCGCTTACAGGCAATGACGTTCCAGCCGGAGAGGTCGGTGTGTTGGTTCACTGTGATTTGGCCCATTTCAATATAGTTTCAACCGTTCTGACGGAGGACGTTGGATTTCAAAAAGAAAATGGTTTTGTTTTGCTCGGTCGTGTTGATGGTGCGGAGGCAAAGGGTTGTTCAATGGCTGTCGAGGAATTTTTGCGAGCTAGCCGGAACTAGGATGATGGGTGAATTCGCGGGTTATCTTCCTGGCTTTTCAAATGACCAGGTTGAATGGCAAGCGCTAAACTTCGGACCCGAATCGTCTCCCGTACAGGTTTCAGTACCCGTGCTGTCAGAAACGCAAATGATTGCTCTCTGTGAGCGTGTCAAGTTGTCGGCGGCAGATTATCTTAAAAGCCGATCAGTTACAGATATAATCGAAATTATTGATTGTACAATCGCCCGATTACTCAACCGTGATGATTTTTTTCGTTTAAAAGCCGAAAAACTTCTACCAGTTGTAACTGGCTACGACCCAGAGATGATTCGGTTGGCGCTCACTCAATATTTAAAGACTTTTCGAAAGCCTGAACTCACCCGCTTTCTCACAGAAGATTTCCCAAATCCACAGATCCTCGATAGCTTTCAGCCATTGATCAAAGGTGGTTTTGGTCGTGCCTTTGGCCCCAATTTGCTTGCCCATATATGGGCGGGAAACGTTCCTGGCCTGGCGGTTTGGAGTTTAGTTGCGGGTTTATTGGTAAAAGCAGGCAGTGTTGGCAAAGTTTCAAGCGCTGAACCTTTGTTTGCCGGCTGGTTTGCAAATGCCTTAGCCGAGACCGAGCCCGAAATAGCCAGTTGTTTTGCTGTCGTTTGGTGGAAGGGCGGCGATAAAATACAGGAACAAAGTTTATTTGCCCGTGCTGATGCAGTTCTTGCGTATGGGAGCACTAAAACACTGGGTGACATTCGCGATAGTCTACCAGTCTCGACTCGGTTTCTGGGACACGGTCATAAGGTCAGCTTCGGGATTGTTTCGGCTGCTGCACTCACTACGCTGAAGGCAAAAGCGACCGCCCGGTAAGCGGCACACGATATTACAAAGATCGCCCAGCAGGGCTGCTATTCCCCGCAAAATTTTTATGTTGAGCGGGGCGCGCAAGTGTCTCCGCGCGAATTTGCGGGTTATCTGGCCCACGAGTTGGCCTGCTTTGAAGAAAAATACCCGAGGAGGGTATTAACGCCCGCGGAATCAAGAGATCTCGCAAAATGGCGGCATAAAGAAGAGTTAAAAACATTATCGGACGCTGAGATAGAAGTGTTAGGAGACGCTGAAGGGGCATGGGTAGTTGTTTACTATAACGACAGCGTCGATCTTAGCCCTTCGGGTTTAAATCGAACTATTAAAGTTGTTTCCGTGGACACGCTCATGCAGGTGCCGTCACATGTACAGCCTTATAAAGATGTGCTTCAGACCGTGGGTATCGCTGCTACCCCTGAAGAGTTGCATTTAATGGCAAAAGCCCTGGGCGCAGTGGGCGTAACACGGGTAAGTGGCTTAGGGCACATGAGTTCCCCTGAGGCTGGCTGGCATCACGATGGTCGCTTTAACCTAATAGATCTCGTTACAATAACTGAAATTGAGGGTTCGGCAGAAACTGCCTCTGAAACTCTCGCCCCCTACTTGGATTAATACAAAATGACTTTTGCAGATAAGGTTGTTCTGGTAACGGGAGCTAGCCGCGGCATCGGTGCCGAAATTGCTCGAGCGTTTTCTCGGGAAGGGGCTGCAGTCGCCGTGAACTTTGTTAAAAACGTGGATGCCGCGAATTCTGTGGTGGATCAATGCAAAGAAGAAGGGAATGAAGCCGCAGCATTTCAGGCCGATGTAACCGATATTGATTCAGGTATAACGCTGGTAGATGAGGTTATCCAACACTATGGAAAAATTGATATTCTAGTCAATAATGCTTTTAGGCCCTACAAGTTCGAGCCCGAGAAACGTAAAATGTTCTGGGAATTAGATTGGGGTCACTATCAATCCCAGATTGAGGGTACACTTTTATCAACTCACACCCTTTGTAAGGCTGTAGTGCCTTCGATGACACGTGCGGCAAATGGGGCGATTGTAAATGTTGCTACGAATTTAGTGGAACGACCAATAATTCCCTATCATGATTATACGACCGCTAAAGCGGCTTTAGTCGGATTTAGTAAAAATTTAGCAGCAGAGCTTGGCCCATTGGGCATCCGAGTAAATTGTGTGGCGCCCGGCCTTGTGTTTCCGACGGACGCGACCCGCTCTACTCCGGAGGAAGTAAAGGATGCGATTATTGAAAACACTCCGCTTGGTAGGCTTGCTAAGCCAAAGGACGTTGCGGGTCCCGTCATGTTTCTGGCGTCGGATTGGAGCGGCTTTATGACCGGGCAGACGTTGTACGTTGACGGTGGCCTCGTTATGAAATGATGTGAAGGGGATCGTCGATGTCTATCCGAAATGAATGGCGAGATTACGATGTAATTGTCGTGGGTTCCGGTGGTGCTGGCAGTCATGCTGCTCTTGCAGCTGCGGAGGCCGGCGCGCGGGTTCTCTTGGTTTCGAAAGATCCGATTGGATGTTCTGATACTAAGATTTCCGAGGGGATAGCCACGGTAAGAGAAGCGGGCTCCGATGAAGATACTGAGGCTGAACTCTCTGAGAACCTGAAGATGGCGGGGGGTGATCTGCCTTTGGAGGAGATCACTAAGGCCTTCGCAAAGGACAGTAAAGCGGCTTACGACCGGTACCGAATGAAAGGTTTGCGTCCCTCAATAGATGCAAGCCGCGAGACACCCCAAACGTTGGCGTTGCCGATGGGCGGCCACACTAGACGGCGGTCGGTAGGACATCAGAATAGTGGAATAGCGTTTGGACACGCTAATTGGAACACTATTACACAGACGGAGAATATTGATTACCTTGAGGATTGCTGGTTCATAGAGCTCATTACCGATCCAAGTACTGATCAATCGGGAAAAACTGTTGTAGGCGGTATTATCTATGATGCAGCGGAGGGAACACTTATATCAGTGTGTGCGGCTTCGGTTGTCATAGCGTCCGGAGGCCTCTCAACGCTCTATTTCCCGAAAACTGATACAATGCGAGGAAATACGGGAGACTCATATGCTATTGCTGCGAGGGCTGGAGCGGAATTGGTTGATATGGAGCAGGTCCAATTTCTCCCTTTCTGTCTTGCTTCTCCACCGTCATACGAAGGGTTATTGGCGGGAGAGCCAGTGACGGCCAGTTTTCTTGGGGTTTTGAGGGATAAAAACGGAAAAGTTATTCTTGATGGAGTGTACCTGAGGACACGAGCGGAATGTTCGGCGGCCATTATGCGCGCGGTGGAGGATGGCCGCGGTAGCCCAAACGGTGGCGCTTATTTGGATATGATCGGCAATAAGATGCCTCCGAGGTCTGGACCTTATTTCATGAAGTTTTTAGAAAGTGCTCTTCCGTCCGCATATCGAAATGCGCGCCAAGCCTTAGGTAAGAGCGCGGCAAGCTGCGAAGAAGCATGGGAAGTACGACCAAGCGCTCATTACATGATGGGCGGTATTCGTGCTGATGAAAAAGGAGCGTCCGTAGGTGGCGAGGCCGAGGGAAATCGAGCGCAGGGTGTTACAGGTTTGTTTGCTGCTGGCCAGGCAATGGGTGGGGTTTTTGGAGCTAATCGGTTGGGGTCGACATCCTTAACCGAAGGGGCCGTATTTGGCGCCCGAGCGGGGCTAGCTGCCGCGGCATACGCTCGTAAACGAACGAAATCCGCTCACAAGAAAGCTTTTGCGCCCTTTATAGAACAGATCTCTGCACGGTTTGGCCAGAAAGGAAAACATGCCGCGACCGCGCTCAAATTGGAATTGCAAAGTGCGAGTTGGGAAAATATTGGTCCTGTCCGTACTGCTGAAAGAATAGAGCGGATGAATCTTGTCTTGGAGCGCGTTGAAACAAAACTAGACAGTGTTTCTATACCCTCCTATTCGGAGTGGAACCAATCCTTCATAGAATTTGAAGAACTCCGGAATATGGTTTCTGTTGCAAAAATTGTCGCGATGGCCGCCCTTGAGCGGGATGGAAGTCTCGGGGGGCATGTTCGCCTTGACCGACGATCAATATCACCATTATCAAAACCCTATTCCACAGTGATAAAAATTTCGTCTGGAGGTTTGAAAGTACGTCGGGTCGCCCGAGAGCGAACGCCGCTTCGAACACTTATCATATATAAAATCAAAGAAAACTGGAGAAAAGGTCAGGTTAAAGCTTTACGTATGTTGCCTGCCAATATGCAGGATAGAAGGTTAGAGAAAAAATATAAAATGATTATGGGTGCTGCTGGCAAAGTGCCCGAACTTACCCCTGGCGGTGTCGACGCAGCAATTGGTGAGGCGACAGAACTGTGAAAGTTGAGATTGTCACCAGAAAAGACGGTACGGAAACTGTTGTCGAATATGAGTATAAAAAACGCCATGAAGATGATAGGCCAATGGTGCTCGACGTGCTGTTACAGGCCCAGGCCACGAAGTTGGCGGATCTAGCTTTTCGTTATGGATGTCGGGCCAGGAATTGTGGTGTTTGCACGGTAGATGTTAACGGGCGCCCTCGTGTTGCTTGCCGGGCGCGGGTGAATGACGGCGATCGAATTAGCCCACTTTCTACCTTACCTGTGCTGAGTGATTTAGTTGTTCGTCGGGATGGTATAGCTCGCCAAATGAGAGGTCGGATACCACTGGCTGGCCAAAATAATGATTTGAATGTTGAAGCGCCTGAAGAATATCACGCGCTTACCGCGTGCATCGAGTGCTATGCGTGTCTTCATGAGTGCCCCATGCATGCAAGAAACTTTGACAGTGGTTCTTCCGATGATAGTGGAAATTTAAGTGATACTTCAAAAGGCTATCGTTGGGGAAATCCCTTTTCACTGCTCAAGCTTCAACGGACTAGACTTGACCCTCTCTCTTCCCCAACTGCTAAACAACTTGCGTTAGACCATGCTGTAGACTTGGGCCTCGATGCCTGCGTTCCTTGCAAGGGGTGTAAATGCGGTGTCGGGATCGATCTTATGGGTAAGGTTGTAAGACCACTGCTGGAATCTATTGACGGGCTTAGTGAGGACCATCGGCTTCAAGAGCAAGATTGCGGTCAAAGTTAGTATTATGTTTGTTTCTCTCGGCGTAGGGCTTCTTCGGCGCGTTTAGTATCCATTAAGCCTTTTTCGCGGTTTACCAACACTGACGTTTTCTGATCAGCGGTTGGGAGCGTTTCCACTGGATAGGTTGCAATTCTATCGTTTCCGCCGGATACATCTCGATCTAATGCTAAATCGCGAGCATTGGCGCGATCTGTATGGAATGCCCTACCATTCTTTTTTTGCGTTTCCAGATCAAACCACCACTTGTTTTTTGTCCCGCGCTTTCCATATTCCATGCGGTCATCTAGCCAAATTAAAAAGCGTCGCGACCAAGGTAGCTTAATCGCCGCCCACATTGCTATTCGGTGCTGGAGTAGACCCTCTTTATTCCACGGGCACATCTTCATACACCTCCCGCATGAAGATCCTTTGGCGTTTGTGACGCGGTATTTGGTGCACTTTTCAACGTCTGGTTTCCAAATTTCATAACCGTTGTAGAGTACTTTTTCCCCGTACGGGATTGCCTGAGCGGGGCATTCTCGTGCGCATTTCTGACATTTCGAGCAAAAATCTTGAAGGCCGAAATCGATCGGCTTATCAATTTCCATGGGCAGGTTGGTGGTGATAACGGCAGTCTTGTGTCGGGGCCCGATGAAAGGATTAAGTACTAATTCCCCGATGCGGCTCAATTCGCCCAATCCTGCCAATAGCATGAGTGGTATTTGCATAACGTCACCGTCCGCATTTGAATGAGCTTGAGCTTCATAGCCAAGCCGCCGGATGTAGTCTGCTACCACTACGGCCGTTGTCGACCCTTTCAAATATGCACGGTAACTCTGGGCCCCCGATATCCAGTCATCACCTGATGATGAATCAAGGGTTTCCCATCTTTGGTCATTTACGACGACAATAGCATACTTATGTTTCGCTTTAATTGGTTTGCCGTCTAGGTCTTCGCTATACCAGGCCCATTCTGGGCATTCGCATATACCAACAATGTCGGAATCCAAGAAATAACATAATGATTTAATATGTTTAGCTATTTCTTTTGGGTCTTCCGGGAGTTCAGCTGGGTCCGCGTATGGTTCTCCTTTGTGGATTGGCACTTGTGTCCAATGAACGTGTCCCATCGCGGCGTTGAGGGGATTTTTGGTGATAAAACGACGAATTTCCTTTCCCGCTTTTGGGCCGAGGTCGCCGAAAAACGCCCGAACAAAAAATCCGGCCCGTTTGGGAAGCCTCTTTATATTCTCTGTGATAAGGGTCGTCGGTTCGTTGACACGCTTAATCTTTTCCATAGGAAAGCGCCCCATGTGCAGAGGTCGATGGCGTTTTGTAAAAATTCCAAGCATTGCGCTTTATCCTCAGGGTATCCGAACAATTTCTTGGTCACTACGCGACTTGTTTTTAAGAAACTCGTCCAGAGCTTTTTTAAAGTACGGATGCATCACGGATTCGCGTACGTTTTGTATCTCGAATTCTGTTGCCTCCTCTATGGATCTCCGCCACCCCATGTGAAAACCTTCTTTTGCCATACCTTGCAGGTGGGTTGGCCCGGCGGCCAGGTCTTTGGCTATCATCGCGGCGTTGTCCTTGAACTCCTGGTTGGAATACACCCTATTCACGATTTGCCAATCAAGCGCGTCCGTCGCTGTCAGCATTCTATTGGTGTACATCAATTCCATTGCACGGCGAAAGCCAACTATTTTTACGAGGGAATAGCTTGTGGTGGCATCATTTGCGAGGCCGATGGAATGCCATGCACACAAAAACCTAGCATCTTCGGTACAAACGGCCATATCTGAGCAGAGGGTTATGCCTAGGCCAGAGCCCGCGGCAACCCCATTTACCGCAGATAAAACGGGTTTTTTAATGCGTATTATCATATGGAATACTTGGTGCCACCACATGGCCAACTCGCGAAAATGTGCGCTGATCTTTTCTTGAGTGCCGGTGACATCAGGAATTTCTTTTAAATTGAACCCAGCACAAAAAGAATTTCCGGCACCTGTGAATAGAACCGCACCAACGTTATCGTCTGCCTCTGCATGGAAGAGAGCATTAAGTGTTTCTTTCACGCCCTTTAAATCAAGTGCATTACCATACTGAGGGAGATTGAAGATAATCTTCGCAACTCCGTCTTCAACTGCATAAATAATACTATTGTATTCGGAAGTATCCATTCGGGCTCTCCATTTTTAATTAATATCATATGATCTTATTTGGCAACCCCAAGACTAATTTTTATCTTAACTGGTCAGCGCGCCTGATGATTTTTTGCAAAGTGCTAACAAGAATATCTTTCTCGTTTTTCGTGATTGTATCTGTCAATTCGGCATAACGCTTGCTAGCGGTGGGCCAAACTTTGGCATGCTGCTTTTGCCCTTTTGTAGTGAGTGTTAACTGAAAGCGTCGTGCATCCGCCGGGTCGCGGCGGCGCATAATGGCGCCCTGTTCTTCCAGGCGTTGGACCGCCCGGTTTACGGACATTTTCTCCATTGCCCAACGGTTGGTAATTTCAGCTGCTGAAAGTCCAGGTTCGGATCTTAAGGATAGTAAGATTCGCCACTCAGTGAGCGTTACACCAAACTGAGTTTCAATTTCGCCATAAAATGCCCGGTCTATCCTATTTGACAGCACATGGACAAGAGATAACGGTGTGTCCTTAGAGACAGCCATAGGACCAATTTTCTATCTATCTATTCGGCTGCCTCGGATTGGGATATCGCGGCATTTACCGCAGGCATAACCTTTTCAGACATAAGTTCCATCGAGCGAATACCCAATTTTTTGTCTTCCCAATCTTTGCCCGCGTACAACAAGGTACCAAAATCGCCTGTTATCTCACGAAAAGCGAGAATTTGTTCTGTAACACTGTTTGGATCGCCACAAATGACCAATTCGTCGAGAATATAGTCGAGCGTTAGTTTATCATCAGGAAAGCCGCGCTCTGGCTTAAAGACTTCATGGCGTCCCGCCTTTTTTAATTTCGTAAAAAGCTGTTTGTAATAAAACCGGTAAGGGCTGCATGTGTCTGTTTTTCCATACTGTTTCGCGGTCTCATGATCATCATGCACAAAAATTGAACGTGCTACGCGCCAATCGTTGGTGTTTGCAACTCGAGCACTTTCTTCGCAACCTTGTTTGTAGTTTGTCCAATGGGTCTTTACCCATTTATCCAACAGAAAGTTCGCCGATATGGGGAAGAAACCTTTCTTGCCCATCTCAATTACACCCTTTGAAAAGGGAGCAACGACGGTTCCAAGTATTGGTGGATGCGGTTTTTGATAGGGTTTTGCAATAGGGCCAAGACCGATTTCGGGAAATAGTGTTTCGCGGGTCGAGATATTCCAGTGATTTCCCTTAAGGTCATAGGGTGGTTCACCTTGCCAGATATCCAATATGTGGCCAATGGATTCTGCGAACATTTCATTACGATCTATGCCACGAATACCCAACGCTTCGGCATCTGATTCAAGCGCACCCGGACTAATCCCAAACAAAAACCTTCCCTTCAAAAGGTGATCCATCATGGCTGCTTGAGCGGCTACCAACACCGGGTGGGTGTGCGATAAATTTGTTGTTCCGGTCCCAAGCTTTATCTGTTTGGTATCTGATATAAGGCTTGCTTGAAAAAGCATCGAATTGGTGATGCTTTCTGCGGCATCAGTTACATGTTCACCGACGTACGCTTCTGAATACCCCAGTTTATCCGCGAGTATTATTGCCTCTCGATCTTCTTGGAGTACTTCCGTATAGTCCCGATCCAGTCGATGGACGGGCATCGTGAAAAAGCCTAGTTTCATGGCTTTACTCCTGCACCAAAATGGAAACCTATTTAGAAATTATAAGTCTACTTAGGATATTATCACATCCAGGCAAATCATAAGCGAGCAGTTTTCGTTTTTTCCTGTCAGCCGCTGTGCCTTAATGACAGAGATGTTCGCAATTCGCTGCAACGTATTATAGTTATCCTACTGTCAGTGTGATCTTAAGCCCGGGATTATTATTTTCTGCTAAAACACGACCACGGTGAAGGATTGAGACTGCCTTTACAAGGGCTAACCCAAGACCATTTCCCGTCGTCTGTCGGCTTTCCTCTACACGATAAAAGCGACGGAATATTTGTTCGTGTTGATTTTTGGGAACACCCGATCCTGAGTCAGTCACGACCACTGATTTTTCTGAAGTTGATAAGGCTATACTAGCACCGGGCGGTGAATATTTAATGGCATTATCAACAAGATTGGCAATCGCTTGAAAGAGCAGATCTCGGTCGCCAACAATGTTTGCAGAGGACCCCA
>CAZOHS010000021.1:0-26586 GCA_964579285.1 uncultured Rhodospirillaceae bacterium | reverse complement strand
CTTGGCACATTGAATGAAACAAAGTCTCCTACTGTAGCGACCCCTGACACCCCACTAGAAAGCATCGGCTATACCTGCCCCATGCATCCCGAAGTATCGCAAATTGGGCCAGGAAGTTGCCCATATTGTGGTATGGCACTGGAAACAGAGGGAATAGACCCGAATTTCAAACCTGACCCAGAACTCACAAATTTCGTTAAACGATTTATAGCAGGGGGTTTGTTCATCTTACCTCTCATATTGGTTGAAATGGGTTCAATGATAGGAATTCCATTCAAAGAGTGGTTGGGATTTAAAAATGCCACCTGGTTAGGGTTTTTCCTAGCGACGCCCATTGTTCTCTGGTGCGGTTGGCCGTTTTTAGAGCGGGGTTGGCAATCGATTCTGATGCGGCACTTCAATATGTTTACCCTTATTGCACTGGGTGTATCGGCCGCCTTTTTATTCAGTTCAGCCACCATTTTTGTACCTGATATTTTCCCCAGTACCTTTCGAGACGCCGAAGGTAATGTTGAAAGTTACTTTTTGAGTTCAGCGTTAATAATTTTATTTATCCTACTCGGCCAAATTTTGGAATTGAGGGCTCGGGAAAGAACAAGCAAAGCCCTGCGGAGTTTGTTTGATATGGTTTCCAAAACTGCTCTGAAGCTAAATGCAAACGGGGAAGCAAAAGAAGTTAAATTGGAAGAGGTGGGAGTGGGAGATCGTCTTCGGGTGTTGCCAGGGCAAAAAATTCCTGTGGACGGGCGCGTGTGCGAAGGAAGTTCGTCGGTCGATGAATCTATGATTACGGGAGAATCGGCGCCCATGGATAAGTTTCCGGGTGACACCGTAACCGGCGCCACCGTTAACCAATCAAATGTTTTTGTGATGGAGGCAACACGAGTAGGTTCTGATACGGTTCTTTCCCAAATTCTTTTTATGGTTGCCGCAGCCCAGCGAACCCAAACGCCCAGTCAAAAAGTTGTAGACCGTGTCGCAACTATTTTCGTGCCTTTGGTGATTATAGTCGCGCTTATTTCATTCGTTATTTGGGCTCTCTGGGGCCCAGAACCTGCTTTTTTGAATGGATTATTAATTTGTATTTCTGTCCTAATTATAGCGTGTCCCTGCGCACTCGGGCTCGCAACACCCATGTCAATCATTACCGCGGTGGGTCGTGGTGCATCAACTGGCGTATTAATCAAAGAGGCGGAGGCACTAGAAAAACTCTCTCACGTTGATACGCTCGTTATAGATAAAACCGGTACGTTAACTACGGGAAAACCAATTGTAGCGGCCATAGACACGGTCTCCCACCATGATGAAGATGTAATTCTTCAACTTGCGGCCAGCCTCGAGCAGGCCTCTGAACACCCCTTGGCGAGCTGCATTATTAATGCGGCAGATGAAAGAGGAATAACTCTCGCAACGCCCTCAAACACAAGTAGACATCCTGGAAAGGGTATTTCTGGAATAATTGAAGGGACTAACGTAGCGCTGGGCAACGATACCTTAATGAACGAACTCGGGGTCGATGTCACGAGCTTGACGCCCGCGGCCAATTTGCATCGCGAACAAGGCAATACGGTAATGTTTATGGCGATAGAAGAGACTGCGACGGCAATGATCAGGAGTTCAGACCAAATCAGACCCGATGCCCTTGACGCGCTAAACCAGTTGCGTGCTGACGGAATTAAAATAGTGATGGCAACGGGCGACAACATTAAAACCGCACGCGTTGTTGCGAGCGCCCTAGGTATCACCGAAATTCATGCAGACATGTCGCCAAGAGACAAACATTTTCTCGTTGCCGACCTGCAAAAAACCAAACGCAAAGTAGCTATGGCGGGTGACGGAATAAACGACGCTCCGGCTCTTTCCGCCGCTCATGTAGGTATCGCGATGGGCACCGGCACCGATATCGCTATGGAAAGCGCTGGTATAACTCTTGTGAAAGGTAACCTTACCGGGATTATACGGGCTCGGGCATTAGCTCATAAGACTATGCGCAATATTCGGCAAAATCTTCTATTTGCATTTATATATAATACGTTGGGCGTACCGATCGCAGCGGGTGTGCTTTATCCCTTCATGGGCATCTTGCTTTCACCGATAATCGCCGCAGGAGCGATGAGCTTATCATCGGTATCAGTCGTCGGAAACGCTCTTCGTCTTAAATATGTTCAACTCAGCGGAAAGTAGGGGCGCCCCAGCTACCTGCCAACCATTAACAAACTTTTATTTAGGGAAGAAAAATGGATTTAGGGTTAACCGATAAAATCGTCTGGGTGACAGGCGCCACGGGGGCAATAGGTAGGGAAATTGCCACAGTTTTTTCTAATGAAGGCGCACGCGTTGTCTTGTCGGCACGAACAGAAACTGAATTGAAGGTACTTAAAGAAGATTTAGAAAAAAATGGCAAAATTGCGGTCACATTCCCAGTCGACGTAACCAATCCAAAAGTGGTAAAAAACGCCGCACGAAAAATCGTGGAAAAGTTCGGCCAAATTGATATTTTAGCCACTACCGTAGCAGTGCCTGCGTTTGGAGCGTTTTCTGAAATCGACTCCAATGTGTTCAGGTCCGCGCTCGAGGTCAAGTATCTTGGTTACATTAATTGTTTCCAGGCCGCCCTCCCTCATATGCTTAAAAACGAAACCGGCGTTATAATGGCAATAACCGGGACGGGAGGGAAACAGCCAATCAGCATCCATTTACCGGGCGGGAGCGTGAATGCCGCCTTAAATTTAGTCCTCAAGGGGTTGGCAAATGAATACGGAAAAGAAGGAATACGAGTAAATGCCGTATCTCCGGGTCCAATTATGTCGGAGCGTCAGCAACAGATGATCGACGCGGGTATGGGCGATCCCGCCAAGGGTATTCCCTTACGGCGCCTTGGGAATGCAAGAGAAGTCGCCGATGCCGTCGTTTTCCTTGCAAGCGCGCGCGCGACCTACATTACGGGTCAAATCTTATCAATCGACGGGGGAGGCATTAAGGCGCTGTGACGCCCGACCCGAACGTCGGGCGCGCTAAAGTTAATGTCGTTCAACTACTGCTACGGTGTTAGTCGGTACCCCCCCGGCTCCGTTCGAAGAAATTCGACGTTCGATGGGTTGCGCTCTATTTTTTGGCGAAGACGATAGATGTGCGTTTCCACAGTATGCGTTGTCGCTGTATGTTCGTAACCCCAAACTTCAGCCAACAAAAGCCGGCGCGATACGAGTTTCTCTTTGTTTTCAAATAAACATACCAAAATAGCACTTTCTTTCTCTGTTAAGCGTATTCTTTCGCCACCCTCTTCGTCAGCCATTAAATTTCGACTAGGGAAAAATGAATAGGGGCCGATAAGAATTCTTCCTGCCGCACCATAATTATCTTCCTGAAGAAGGGACCTTATATCGTCTAAAAGCATGGATAATTTAAATGGTTTTATAAAAGACCGCTCAACCGATAGCTGCTCTTCGAAAGCGGGGCGAGGGCCACCATCTTCGGTAATTAATAGTATTATTGGGACTATAGGGTAACAATCTTGAAGTCTTCTCACGAGCTGAATACTGTTCGGATCCCCGACTGAAATTCCAACCAAAAATAAATTAGGTTGGAACGATTTTGCTTCGACCAGACCCTGCGGAACACTCAAAACGCCCTCAAACACAAATTCTTCGCCTATCCGAAATTGTTCGCGCAGCGACGAGTGCAGGAATTCATCCTCATCAATCAATAAAAGTCTTTTTTTGATCAAAAACAGATACCAGTCTTTGCAAATTTGAACAACAAAGCCGAAACGAGCACGACCCTTATTTCAAGCAATAAATAACCGTGAGACGTAAAGAAAAATTAAATTATAACATACATTCGCGCTATAGTTTTGGATTTTAATAAAGGAAATTTATCAGGTCGTGCGACAAATAATCTAAGCAATGGAAAAAATTGACATGTTAAGAGCAAGATAATGCAGCTTCTCATAAATGCTGACGGCACGGCACATTATCGGAATAAGGTTTACGCCGTCGCGATCGGTCGTAAGGGCATCACGAACAGAAAGGCGGAGGGTGACGGCGCTAGTCCAGCGGGGATCTACAAGCTTTGCGGCGCCTTTTATCGAGCGGATCGGATTTTACCCCCAACCACGGATCTCGAATTATTAAAAATAAAGAACAGCGATGGTTGGTGTGACGCACCTAATGACCCCAACTATAACAAGCTTGTAACCTTGCCGTATCCAGCGAGTTGCGAGACGTTACACCGAAACGATCCCTCATATGATATTCTTGTCACAACGGATCATAATACCGACCCCACGCTCTCTGGGGCTGGAAGTGCAATATTTGTGCACTTAAAAAATGGATCAAAACACCAAAGTACGGAGGGTTGTATCGCGTTTTCCGGCCCCAACCTAAGAGAAATTCTAAGGCTGTGGGACCCGGACAACGATCGGTTGGTGATCAGGTCTGTATACGGGGGCCAAAAATAGCGGTCCCCACGCGAACTTCGGTTGCACCAAGGCGAACAGCACTCTGAAAATCAGCCGACATGCCCATGCTTAGGCGCGACAGGCCGTTCCTCCGCGCGATCTCCGACAAAAACGCAAAGTGAAGGGCGGGCGGCTCCGTCTGCGGTGGGATGCACATCAATCCAACAATGGGAAGGCCGTATGTATTCCGGCAATCCTTAATAAACGTGTCGGCTTCCTCCGGTAAAATACCCGCCTTTTGTGGTTCTTCACCTGTGTTGACCTGGATAAAGAGGTCCGGAACTACGTTCTGTCTTTCGATCTCGAGGGAAAGCGAACGTGCCAATTTTTCTCGGTCGAGAGTGTGTATAGCTTTAAATAATCCAACAGCGGCACGCACCTTATTGGTTTGAAGCGGCCCAATCAGGTGGAGCGTTACGTCGGAAACTTGTTCCCTGATCTCTTTCCATTTCGTTTGGGCCTCTTGTACGCGATTTTCACCAAAACACCTGTGCCCAGCCAGGCAGGCCGCCCGCACCAATGTTGCTGGTTGTGACTTAGAAACAGCTATTAGTAAAACGTCGGACGTTCCCCTTCCCACTTCGGTGGCCGCCGCACCAATCGTTTGTTGGACGGCTTTTAATCGATGTCTAATTTTATTTGTAATTTCGTCGTTCATGATTTCTTACGAAATGTTTAAAAGACCGATCAGTACGCGGGGCATACAACATGGACTAAAAGTGTAGGGCAACTCTACGGCCCACTCAAATACATAAAAAAGAGGGCGGCCTAGGGCCGCCCTCTGATAGTCGAGTTATTTATACAGGAATTAGAAAACTATTTTCACACCTGTCACGAGAGCATACCCGCTATTGCTGAGGGACGAAGCAGAACCTGATGTGCCTTCGTCATGATCAGCATAGAAGTAGGTTGCATGCCACGTGGCGCCCTTGCCGAGCGGACGGCTCATCGAAATAGCATAAGTGGTCGATGAATCATCTTTGGCAGCTCCGTTGTGACTGCCATCACCTTGAGAATCGGCCATCACGAACGCAAACCTGTTTGCACCCATCGTGTAGCGAACGCCAAACTCATAGGTTTCAGCACCAGAGCCAGCCGTTGTTACGCTAGAGTTAGCTCTTTCAGCCCGGTCATGCATAGAAAGTGCGACTTCGATGGGGCCCGACTTTACTTTGACACCGTAGCCAACTTCCATGGCGTCGTCGCCCGAAGTGGATGCTGCTGACTTCGCAGAAGCCCAGCCAATGCCAGCCGTTACACTCATACCACCAGCCTTAGTCGTGTAGTTAAGACCGCCGGAGATATGATCGTAGTCTGCGCTTTTAAGCACCTTACCATTGTTATCCTGGGTAGCATTGGCGGCATAGCCAATACCAAATTGCAGGCCGCTGACACGAGGCGACATGTAGGAAACGCCATCGCCATCGCCAGAAGTCTCAACGTGGGCTGTACCTTCGGTACTGACTCCAGAAGGCTTGCTTATCCAGTTGCCAATATTATACGGCAGTGCGGGGCCAGCACCCATGAGGAACGAGCCCTGTACGCCAGCGGTCAAACGCTTGCCGGCAAGATCGTGCACGCCCAGGATAATCTGACCAAAGGAACCAGACAATGAAAGCCAGGTTTCATCAACCGGGTCACTGCCGATATGCGTTCCGCCCTCAAGCTCCATACGGCCGGCTACTGACATTCCATTGTCAAGCTTACCGCTCGCTTTAAACAAAATCTCGGAATCGTCTTTTACGTCCCAAGCAACGGAATCTGTTGCACCAGCGTCATAGGCACTGTCATTCTCGCCAACACCAATGTGCTTGTCGATAAAACCGCCTATGCTTAATTTAACAGCTCCCGCAGGCGACGCTAGCGCAAGGCCAAGCGCAACTGCCGGAACAGTAGTAAGAAGATGTTTTTTCATAATATTTCCTATAGCTTTATATATAAAGTGTGGCGTTGTAAGATGAGCAATTGACATCAACGCTCACAAAACTAATTACCACAAGGCCTTTTTAAATCTCTATGACCCCTGAATACAAGCTTTCTCAACGAATCCAAGGCATTTTTATCACTCGTGTGATAATTTTATCACACCTCGTTTTTTGATGCCATTCAGTAGTATGTTAATTTGAGTAATTGAATGAACACGTATCAACGAGAGGCGAGAGGTTCCAGACCGTAATGCAATCATCTAAAATTCCTTTGGCTATCGTTCTCTTTATTTTCGGCATGGTGAGCGCCTGCGGAACCCCTAATTTTATCAAGCCAGATGACGATCCCGATCTATTACCACCCACTGTGGATGGCAGCCCAGCTGTGGAGGGCTCTATATTGGGCGGAAGTGGCGGCATTTCTTTAGACGACCTTTTTGGCACCAGTAAAAAACGTCTTGGGGCGGGTGGTGGTGGAATTGGCGTTAACGTTTACCTTTGGCGAGCAACTCTCAATACCCTGTCATTTTTACCCTTAAAATCCGCTGATCCCTTTGGCGGGGTAATTATTACTGATTGGTATACACCGCCCGAAACACTCAAGGAACGATTAAAGCTCAACGTGTACATCCTCGATCGAACCCTTTCATCCGATTCTGTTAGGGTTTCGGTTTTCAGGCAGATCAGAACGGCAGGGACTTGGGTAGAGGCGCCGGTAAAAAAAGAAACCGGGGTAAAACTAGAAGATCAAATCCTTGTTCGGGCACGACAACTTCGCGTGGCCGCAAAGCGCTTTTCAAAATAGTATGCGGTAAGTATTTCTTCCAAATAAAAAGAAGGTTTTTATGCCTAGGCTATTGGAATTGTCCGACTCCAGTAAATAATCATTTGTTTAAAAACTGCGTTTAATTATGGTTTCCAACATGAAGCTTGATCGATATCCATTTAAGATCGCTGAAAAGCGTTGGCAGAACATATGGGAAGAACAGGACTGCTATAAAGCCTCAGTAGATCCAGGCCGACCAAAATATTACGTCCTCGAAATGTTTCCCTACCCGTCGGGCCGGATCCACATGGGCCACGTTCGCAATTACACAATGGGCGACGTAGTGGCGCGGTTTAAGCGAGCCCAAGGCTTCAACGTGCTCCACCCTATGGGTTGGGATGCGTTTGGTATGCCGGCAGAGAACGCCGCTATGGAGAAAAACATCCACCCCGCAGAATGGACCTACTCCAATATTAACACCATGAGAAAACAGTTGAAAATGATGGGCCTCTCAATAGATTGGAGCCGAGAATTTGCTACCTGTGATCCTGACTATTACAAACATGAACAGCAGATGTTTATTGATTTTTTGTCGGCGGGACTTATCGACCGTCGGGAAAGCTGGGTGAATTGGGACCCGGTTGATCAAACTGTCCTAGCCAACGAGCAAGTTATAGACGGTCGAGGGTGGCGCTCGGGCGTGCAGGTGGAAAAACGACGTTTAGCGCAATGGTTCTTTAAAATAACTGAGTATGCTGAAGATCTGCTCGAGTCACTAAAATCTTTAGAGCGTTGGCCAGAAAAAGTGCGGCTAATGCAATCTAATTGGATTGGTCGATCTGAAGGATTGCGTATTAAATTTGAGATCGTGGAACATGCAGACGAACTCGAAGTATATACGACGCGGCCAGACACTCTTTTTGGTGCCAGCTTTTGTGCGATATCTCCAGAACACGCGCTCGCTAATAAGTTGGCAAAAGAACAACCGGATCTCGCCGCTTTTATTGAAGAATGCAGCCTGCGGGGCACTTCGGAGGCCGTTATAGAGCGAGCTGAAAAAATAGGTTTCGACAGTGGGCTAAAAATTAAGCATCCCTTTATAGCAGATAAAGTGATACCCCTGTACGTGGCCAATTTTATACTGATGGATTATGGGACCGGCGCTATTTTCGGATGCCCAGCCCATGACCAAAGAGATCTCGATTTTGCTAACAAATATGGCCTCGAAGTTTTGCCGGTCGTTCTTCCTGAAGACTGTAAAAACTTCGATATATCGGACGAAGCGTATACGGGTCCCGGGATATTAACAAATTCGGAATTTTTAGATGGATTACGCGTCGGCAACGCAAAAACAGAGATTTCGAATCGAATAGAGACCATGGGCAAAGGGGCACGAGAGGTCAATTTCCGATTACGAGACTGGGGAATTTCCCGACAAAGGTATTGGGGTTGTCCAATCCCAATAATACACTGTGATGACTGCGGCGCTGTACCCGTGCCCTCTGCCGACCTCCCGGTGGTCTTGCCAGACGATGTTTCGTTTGAACGGCCCGGAAATCCGCTCGAAACCCACGATGCGTGGCGGAAGACTGATTGCCCTTCTTGTGGAAGCCCGGCCATGCGAGAAACAGATACTTTTGATACATTTGTCGATTCTTCGTGGTATTTTGCGCGCTTCTGTGCGCCAGATGCTGAGACCCCGACGGCTGCGTCGGCTATAGAATATTGGCTCCCTGTAGATCAATATATTGGAGGTGTGGAACATGCGATTCTCCACCTCCTTTACTCACGGTTTTTTATGCGGGCCATGACCCGTACAAAACATTCTGACCTCTCTGAACCGTTCACGGGCCTATTTACTCAAGGAATGGTCTGTCACGAAACTTATCGATCAGAAAATGGGGATTGGATTGAACCTTCTGCAGTGACAGAAGGGGAAGACAAGATGCCGATTGATGCTGAAACCGGTAATAAACTAATTGTTGGTCGGTCCGAAAAGATGTCCAAATCAAAAAAAAATGTGGTGGATCCGGAGGATATTATCGAGTCCTACGGCGCCGACACAGCGCGATGGTTTATGCTTTCGGACAGCCCCCCTGACCGTGACCTCGAGTGGACAGAGGCCGGCATAACGGGTGCGTGGCGCTTCATCAACCGCTTGTGGCGTTTGGTTGCATCCTATTCAGAAAAGGTACCATCATCAGACAACATTTTTGAAACAGAAGAAGACACGAGACTACGGCAAGCCGTGCACTCGACAATATCTGATGTAACGACGGCCCTAGAATCTTTTCACTTCAATCGAGCTGTCGCGCGAATTCATGAGCTGGTCAACACACTCGTAGATGCACAGCCAATGGAAGACAAGGCTAGTCTCCGGGAAGGGCTAGAAGCGCTGATTTTATTACTGGGACCGATGATGCCCCATTTAGCGGAAGAACTATGGCAACTTTTGGGACACAAGTCGCTTGTTACCAACTGTCCTTGGCCTAAGGTTGACGAAAGATATTTGAATAAAGACATCGTCGAAATCGCGGTTCAAGTGGCCGGAAAACTGCGCGGGACCATTAAAATTGACCGTGATGCCGACCAAAGCATCGCCGAAGAAAAAGCCCTATCCTTGCCTGCGGTAACAGCCGCGATCGGAGATAGTGAAATAAAAAGGATCATCTACGTCCCCAATCGGATTATCAATGTTATCCCTTGATCATCCAGAGCCACGCAAAAGACACTCAACTAGTGTTTTCTTTATAGTCACAGGGGTTTTGTTATTAGCTTCGGGTTGTGGGTTTTCTGGCATCCACAGCCCGCAATCCCCTGCAACTATTTCTAAGTTAGAGACATTTGAAATAAACCATATACCAGACCGTATAGGGCAAATGCTTCGGAACGAGTTGATCCGACAAATGCGACATGGTGAGAATATTGGTCTACCGCGATTTTATCTGTCAGTTTCGCTTAACGAACGTCTTAACCACCTTGGCATACGCAAAGACGATGTCGCGACGCGCGCCAATTTAGTGCTTAATGCTACATTCAAAGTGACCGATCAGAAAAAGGGGCGCCTCGTTTATTCAGGCAGCAGCCGTTCGGTTAGTAGCTACGATATACTCACATCCGATTTTGCAACGCTAAGCGCTCTTCAAGACGCGCGCCGTCGAGGTGTTAAAACGCTCGCACAAAAGATAAAAACGCGGATATCTATTTGGTTAATGCAGCAGCAAAAGGCTGAGGGCAAAAAATGAAAGTCTCTGCAAGTCAGGCCGATGCATTTGTGTCAGCAGTACCCGAGACTATTGGTGCGATACTAATTTATGGCCCAGATGCCGGCCTAATTAGAGAACGCGCGGAAATTGCTGTAAAGTCCCTTGTGGGTGCGATTCCGGACCCTTTTAACTTTGTCGAGTTTACACAAAACGCCCTTCGGGATGAGCCCTCCCGTATAACTGACGAAGCTTGCACTATATCGATCACAGGTACTAGGCGGGTCATTAGAATCCGCGACGCTAACGATGGTGTAACCAACGCCGCCAGTCACGCGATTGATGCTAAAGGGGCGGCATTAATAATCATAGAAGGAGGAGAGTTGTCGCCCAGGTCCAAACTTCGTACTTTGTTCGAGAAAAGTGACAGCGCGGCCGCTATCCCCTGTTATGCGGATGAAGGACGGGACCTAAAGGCATTGGTCCTAAAAACCCTAAAAGAGGAAAATTTGGCCGCCAGCCCAGACGTCATATCTTGGATTAGTTCAAATCTCGGCGTTGACCGTATGGTTAGCCGTATGGAGTTGGAGAAGTTGAAGTTATACATGGTGGGCCACGACAAAGTAACACTGGAAGATGCCCAATCGATCATTGGAGATGCTGCCGCATTGACCATTGACGATATAGTCTACTCAGCGGCTAATGGCGACCTGCCTCATCTTGCTGCATCACTGTCCCGGGCTCATCTTGAGGGTATCTCTACAATATCTATACTACGCTCAGCGAACCGCCATTTTACGAGACTTGAGCAGGCATGTGGATATATCTCGAAAGGTTCATCCGCAGATCAAGCAATAAAAAAGTTGCGGCCTCCAATATTCTTCAAACAAGAGGCGGCGTTTCGGCAGCAGGTGCTAAAATGGCGACCACAACTCCTAACTCGTGCTCGGGAGTCATTAATTTTCTCTGAAATAGAGTGTAAAAAGAGTGGTGCACCAGCAACTGAGATTTGTGAACGAGTTTTGATGCGCTTAGCTGTCATGGCTGGCGCCAGCATAGGCCGTGATTAAAAGAAAAATTCAATGATTTTTGAAAAACGATTTGAGAGCACCAAACCCATTTACGCGGACGATATACAGGTCACTAACTAATAGTATTTAGGGGAACTATTGAATGCCCGATAAAGAAAATGTCCTCCGTGACCTGGTGATTGGAAATCGGATTTTGGCGACCGAAAACATATTGGATGCTTACGGCCATATAAGCGCACGAAACCCCGATAACCCCGAAAATTATTTTTTGTCGTCCTCGCGAAGTCCAGAGTTAGTTCAATACAGTGATATAATGGAGTTTAGGTTAGACGGAATACCGATAGGGAATGATAAACGCACACCTTACCTTGAGCGGTTTATCCATGGTGCAATATACGAACGTAATCCTGAAACCTCGGCTGTCGTACACAGCCACGCGGAAGAGGTGCTTCCCTATACTATTTCTAGCCAGTCTTTAGTTCCCGTAATTCATTCCGCCGGAATTATCGGTCCAATGATGCCGGTTTGGGACATTGCGGATAGGTTCGGCGACACAACGTTACTTGTCGTCAATATAGAGCAGGGACGCGATCTTGCCATCCAACTGAGCAATAATCGTATTGTGCTAATGCGTGGTCATGGTTTTGCAGCGGCAGGACGATCACTCTCGGAGGTGGTTCGTATTTCTATCATGCTAGCTAGAAATGCACGGGTGCTTTCAACCGCACTTCAATTTGGTGACGTGAAAGCCTTGACTGCCGGCGAAATAGGACTGCGTGAAAATATGAACCCGGACGGGCGGGAATTTTATCGTGCCTGGGAATATTGGGCAACACGCGCCGGCTGTGCAGACATGCTCTCCAGGAACACTGAGTGAACTACAGAATTAATAGACAAAACGAGCTGGGAACATTTAAAAGAATTATAGCAAATTTGGGCGATTCCTTTTTATTTATTAATGTCGCTCTCAAGCGCCTGGAAAACTGCACTAAATACTCCGGTCCAGTCCCCTCTTTGTTGCTGCCGGAATAGGCGCACCGTCGGATACCACGGCGTATCCTCCCGATTTGTCATCCATCGAAAATCTGGCACAAATGGGAGCAGTAGCCACACAGATTTTCCCATTGCACCTGCTAAATGCGCAACCGACGTATCAACCGAGATAATGAGATCGAGCTGTTTAATAAAAGCTGCGGTATCCGCGTAATTAGAAATCTGGGGGGCTAAATCAATAATTTTCTCATATTTTGGAGAGGTCGATAAATCTCCCCTGCGTTTTCCAACCTGAAGGCTAAAAAGATTCACATTAGAATTATTCACCAATGGTATAAATTTGCTTAGAGGCGTCGACCGGTTTTTATCATTTATATGCCCTGCCGCCCCCGCCCAAACAATTCCTATATCTTTTTTCCCCTCCAAAATGTCGAGAGGCGGAACCTGAGCGCTCGTCGAAAGATATGGACGCCCCGCAGGAATAGATGAGACCTCCGTTCCAAAAATTTTCGGAAGACTCAACAAGGAAGCATGACAATCAAAATGGGGCAGAGTTTCGCCACGTGGGATGACACGCTCGATTCCGAGGTTGTTTCGTAGAAGGGGTTCTAATTGTTTTTGGCATTCAACAATAACGCTACCACCACGTTTAGATACCTCCGGTACGTATCGGATAAACTGAATTGTATCGCCAACTCCCTGCTCAGCGTGTAGAAGTATTGTTTTTCCCTCAAGGGAAGAGCCCTCCCATTGCGGCGGAGAAAACGATCGTGAGGAAGTATCCTTATTACGTTTTAATCTCCACTCATATTCCTTCCAACCGTCGATATAATTGCCCTGTAATAAAAGTGTATGTGACAAACACCAGTGTGCTTCAGCATTGTCGGGGTTGAGTTGAATTGCTTTTTCATAATTTTTCTTCGCTTCACACAAACGGAGTGTTTTCTCCAAAGCAAACCCTAGGTTAACGTATGCTTCTGAATAATCGGGTTTTAGTTTTAGCGCCTTATTGCAAAACTTTATTCCCCTTTCAGCCTTGCCAAGGTGGGCTAATACGCCCCCGATATTATTGTAGATACGGGGATCGTTAGGTTTTATTTGATCGGCCCGTTCATATAAAGATAGGGCTTCCGTGTGGCGACCTAAAGCTTGGAGGAGGCTCCCCAAATTATTATAAGCAGGCATAAATTTCGGGTTTATTCGAAGCGCCTTTTTATAAGCCCTTATAGCTTTATTGGTATCGTTAAGTGCAGCGAATGTGACTCCAAGGTTGTAATGGGCGTCAACATAAAAAGGGTCGATTCGAAGCGCTGTTTCAAAACATTGTTGGGCCTCATTTAACCGGCCTGTTTCCTTGAGCACATTGCCCAAGTTATTATGCCCTTCTGCAAATTTTGGAGAAGTTTTTAGGGTTTCACGAAAATGCGACTCGGCGCGATTGAGATGTTGGGTTTCCGCGTTGACTATCCCGAGAAAATTACTAATCTGCGCTGTGTTTGGATATTTTTTATTTAGCTCCTCGCCAATTGCTAATGCCTCCGCAATCTTTTTTTCTTCATACAAGCGAACCAGCTTGTTGAACTCTTGCTGTGCATCTCGTTCTTCGCCAATGGGGCCGAGTGCCTCAAGGCCTTTTTTAGCCCGTAAATTATCTGGGTGTGTTATGAGAATAACGCGATAAATCGCCTCGGCTTTTTCAATTTTCCCCTCTCGAGCAAAAGACTTAGCCTGCGCTATCGCGCGATCTATTGATAGCGTCATGACCCTAGGAAAACCTCGACATCGCCTTGTTCAGCTCTTCTTTGAGCATTGTGTATCCTATGAAGGTATATAGTTAACATCCTTTACAAAACATTCAGTGCGACAATAACCGAGTGCCCCGTTGCGGTTAAGTCAACTCAAATTGTCCTGATAATTGTTTTGGGTCAGCCGTTCAATCAAATCATCTAACTGTTCCAGGGATTGATAATTAACTCGGATCGATCCACGGGTCCCGTCAAAATCAATCACGACGTTAGCACCCAAAGTTCTGGTTAGTTCCTTTTCCAAAGCCAGTGTATCGCCGGATTTTTCGTTAATTGAATGATAGATTTTCTTTTTAGTAACACCTCTGTTTACGAGGCGTTCAGTTTCGCGAACACTTAGCCCTTTCTTTACAATCTGCTTGGCGAGTTCCGAAGGTTCTTTGGAGCCCAAGACTGCGCGGGCATGGCCCGCTGTTAGTTTCCCCGCCAAAAGCAAAGTTTGGACGTCTTCCGGCAAATCTAATAAACGCATTGTATTAGAGATATGTGGTCGGCTTTTACCAACAGCCTGAGCAATCTGCTCTTGGGTTTGTTTGAAGTCGGCCACCAACCTGGCATAAGCTGCCGCTTCTTCCATGGGCGACAATTGATCGCGCTGAATATTTTCAATCAGCGCCACGGCAAACGCCTCAGAGTCGTCAAGGTCTTGGACTATAACGGGGACCTCGTGAACTTGTGCCCGCTGCGCGGCACGCCAGCGGCGCTCACCCGCGATAATCTCATATGTCCCTTCATCTATGGGGTGCGGGCGGACAATCAAAGGCTGAAGAATACCCTGTTTTTTTATAGAGGCGGCAAGCTCATTCAAACCAGAATCGTCAAATTGTTTTCTAGGTTGAAGGGGATTAGGTATCAGTTTTGCGATAGAAATTGTTCGAGGACCCAAGGTAGCTACCCCATCCACTGATGCAACTCCGGCCTCGGTGCTCTTGTATTCTGTGCGTACCTCACCAAATAATGCTTCCAATCCACGGCCCAGTTGATTGGGGCGTGATTTTTTGTCGGTCATAGTATTTCTCCGGCCGTTTTCGACAAATTCGTTTGAGTTAACGTTTTTTCAACCCCATGTTGTTGGTGCCGACGGAGGATTTCCGAAGCTAATTTCACATAAGCCTGAGAGCCGGCGCAGTTTAAATCGTATAAGAGGACCGGTTTTCCATGCGAAGGTGCCTCTGAAACCTTTACATTTCTCGGAATAACGGTGTCGAACACTTTCTCACCGAAAAATCGCCGAACATCCTCCTCTACTAGGGTAGAAAGCTTATTCCGTACGTCATACATCGTTAATGCTATACCATCGAGATTCAACCTGGGGTTGAACTTTGCCGTTATTCGGTCAATAGTTTTAACAAGCTGACTCAGCCCTTCAAGCGCCAAGAACTCGCACTGCAAAGGTACCAATACGGAATCAGCGGCCACCAAACCGTTTAAGGTCAGCAGACCAAGGGCTGGTGGACAATCAATAAACACATAATCGAAGTCACGCCCCTCCGCGCTTATTGCATCGCGAAGCCGATATTCCCTTTTATCGACACCGACAAGCTCGATCTCTACGGCTGACAGGTCGATTGTAGAGGGTAATATTCTCAATCCGGGAATCTCAGTATCCAGCACTGCATCTTTTAATGTCTTTGTGCCAAGCAAAAGGTCGTAAGTGCCGACTTCGCGGCGAGAGCTTTGAATGCCAAAGCCCGTGGAGGCATTACCCTGTGGATCCAGATCAATAACCAATACCCGGCGACCCACGGCGGCTAACGCGGTTGCAAGATTAATTGCCGTTGTCGTCTTACCCACGCCACCCTTCTGATTAGCGACCGCTATAATGCGCCCGCCGTGTTTTTTTTGATCCCCCAACGTCATGTCTTCTGTAATTAGCGGCATTATAGATATTTATCGTCCGTCTCTGGGTTTACAAGACATTCGTAGCAATGAATCAACCTCCGGCGGACCCGATAAACACTTTCGTATCAGGCGTATTAGATGGACTTTAAATTACTTATTCGCAATATTCGGCTCTCGTTCGACGTACAGCTCCGAAAGGTTTGTAAGCTCATTGTCCAGTGTTTTTGCGCCTTGGTCAATTCTTCCCTCCAGCGCGCGCCCTTCATAAAAAGACACGTCCTTGCCTCCAATAAAACTGCCATTTCACACAGCTGTTCGAGCGGCGCAAGCGCCCGCGCGGTAATAATATCCACAGGTTTTTTTCTCGATTCGGTCGAAAGATTTTGTATTCGCTCATTAATTACCGTGGCGGGTGCACCGGTTTGATCAATAACGTGTCGTAGAAATATACCTTTCCTCCGACGAGCCTCTATCAACCTGGTAGGCAAACCTGTTGAAATAGATAGCACAAGCCCAGGAAAACCCGCGCCACTACCGAGGTCGGTAATCGATCGCGTCGATTTAGGTAAGTGCTCTATAAGCTGCATAGAGTCCAACATATGGCGCGCCCATAGATCAGGTAGAGTGTTTTTAGACACTAAATTAAGCGTTTTTTGGGCCTCCATAAGAAGATCAGCAAATATTTCGAGTTTGTGCATTGTTTCACGTGAAACATTCGTCTGAAGTGCAAATTCTTCTTTTGTTAGCGTGACGGGGGCACGCGCCATATCAGGCAGCGACGCGACGAACGTGACGCAATAGCGCCGTTATCGCAGCAGGCGTCACCCCGGGAATTCTCCCTGCGGCGCCAATCGTTGACGGCTTTGCAATTGAGAGCTTCTCTCTCATCTCGTTCGAAAGACCGCCAATCTCTAAATAATTAAGACTATCCGGCAGGGTCAGTCTTTCGTCTTTTCGAAACGCTTCGATATCGGCGCGCTGACGATCCAAGTAGCCCGCGTACAGCGAATCTGTTGAGAGCTGTTCTAAAACAGCCTCCGAAAAAGTTCTGAGCTCGGGCCACAAGCCGAACATTTTATCAATAGTTACGCCCTTGTGGGCTATTAATTTTAGCGCTGTTCGCGGCGCACCGTCTTGGGAAACCTTAATTTTCTCTTTCGCCAATTGTGTAGGAGATGCTTGTAGGCGGGACAACATTTCGCGAGCACGCGAAATAGAAGAGAGCTTCTTTTGAAAGGCCGCCGCTCGTTTTACGCCCACGCAACCCAAATTCAGCCCAATAGGTGTTAGTCGCTGGTCGGCATTATCCGCCCTCAGCGATAGCCTATATTCAGCCCTAGACGTAAACATTCGATACGGTTCAGAGATTCCTCGTGTTATTAAGTCGTCAACCATAACACCAATATACGCATCCGCGCGATCTAACAAAAAGGCTTTTGGCTCCCCGCCACTTTTTCTCGCCGCATTTAATCCTGCCATCAGCCCCTGTGCAGCCGCTTCTTCATATCCTGTGGTTCCGTTTATTTGGCCAGCGAAGTAAAGGCCCGATACACGCCGCGTCTCGAGTGAAGGCAGAAGCTCGCGGGGGTCTATAAAATCATACTCTATAGCGTAGCCCGGCCTAAGTATTTCAGCATGCTCTAATCCCGGGATGCTGCGGAGAAATTGGTTTTGAATTTCTTCGGGCAAAGAAGTTGATATTCCGTTAGGATAAACTGTGTGGTCATCTAAACCCTCAGGTTCCAAGAATATCTGGTGACGCGAACGATCGGCGAACCGGACTACTTTGTCCTCTATGGATGGACAATAGCGTGGTCCATTCCCTTCGATCGCCCCACTATACATCGGGGCGCGGTGGATATTGTGGTGAATAATTTCATGCACTTTGGGGTTAGTGTAGGTTATGTGGCAGGGAACTTGCGGCGTCTCGACTTTCCCCGTCATGGCCGAAAATGGGACAGGGGGTTGGTCTCCATGCTGCACTTCGAGGCCCGACCAATCAATTGTGCGCCCATCTACCCGCGGTGGTGTGCCGGTTTTTAGCCGCCCAAGCGAAAACCCCAGTTGTTCGAGAGTTGTCGAAAGGCCAAGCGCTGGTTTTTCTCCAATGCGGCCAGCCTTAATTTGTTTTTCGCCTATGTGGATGGTTCCTCTTAGAAACGTTCCCGTGGTCAACACCACCGCTCCGCTTCTATACTCCCGACCATCGTCCAGTTTAACCCCCACCGCCCTCGGAGTAGTGGCCTGATCGCCGACGATCAGGTCCTCCACGCCACCCTCTATAATTTTCAAATTGGGCAATTCTGCCAGGGCCTGTTGCATGGATCTACGGTACAGCACCCGGTCGGTCTGGGCGCGCGGACCCTGCACTGCCGGACCCTTTCGGCGGTTAAGAATCCTGAATTGTATCCCCGCTTCGTCTGCAACCCGCCCCATCAAGCCGTCTAACGCATCGATCTCACGCACCAAATGCCCCTTGCCAAGACCTCCGATAGCGGGGTTACACGACAGTTCTCCGATTGTCTTTGTTTTATGAGTAATTAGTGCGGTAACAGCACCCATCCGCACCGACGCGGCGGCAGCCTCGCAACCAGCGTGGCCACCACCCACAACAATCACATCCCAACTAGTAATATTTTTAACCATCAGTACGAATATATGGCTAACCTCACATTCAGTAAAGCCACATCGCCCGTCGTGTTGTTTAATGTTTCACGTGAAACACGGCTATCCCTGATTTTTTAGTTTATTTTACTTACCAATACAAAATTCGGAGAAAATTCGATCTAATATATCTTCTACGTCGACGCGGCCTGTTAGCCGCCCAAGTGACCGCGCTCCAAGCCTGAGGTCTTCGGCAAAAAGTTCTAGGTCAGCAGCCTCTCTGGCACGCCCCAGTGCCGCTAGACACTCATTAAGGGCTTCCCGATGTCGTGCGCGGGTCAAACCACTATGCGCTGCCCCGGTTTTAAATCTTTTTTCTATGCATCTTTTAATTGCGGCCACCAACTCTCCTAGGCCTTCTCCGGTTTCAGCCGAAATTCTCACCAAATCAAAGCCCTTGGGCCACTGCCTTGGTAAGGGATTTTTATCAATTTTGTTTTCGACAATTATAGTATTTCCGTTCAAGAGTTGATTGAAGCTAGCGTCATCGATAGCGGTGGTCCCGTCAAATACTACGAGCCGGAGTTCCACATTCCTGGCTATTTCAAGAGCCCGCCGAACACCCTCGCTCTCCACTGAATCGCTGGTTTCCCTGAGCCCCGCCGTGTCGGAAATAATAACGGGCCACCCACCAATATCAATCCTCACCTCAATAACATCGCGTGTTGTGCCAAGACGCTCGGACACTATCGCCACCTCCCTATCCGCAAGCGCGTTCAATAACGTCGATTTTCCAGCGTTTGGGGCCCCGAGAATTCCGACCCTGAATCCGTCTCTTAATATCTCACCTCTTCGATCGTCGTCGAGAAATTCTCTTATCTGGGTCGCAAGTCGTTTTATCCCGGAACGCACCAAGTCTAGCGTTTCAATTGGAATTTCCTCTTCGGGAAAATCAATACTCGCCTCTACTCTTGCTTGTAATTCAATAATATCTATCCGCCAATTCTCTAGCTTTCCCGCGAGGCCACCGCCAAGTTGGCTTAGCGCCTGCTTTCGTTGTTCCGCTGTTTCGGCGTCCACTAAGTCGGCCACCGCTTCAGCTGCAGTGAGATCAATTTTGCCCGAATAAAAAGCCCGTTTTAAAAATTCGCCAGGCTCCGCCATCCTTAAACCAACACAATTCGAAAGGGCCAACGCCATTGCATTGGAGGTCGCATGACCTCCATGCACATGCAGTTCTATAACATCCTCTCCAGTCAAACTTTTTGGTGCTGGAAATAATATACAAATGCCATCATCGATTAGCTCGCCACTTTCGGGATCTACCAGCCGGCATCGCGTCGCCTTGCGGGGCTCTGGCAATGTGCCTGCCTGGTTTAACGCAAGCATTGCTTGCCTAGCGTGAGGCCCAGAGACACGAAACACAGCCAGGCCGGCCTTACCCGGCGCTGTCGACAGAGCATATATCGTGTCTGTGGTATGAAGATCCGACGGTTTCTGCACTTATATTTCCTCTTAACAAAAAAGATCCGCCCGCGCCATTATTGCGCCGCCACGACAAGCGCAATCAACGAAATACCGGTATATACACTCACTTAGCCCCTAAAATGCCCATGTCTCATAAGTGCACATACAACAATAAACAGCACAACGGAATTAAAGATATGCCAAACAAAGTGAATACCTATTGTTATTTGCCCACAAACCGAATGGTCTAAACTGCGAACAGCAAGAGAAACAGTAAAGAGGCCCGCGCCCCACAAAAGTGCCTTACCTGCCGACCCCGCCCGTCGGCATTGAAGCCACGTCCCAATGCTAACCAGCGCCAAAAGTGCGGCAATATATGCCCCACCTTTGTAACCTGACAACCCTTGGATCAATAACGTGATACTTATCACACCCCCTACTCCAACAAAACTGAGCCATGGCCCTGTCCCCACGATTTTCCTAAGCGCGCACCAAGTATAAAGCAGTATAAATATCGCGATGGGTATTATATCAGCCAACATAGCCCATAGAACAGCATGAGTATGAAACAACCAACTCCCCACTCCAATACAATAAACCAGCCCGTTTAGCACCCAAACGCTCCCGAACCCAGCCATTCCCGTCGACGTCCTCCGCAATTGCACGGTTATCGCAATTGCACTGACGATAAACGCTATATTGGTGACCGCATTTAAGGGCTCAGCCCAGTATTCCGCACTCGTCCTTTCGCAGTATAAATCAATGTAACTTGTTCTCACTCTCAACCCCAAAATTAACCACACAAGTTAGGTCTAATTCACAGAATCCTATAAGAGGCCTTGGTGTCCATTTTCCAACGCCCAATAAAACTCGGGAAACACTTAACACCACCACGAAAAACAGTTTTACATAAATGAAGGTGAAAAGCTTGCGTAACCCGGTGATTTTTTCGTGTGCCAACGTTATTCTTGTTGTAATATGAAGGCCTTAACAAAGTGTACTTATAAATTTACACGAGAAAAGAGATGCCGGACATTTTAAAAGAGACCGCTACGGGTGGCCCCCTATTGTCTCGTTATACCACCCCACCATCACCCCCAATGAGCGCTGCTAAGTGCGATCCCCACGCCCTAAACAACTTAATCATCGGAACATCCGGTTTGGACCATCCCATTATTGAACTATATTGAAGGAAACATAAATGCCCAAAGCGATTGTCGTCGATCAACCCGGTTCTGCTTCTGTTTTAAAATGGAAAGATATCGAAATCGTCCGGCCAGCAAAGGGAGAAGTCACTGTCCGCGCTAAAGCCATCGGGGTAAATTTTATAGACATTTACCAGCGATCAGGACTTTACCCAATGTCTATGCCATTTACGCCGGGTGGCGAAATGTGTGGTGAAATCGAGGCCGTTGGCGCAGGTGTCACCGGATTCAAGATTGGAGATCGGGTGGCCACTGGCACCGCTGGCTCCGGCTGTTATTCAGAAATACGAAACATAGATACTGGAAAACTAATAAAGATCCCCCGCGAAATACCGAACGACATCGCCGCCGCGATGATGCTTCAAGGCATGACCGTCCAGTTCCTCATCCGCCAGGTATACAAAGTCGGAAAGGACGATACCATTCTCGTCCACGCAGCCGCAGGGGGAGTTGGTTTAATCTTATGTCAGTGGGCGAAATTCCTCGGGGCCACCGTCATCGGGACCGTCGGGTCTCCGGGCAAGGCTCGCCTAGCAAAGGCCCATGGGTGCGACTTTCCTATAATTTATAGCCGGGAAAATTTCGTAGACCGAGTGCGGAAAATTACGAAAGGCTCCATGGTCCCAGTTGTCTACGACTCTATCGGAAAAGCTACATGGCCTGCTTCCCTCGATTGCCTCCAACAACGCGGCCTCTTTGTTACTTTTGGGAATGCTTCGGGGCCTATCCCACCAATCGAACCTGCAATCTTAGGGCAGAAAGGATCCTTGGTAATGACGCGGCCAACGTTATTTCATTTTGCCGACACGCCCGAAAAAATGCGGAAAATGGCAATCGAAGTAATGAAGGTCGTGAAGGCTGGAGCCGTAAAAATAGAGGTAAACCATAAATATTCTTTGCGCGAAGCAGCGCGCGCACACCGTGATTTGGCTGCACGAAAAACAACGGGATCTATTGTTCTCGAACCCTGAAAATCAAATCTCGCCTACCGCAAAAAGGACTGACGTATATAAGAGTAACGACGTTATTGATTCATAGAATCAAAGAAGTCGTCGTTAGACTTTGTGCCTTTTAGCTTCTCAAGCAAAAACTCCATGGCGTCCACCACGCCCATCGGCGTGAGAATTCTCCGCAACACCCACATTTTCGCCAAGACACCCTTATCGACTAATAATTCTTCTTTTCGGGTCCCGGATTTCGTAATGTCCATTGCCGGAAAGGTACGTTTATCGGCCAATTTTCTGTCTAGGATTATTTCTGAGTTACCTGTACCTTTGAATTCCTCAAAAATAACTTCATCCATCCGCGAACCGGTGTCGATTAGAGCCGTTCCAATTATTGTCATCGAACCGCCCTCCTCTATGTTACGTGCGGCGCCAAAAAAGCGTTTTGGTCGCTGAAGAGCATTCGCATCAACCCCTCCCGTCAACACCTTCCCGGACGACGGCACAACGGTGTTATAGGCGCGGGCTAATCGAGTAATCGAGTCAAGTAAAATCACTACATCATGTTTATGCTCTACCAGCCTTTTAGCCTTTTCAATTACCATTTCCGAAATAGTAACATGCCGCGTCGCCGGCTCATCAAATGTTGACGATATTACCTCGCCATTGACGGATCTTTGCATATCCGTAACCTCTTCGGGTCGTTCATCTATTAGAAGTACTATAAGGTATACGTCGGGATGAGACGCCGTTATCGCCGCCGCAATCGACTGTAACATCATGGTCTTACCAGTCCGCGGCGGTGCAACTATTAACCCCCTTTGTCCCTTACCTAGCGGTGTTATAAGATCCACAATGCGTGGCGTCATATCACTAACTGACGGATCAGCCGTGTCGAGGTTTAATTTTTCATCCGGATAAAGGGGTGTCAAATTATCAAAATTAATTCGGTGCCGCACCTTTTCGGGATCGTCAAAATTAATTTGACCAATCTTTAACAGCGCAAAATAACGCTCCCCATCCTTGGGCGCCCGAATTTCACCCTCCACTGTATCACCGGTGCGCAACCCAAACCGACGTATCTGGCTAGGAGAAACATAAATATCATCTGGGCCGGGAAGATAGTTCGCCTCCGGCGAACGAAGAAAACCAAAGCCGTCCTGTAGAATTTCAAGCACACCATCCCCAAATATCGCGACATCATTCTCAGCGAGTTGTTTCAGAATGGCGAACATAATGTCCTGTTTGCGAAGACTCGACGCGTTTTCTATCTCAAGGTCCTCAGCTTGAGATAGAAGTTCTTGAGGAGATTTTTGTTTTAGTTCCTGGAGGTTCATAATATCTGAGAGTGTTATTTTGTTGCGAAATATTGACGGAAAATAATTCTAAAGTGTACCTGCGGCTGATGCGCGGTTGTCTGAGACTTTTGTAGCGATTTTTATCGGTTTTGTGGATTGTAACGTGGGAAACCGGCAGGTCACCATCGCCATCTAATGTATTTAGTTAAATGATCTAAAAATACATGTCAATTGATGATTATATCACGACATAAACTAGACGGTGATAAAGAGGACAAAAGATGCTCTTGATCAGCAGCGGGGCTTTGGAAACTATAATTTCACTAACACGCCTCCAACTCGACAGAATTTCACAGCCCATATCTCCGCTTGTAAAACTGACAGCCCGTTTTTCGCCATTTAACGTTCGCGAACTCTGGCATCAGAACGGTTTAACGACAGCCATTATAATTATCACAATTAAAGGGATTGTGGGTGCCTCATTCCACCAACGGTAGAATCTTGCCGACCTTACATTACGATCGGCTTCAAAATCTTGGCGCCAACGCGCAAACAGGTAATGGAGAGCCAACAGTAGTGCGATCATTGCTAACTTTACCCAGGGCCAGCTCTGATCCCAGTACGTCATACCGGGAGAAGACACCATAAGCCCGCCGAAAACAATTGTTAGGATCATTGAGGGATTTACTATACCCCTCAAAAGCCTGCGTTCCATGATCTTAAACGTCTCTGATTTATCCGATCCTGGTGCGGCATCCGCATGGTATACGTAGAGGCGCGGCAAGTAGAGCATTCCCGCCATCCATGCAATCACCGCAATCACATGCAGTGCTTTAAACCACAAATAGTATTCAACCATTTTTGATGACGTTCCGCTGATTGGGGCAGTCCCGAAAGCCTTTAGGACACCTCGCTCCCTCAGCCATCGTTCCACTTTCCAACCCTGACCTCACAATATGCGCTAACGACCCTATAAAAGACGGATCCGCACCAACCGTCGCGGTGCGCGCATACTCTGGTACTCCGACGTCTTTCGCCAACTTTGCATATTCAATATCAAGCTCTACAAGAGTTTCTGAGTGCTCACTCACAAACGCGATGGGTACAATAATAACCGCCCTCCTCTCTCCGCCGGCGCGTTTAATTTCATCAACAGTATAAGGTTGTAACCATTTCATCGGCCCAACACGGCTCTGGTAACAAACAGTATAATCAACTTCAGGTTTAATTAATTTTCCTACCACAGCCGATACAGTTCGTTCTACTTGGAGGCGATAAGGGTCCCCGGAATCGACTATCTTTTTTGGCAAGCCATGGGCCGAGAAAAGAATTCGGTAAGGTATGTTTTTTGGAAGCTCAGCGATTGATGCGTTAATTGTCCGACAAACGGCGTCTATAAAACCTGCCGCCTCCGGCCAACAGCAAATCTGTGTGGTAGGGACGTTTAAAGCTGCGTTTCTCGCTGATTTTTGCCATATTCGCAGAAAACTACCGGTTGTGGTCGATGAAAACTGCGGATAAAGCGGGAGTAAAATCACTCGATCCGGTTTCCAATCTGAAACGTCCCGGGCCACGGCATCCGCAAGCGGGTGCCAGTACCGCATAGAAACGAAAACTTTATAGTTCTCTCCTAACACCTCCTCAAGAGCTGCTGCTTGTTTTTGGGTTTCCGATAATATGGGCGACCGGCCGCCAATCTCGGCATAAATCGCTCTAGCAACGGGTGATCGCCGCCATGCAATCAAACGGGCCAACACCCATCGCAGCATTGCTGGCATCCGCAATATTTGCGGGTCCGAAAACAGGTTTTTAAGGAATGGGTGTACGGAATTTAGGCTATCAGGGCCGCCTAAATTATACATTACTACAGCTATTTTTTTCATGGAATCACTATCTTCGTACCGCTGAGACTAGCTGTTCTACATGTTTTATTGGCGTTTCAGGAAGAATACCATGTCCGAGATTAAAGATGTGGGGACCGCCCGATAGCGCCGAAACAATTTCCCGTGTTCGTCGTGTTAATTCCTTTCCCCCTGTGACCAATAGCACCGGATCTAAATTACCTTGAATGGTTGCATAGGGCTGAAGTTCTTGCGCAGCCCAGACTGGATCAGCAGAGTAATCTATGCTTATGGCATCAATCTCTGATGTTTTAACGAAATCTGGAAGGTGAGCTGTAGCACCTCGTGGAAACGCCACGATGGGGATGTTGGGATGAACTGCTTTTACCAATTTTATAACTTCCAGTGTGGGTTCGACGCAGAATCTGTCAAAAGCGTATCGTGGTAAAACGCCGGACCAAGTGTCAAAAATCTGCAAGGCGTTTGCACCAGCATCAACTTGTCCAATTAAATAGCTGCTGGTTGCCTGTACTAATAATGTTATCAATTTTTGAAACTGGTCTGGGGCGCCAAGCGCCCAATTTTTAGCATAAATATAATCCCGGCTCCCTCTGCCCTCAACCATATAAGCCGCTACTGTCCAAGGCGCGCCAGCAAAACCCATTAATGCTGTCTTCTCGGGCAAGAGTGCCGAAACATTTTTTACGGTTTGGTATATTGGGGCCAAATGGCTGTGCAGGCTGTCTGACGAGAGGGTTTCGAGATCTTCAACTGATCTCACTGGGTTTAAAATTGGTCCTTCACCTTCTAAAAAGGATAGGTCCTGGCCCAGAGCGTGGGGCACAACAAGTATATCCGAAAACAAGATAGCCGCGTCGAAATCAAACCGTTTTATTGGTTGCATAGTGATCTCTGTTGCTTTGTCTGAATTAAAACAAAGATCGAGAAAACCAGAAGATTCTGCTCGAATTTTTCGGTACTCCGGCAAGTAGCGCCCAGCTTGGCGCATCAACCAAATAGGGGGCGTATCCAAGCGCTCCCCCTTTAAACTTCTTATAAGCGGCTTTAAATGTTCGTTCACAATGTGTTCAATATCTCAGGAAGTTTACACAATACAAAGCGTCAAAAAATTATTTAACTAAATACTTAATAAAACAATTAAGTAGTAGATGTAGTTGGGGCTGTGAGTATTGGGGATCATTC
>CAZOHS010000020.1:0-28202 GCA_964579285.1 uncultured Rhodospirillaceae bacterium | reverse complement strand
CTAGATTGGCAGAACGCGGCGTGACCGATGTGTTAGCTGTACCCGGTATGTTATTCGCAGCTGGTCATGCAAAAAACGATATTCCGTCCGTTTTAAATACATGGATGGCGAGACACGGCGGAATAAATATTCGGTATGGCCGTGAACTTGCGGTTGATCTTAAAATGTTGCAAGCGGCCCGTGATCGAATAGAAGAAGCCATTACTTCTGCAGTGACCGATTTGGCCTTAGATGAGACTTTGCTGATGGTTGTCGGCCGCGGGGCGTCTGATCCAGATGCGAATTCAAACGTTACTAAAATAACACGCTTACTTTGGGAAGGGTTGGGTTTTGGCTGGGCAGAAACGGCCTATTCTGGTGTTACCTTTCCCCTCGTGGAACCCGCACTCGACCATGCCGTTAAGCTAGGCTATCGGCGGATAATCGTGTTTCCCTACTTTTTATTTACAGGCGTGTTGGTTCAACGCATTTTTGAGTATACGGATGCTGTGGCGGCGCGATACCCAGACATTGAATTCATAAAGGCGCCTTACCTAAGTGACCACCCTATGGTTCTTCAGACTTTTATAGACCGGATTGAAGAAATTCGGACTGGTGAAAACAATATGAATTGCCAACTGTGCAAATATCGAGAGCAAATGCTTGGCTTTGAAGACGAGGTTGGTTTGGCGCAGGAGAGCCACCATCATCACGTAGAGGGTGTTAGCAATAATACGCCGGTACCGCACGAACACACCCACGATCATAGTCACCATCACCCGTACCCCCACGCTGATCATCCGCTCGGTCCCAAAACTTTGAAAAATAGCAGTTGATTTACCTATGGATTACCTTCAAGACCCAGAAAAAATCTATCAACAATCATTCGAGATTGTGCGGAAAGAGGCTAACCTCGAGGGAATGCCCGAAGACGTGGCCGAGATTGTGGTTCGCATGGTTCATAGTTGTGGAATACCCGAAATTGCGCAGAGCGTGCGCTGGTCAAATGGAGCTATAAAGTCGGCACATGTCGCTTTAAAAAATGGTGCACCAATTATTTGTGATACTCAGATGGTGTTACAAGGGATTATGTCAGACCAAAGGACCTCCCAAAATCAAATTTTGTGCATGATTGGACTACCTAATGTAAAAAAGATTGCCCACGATCGACGTACTACACGGTCCGCCGCCCAAGTAGAACTGTGGCGACCATTTTTACCTGGCAGTATAGTTGCAATCGGAAATGCGCCCACAGCTCTTTTCAGACTTTTGGAGGTAATTTCTGAGGACCCTACTCGCAAGCCGGCCGTGATTCTTGGGTTTCCGGTCGGATTTGTGGGCGCTGCTGAATCAAAAGAAGCACTCTCGAAATTCAGCGAGGATATAGAGTTTATTACGATTTTAGGTCGCCGCGGTGGCAGTGCTCTTGCGTCGGCAGCGGTAAATGCGATCACGAGGGGTAGTACTGAATGACGCGCCGTTGGCTTAGTGTTGTTGGTATTGGTGAAGACGGTTTTGAAGCACTAACGCCGCGCGCGAAAATGCTGGTTGAAAACGCTGATACCATAGTCGGTGGTGAGAGGCATCTCGGCATGTTACCCGAAAATGGATCTCTTAAATTAACGTGGACGCGGCCGTTATCTGACGTAATGCAGCGGATTGGTGAAAACCGGGATACGCCTGTGTGTGTATTAGCGACCGGTGATCCAATGTTTTTCGGCATTGGCGTCACTTTAGGAAGGTACTTTCAACCAGACGAAATGGAAATTGTGCCATCTATTTCCGCTTTTTCACTAGCGGCAGCGCGGCTTGGGTGGTCTTTGGCCGAAGTCGAAAAACTTTCGCTGCATGGCCGCCCTCTCACTTTGATTGTGCCATTTTTGGCGCCGAACCAAAAACTTCTTATCCTGTCTGATGGCGCCAACACCCCGGCTCAGATTGCACGGCTTCTTGAGGAACGGGGGTATGGTGCTAGTCGACTTACAGTTCTCGAGCATATGGGTGGTCCACGAGAAAAAGTTCTTAGTATGGCGGCAGCCGAATGGGATGAACAAGATACGGTACCGTTTAATACGATTGGTATAAAATGCGTCGCTGGGGAAGACGCAACTATCTTGTCTCGTGGGAGTGGGCTTCCTGACGAAGTTTTCACAAATGACGGGAATATTACGAAACGGGAGGTGAGGGCCGTAACACTTTCTCGTCTTTCGCCCATTCCAGGGCAACATTTATGGGATATTGGTGCTGGGTGTGGTTCGGTATCCATAGAATGGATGCGTTTTCATTCGCTTTGTAAAGCGACAGCAATAGAAATACGTTCCGACAGAATCGAAATGATTGCACGCAACGCGATTTATCTCGGTGTTCCACAGCTTGGAATGTTAGAAGCCGACGCGATCGACGTGATCCCTGATTTGGATCCACCAGATGCAATATTCATCGGCGGCGGCATCTCAAAACCCGGGATATTTGAACTTTGCTGGGATTCTTTGAATTCGAACGGCCGCCTTGTCGCAAATGTTGTAACCCTACAAGGTGAGGCAACGTTGGCTGCTTTACATCAAAAATACGGTGGTTACTTGACGCGGATGAATGTTTCTCGCGCGCAGCCCGTAGGATCGTTTACTGGTTGGAAACCCCTAATGGCTGTGACTCAATTTTCAGTGGTTAAAAATTAATGATGGGAACCTTGTATGGTGTTGGGGTTGGGCCTGGTGATCCGGAACTACTGACGTTAAAAGCCCTGAGAATTTTGCAATCGGTGCCCGTAATTGCTTGGCCTGCGCCGGAGGAAGGCCCGAGCTTGGCCAGAAATATCGTGGACGAATATTTGCCCGGCACACAGCAAGAGATTGCCATAAGAATGCCCCTCCTTGATTATAAGTTTCCAGCGGATGACGTGTACGATAGTGCAGCTGACAGGATCGATAAAGAGCTCAGTGCGGGGAACGACGTCGCTGTTATATGTGAAGGAGACCCCTTCTTTTACGGTTCTTTTATTTACCTATTTGCCCGCTTTTCTGAGGGCTATAAAGTGGAAGTAATTCCCGGGGTTTCATCCTTAACGGCCTGTGCGGCAGCGTTGGGAGCGCCCTTATCTGTAAAGAATGACGTGCTCACTATTGTCCCCGGACCATCCGATTTTCAGACACTGAGAAATCGAGTTGCCGAGGCTGACGCAGTGGCAATCATTAAAGTTGGACGTCACCTCAAGAAGATTAGATCAGTAATAGACGAGTTGGGTCTTTCAGAAAACGCACGTTATATAGAGCGGGCAACGATGTCCCGAGAGCGCATTGTTCCCCTCAATGAAGTTGGAGACACGGAAGCGCCCTATTTTTCGATGATTATCATCCATAAGCGTTCTGTGGCTTGGAAATGAATGATTGGGCTTTAGTCGTTTTAGGACCTGGCGGGATGGAAGTGGCTGAGAAGGTCAAGTCAACATATCATCACGCTAAAATACACGCTCTCAAAAAGCGAATAGTGAGGGGGGCAGATATTGGATTTGACGACGTCGGTAATCACCTCCGCATGCTTTTTTCTAGTGGGACCCCTATTATCGGAGTGTGTGCCACCGGTATTTTAATCCGTTCACTCTCGACTAGTTTGAACAGCAAAAATGTTGACCCGCCGGTGATTGCCTTATCTGAGGATGGTAAAGCGATTATTCCGCTCCTCGGTGGACATAAGGGTGCTAATGAAATTGCTAGTCAAATAGCAGCGTTATTTGGGATTTCAGCCGCAATTACTACTGCTAGCGACGCGCGTTTTGGAATAGCTCTAGACGCGCCACCTAAAGGCTGGAAGCTGGCAAACCCACCTGATGTCGGGCCATTTGTGGCAGACTTGTTAGCTGGCGAAACAGTTCGGCTCGACGATTCTCTGCCTTATTTTGTACGAGAGACCAATATACCTATAGATCTCGGCGGAATTTTGCAGATATCGTCAACCATTAATCGGAGGACGGGTACTAAGCGGCATTTGGTTTATCACCCGCTCTCTGTTGCGATCGGTGTTGGGTGTGAAAGAAATACTGATCAAGATGAATTAATAGCTTTAGTTGAGTCTACACTGCAGGCCGCCGATATAGCACCAGCCGCGATTGCCGGGGTTTTCTCCCTTGATTTGAAGGCGGATGAGCCTGCAGTGCACGCCGTCGCAGAGCACTTTTCGACTATACCGCGCTTTTTTGATGTTGAGTTATTGGAGAAAGAGACACCGAGATTAGAAAACCCCTCCGATATAGTTTATCGCTCAGTCGGATGTCATGGGGTCGCTGAAGCTGCTGCACTGGCAGCCGTTGGGGCGGATGGGCACTTAATTGTAGGTAAGCAGAAAAGCGCCCGTTCCACCTGTGCATTGGCGTTGGCGCCAAAACCTTTTTCTGCAAGTTCTGTTGGAAAATCCCAAGGGCGTCTATTTGTTTTGGGTATAGGACCGGGTGGCAGTGGCTGGCTGACAAATGAGGCTGAGGCCGTTATCGATGCTTCAACAGACTTCGTGGGTTACGGTTTGTATTTGGACCTTTTAGGCGGGCGCTTGAAGGAAAAAGTTCGCCACGACTTTGCGCTTGGTGAAGAAACTACGCGTGTGCAGAAAGCGCTTGATATTGCAGGTACGGGTAAAACAGTTGCTTTAGTCTCCTCAGGAGATCCTGGTATATACGCAATGGCGACACTAGCATTTCAACTTTTGGAAACACAGGGTCGCGTCAAATGGAAACATATAGAGATCATTGTTTGTCCTGGAATTTCTGCACTTCAAGCTGCTGCCGCGCGGGTTGGTGCGCCGTTGGGGCATGACTTTTGTACAATTTCTTTATCCGACCTTTTAACACCTTGGGATCTTATTGAAGGGCGTTTGCACGCTGCGGTAGAGGGTGATTTTGTGATAGCGTTTTATAATCCTGTGTCGAAAACGCGAACGTCACAGCTGGTTAAAGCGTTGCGGATTCTGCTGAATAGTCGGCCTTCTACGACACCTGTAATTATCGCGCGTAATTTGGGAAGGAAAGGTGAACGAGTTCGCACTTTGACCCTAGGAGAATTGGATCCTAGCGAGGTGGACATGCTGACGGTTGTGTTGGTCGGATCGAGCCAAACCCGTTCTATAAAACGCAGTGACGGCGGTGATTGGATCTACACTCCTAGAGGATATCAGAACGAGGCTTCAGGCACCACAAAGGAAAAAGCATGACAGTATGGTTCATCGGAGCTGGACCGGGAGATCCAGACCTCCTGACGATAAGGGGTAAGGACCTTATATCTACATGCCCTGTTTGTCTTTATGCGGGCTCTTTGGTTCCAGAAGCCGTGATCCAATACGCACCAAATGATGCTTGTATCGTCGATACCGCCGAGCTTACGCTTGAAGAAATTATAAACGAGATAAAAACTGCAGACCGAGCGGGGCACGACGTGGCCAGGGTACATTCCGGCGACCCATCATTATACGGGGCAATCGGGGAACAAATTCGTTGTCTTGAAACCCTTAAAATAGACTTCGAAATAATCCCTGGGGTTCCAGCGTATGCCGCTGCTGCCGCTTTGCTTAAGAAAGAACTAACCCTGCCTGGAGTTGCTCAAACTATTATTTTAACCCGTACTGCGATGAAGGCGTCTCAGATGCCGATAGGCGAGGATCTCGATACATTGGGTAAGTCGGGAGCTACTCTCGCCATACACCTTTCAATAAGAAATCTTAAATATGTCTGCGAAACTCTGGTTCCATACTATGGGATAAAGTGCCCCGTGGCGGTGATATATCGAGCAAGTTGGCCCGATCAAAAGGTAATAAGAGGCACCCTTGGTGACATTCGCCCTAAAGTCCGGGCTGCAAAGATCACGAGAACAGCCCTCATTATCGTTGGTAAAGTATTATCAGACGAAGAATTTAAGAATTCCTCTCTTTATGATCCGGCTCATACCCATTTAATGAGACCTAACCGCACGAGCTGATACTAGAGAGTTAAATTCTCACCATATTGGCATGCTCTATAAGGACCTAGCTGCGCGAGACAAATTACGGGCCATATCTTAAAGGTGTACATCATATTCCAGCTATGAATTAAAACGTAAATTTGTGATTTGTAGCCACTCAACTGCCGATTCCGTCGTGTCTACGATTTTTTCATGAGAATAGGGGGGTCTGGCTACCATAATAACTGGTATGGAAAGCTGGCGTGCAGCCGCTATTTTTCCATATGTTGCATATCCTCCCGAATTTCTACTTATTACTAAATCGATTTTATGTTGAACTAAAAGCTTATGCTCTTGTTCAATTGCGAAAGGGCCGCGACCGGTGATAATTTTTATATTTTTCGGAAAGTCAGTGGGTTTTGGAAGGTCAATGGAACGAACCACGAAGGCTGTATTCGTCAATTTTGAAAAAGTGTCGATTGCCTGTCGGCCGATTGATAAAAAAACTCTTTTTTTCGTATTTTCAAGTAGCCGGGCGGCGTCTTTTATATTGGATGCGCTATGCCAAATATCGCCTGGTTGTTCTTTCCACTCCGGCCGTAAAAGCTTGAGCCGGTCGGTTTGAGTTTGTTTGCATGCGGTCTCCACATTCTTCGCGATGTTCTGGGCAAACGGGTGTGTAGCGTCTAGGACGCGGTCTATACGTTTTCTAGTCAACCAGGCAGCCAGCGCATTTGCACCGCCAAACCCCCCCCGACGGACCTTCACCCCATCGGGGATTACTGGTGTTTTTGTCCTTCCAGCCAGCGAATAATATACTACGTATTTAGCGGCGGCACGTTGAGCAACGTCAAAGGCTTCCGTGGTGCCTCCCAAAACTAAAAGTCGTGGGCCCTTAGCCATTATGTGCGCCTACAAGATTGCCTCGCCGGTCAAATATCAAGACGCCAACATCTAATTCAACGTCGTTTAGTATTTCCAACGCGACTACCGCGGCACGTTGCGCGATCTCTTGTGCTATTGGAAGCTGGTTTTTGTGGCATATTTCGAGAATTTGAGCAGCGGTGTTTGAGGTTCGAACCTGGTCTGCGATTGTAGGTGATGCACCGAGTTCTGCCACGATATCTCCAAGCCAGGCTACATCAATTTGACTACGGCCCGAGTGAAGGTCCATGTGACCGTGGGCGAGTTTTGTTATTTTTGCGAACCCTCCTCCTATGACAACCTTGGGCACTGGATGAGTACGCATATATTTAAGCATGCCACCCACAAAGTCTCCCATATCAATCATCGCGTGATTGGGTAAGTTTAGGTGGGTTTGGGTTTTATTTTCTGATGTTCTTCCAGTGCAACCGGCAACCACCTGCTCGCCGGCTGCGCGCGCGACGTCAATGCCTCGATGAATGGACTCTATCCAGGCGGAACACGAGTACGGTATAACGACCCCAGTCGTTCCAAGTATGGAGATTCCGCCAAGGATACCGAGTCGCGGGTTCCACGTTTTCTCAGCAATTTTTGCACCGCCGTCGACCGAAATTGTAATAGTAAGGCCATTTTGGACACCATGACTTGATGCAACTTCCTTTATAGCCGCTTCAATCATCTGTCTTGGTGCAGGATTAATTGCCGGTTCCCCCACTGCCAGTGGCAAACCTTCGCGCGTTACTGTTCCAACGCCCGGCCCCGCTCGGAATTTTATTCCACTGCTCGATGGTTTTAACAGTACTTCCACCTGAATGACGGCCTCATGCGTTACATCCGGGTCATCTCCTGCATCCTTAATAATTGCTGCAAACGCTTTACCGAATCCCTTTCCTTCACGTACGAGTGAAAAAGCGGGATTTTCTCCGTTCGGAAGGGTTATTTGGACGGGGTCAGGGAACTCGCCTGTGAGTAAGGCGGTATAAGCCGCCTTCGCGGCAGCTGTTGCACAGGCTCCCGTGGTCCAACCGCGCTTTAATTCTCTTTTGGGCTTGCGTGCCATTTAGAACTTATATGTGTTAAATAGGTTAGATACTATATTCTGTTTAATTAGGGTACACGGGTTGCCCAAAGGTTAATGTGTATGGAACGGTTTCCTTTCACCCTCCCGCAGTTAGAACCTGGTTGGGTGTGGCTCACCGGTGCTGGCCCCGGTGATCCGGGTTTACTGACGATCGAGGCCTTTAACGGTATTTGTCAGGCGGATGTTCTTGTTCATGACGCATTGATAAGCGAAGAAGTACTTGCCCTGGCTCCCCCTTCTTGCGAAATTTTTTACGCAGGAAAGCGGGGTGGAAAACCCTCTCCTAAGCAACTCGATATCTCTGCCCGGTTAGTAAAATTCGCGCATGCCGGGAAAAAAATAGTCCGGCTCAAAGGCGGTGATCCTTTCGTTTTTGGACGAGGAAGTGAAGAGGCGCTTGCTCTTGTGGAGGCTGGTATACCTTTCAGGGTTATCCCTGGAATTTCGGCGGGAATAGGTGGGCTTTCCCACGTGGGTATACCTTTAACCCACCGTGAAACCAACTCCGCTGTCACCTTTGTTACGGGGCATGGTGCGTCCGGAGATATTCCGGTTGGACTTGATTGGGCGGCACTCGCTAAAGGCTCACCGGTACTGGTTATTTATATGGCATTAAAACATATCGCAGAAATTCGATCGCGTTTGTTGAATGCCGGTCGAATGTCCGGTGAACCTGTTGCTATTGTTTCTAAAGCAACATTACGCGACGAACGTGTTCTAGAAACTACGCTTGAAAATTGTGTTAATGACCTGACAGAAAATAAGATTGATCCGCCAGCTATAGTAGTTGTCGGTGACGTCGTTTATTTACGCGACGGTTTGGATTGGGTGGGCGCACTCAGTGGTCGAATATTGTCTGTTGACCCGCTGAAAACCCGGGTTTCTCGTAACGTTGGTTAAAACCTGATGGTCCATCCAGCTGGCGCTATAATTTCCGCACCCTCCTCTGGTAGCGGAAAAACAACTATTACACTTGCTTTGTTGCGGGCCTTGTCCCGGACACACTTGTCCGTTTCTTCGTTCAAAATTGGTCCCGACTATATTGACCCAGCCTTTCATGCTGCTGCCAGTGGTCGTGATTGTCTTAATCTTGATTTGTGGGCAATGCGTTCGACAACGGTGAACGCCTTATTTCAGGAGGTTTCATCCAACGCGGATATAGTATTGGGTGAGGGGGTTATGGGGCTATTTGATGGGGCCCAAAATAATACGCCGGGGGGTGCCGCGTCGACAGCGGACGTTGCCGAATTACTCAATTTGCCAGTGATATTAGTTATTGATGCTAGTAAACAGGGACAGAGTATAGCTGCGACAGTTCAGGGTTTCGCTAACTTTAGAGATGACATCGATATTGCTGGTATTATACTTAACCGAACAGGCAGCGCGCGACATAATGATTTACTTAAAAAGGCGTTAAAACCGCTTGGGATGCCCGTATTGGGGTGTTTGCCAAGGACCGATATTCTAAATCTTCCGCATCGTCACCTTGGTCTAATTCAAGCTAGAGAAATACCCCTTCTCGAAGATTTTCTTGAAAAAGCGGCAGATTTCGTCGAGGCTCATCTCGATTTTTCTGTGCTCCGAAAACTTCTCAATGCGTGCCGCCCGTGTGATAAAGGCACAGACTCAATCGCTGTACCGCCAATTGGTAAGTGTATCGCTTTGGCGTACGACGATGCTTTTCAGTTTTGTTATGGACATATTATTGAAGGCTGGCGATTGGCAGGCGCTCAGATCGCAAGGTTTTCACCATTAGCCGATGAGGAACCTGATAGAGCAGCTGATGCAATATTTCTGCCAGGAGGATATCCCGAACTCTTTGCCGAAAAACTCTCTTCAAATCGTGGGTTTTTCAGGGGACTAGAGGCTGCCCAAGCTCGTGGTGCGACAATCTACGGCGAGTGCGGCGGTTTTATGGTGCTTGGCGAACTCCTCACAGATATGAAGGGTAAGGTCCATAAGATGGCGGGTCTATTGCCCCTAGAGACATCGTTTGCGGAGAAAAAACTTCACCTTGGTTATAGAGATGCTCAGACTGTCGCAAAGACAAAGCTTGGGCCAAAGGCCACCAGATACGGCGCACACGAATTCCATTATGCCAGTGTAAAGAAACGAACTAATACCGAGCCTCTATTTCAGGTAGCAGATGCATCGGGAACCGAGTTGGAGCCGACAGGTATGCGTTTAGGAAACACAATGGGGTCGTTTCTTCATTTAATTGATAGACGTTGAAATTTCACTTGTGATTTGACACCCCTTTGTGTGCTCTCCATAACAAAACCATGATTGAGGTAATGATAGAGAGTTGGTCTCAACGGGACGGCTCAACAGATTGGTTATGGTCCATATGGGAAAATGGTGAACGGAAGCACATGGGCGGAACTCAAACCACTGCGGCATCTGCAGAAATGGACGCGCATGCGGCGTGCATGAAGTTTTTTGGTAAATCGCCTGATGAAGTATCGGTGATATGAGGGGCTAGCTAATGGCAAAAGTAGTGCGGATTCACAAATTTGGCGGGTCGGAAACTCTACAACTAGAGGACGATATCATCGGCGCTCCCGGTCCTGGGGAAGTGCTTCTGGACCAAAAGGGCATGGCTTTGCATTTTGCCGATACAATGCTGCGCGAGGGGCAATATCATCTCAAACCCGAGTTGCCGTCTGTCGTGGGCCTAGACGGTGCTGGCATTGTTGAGGCGGTAGGCCCTGGGGTTGAACATCTTAAGGTTGGTGATACTGTTTGCTACATATTCAACCTCGGGGCCCATGCAGAAAAACGTCTTATTTCCGCCGATGCGCTAATGCCTGTGCCCCAGGGTGTGGACCCCAAAAACATTGCAGCAACGTTTTTAAGGGGAATGACAGCTCAATATTTGCTGAGACAGACCTACCAAGTAAAAAAGGGCGATGTCATCTTGGTACACACCGCCGCAGGGGGCATGGGCACGCTACTTTGCCAATGGGCTAACTCACTGGGTGCTGTGGTTATCGGTACCGTGGGAAGTGATGATAAGGTACAAATTGCGAAGAATAGTGGGGCAGCATACGTAATAAATTCCCGAAAAGAGAACTTTGCTACTGCAGTGGCAGACATTACGTCCCACGAAGGTGTGTCAGCGATCTACGACGCAATTGGTCGGGATGCGTGGGAAGACAACGTTGCGGCATTAAGGCCAACTGGATATCTCATAAATTATGGCCATCTATCGGGTCTTTTAGAACCGGTCGATCCTATGCAATTGAACGCCAAGTCCTTATTCTTCGCGAAGGTTTCCCTGCCACATTTTATGCGGACTGCGGAAGCTAAAAGAGCGATGGCTGAAGAAGTATTCGCCGCCATTTCTAGCGGAATTCTCGATATATCAATAAGCCGTGAATACCCTCTATCTGATATAGTTAGGGCTCACGAAGACATCGTAGCTCGGAGGACGACGGGGTCAATTGTAATTGTACCCTAGGCAGATTTAAGCCACTGGTGTACAGAAAGGCAAAGGGCGAATGACCGTAGACTGGTCGATTTGGGCATTTCAGTATGCGAAATCCGACATGCCCCGCGATTTTTTTGGTGGCACACTTATAAACTCTAATACTGGCCGGGTTCGCAATCCCATGGTGTATTCTCTTATCTATGGAGGTGAACTAGGAGATGAACATCCCATACTAGTCGACACAGGAATGAAGGGTGATTGGTCGCCAAGTGGAAAAAAATACAAAAATGTAGAAAATCCAAAAGTCATCCTAGGGAAAGTTGGTGTTAGACCAGAAGAGATAGAGCACATCATTTTGACGCATCTGCATTTCGATCATGCCGGAAACCTCGATCAATTTCCCAACGCAATGTTTTACGTTCAGACCTGTGAGTATGAGGGTTGGAAACAAGTATATGAATTACCCGGGGCTTTGGGCTCAGACACCACTATGTGGCCACTTTCGTCTATGCGGAGAGCAGACTTTGACATGTTGGAAGAATTATTGGCAGCTGGGCGGGTCACATTCCTGGAGGGTGATACAGAATTGGTTCCGGGCATTATATGTCGGCTCGCGCGCGATTCGCATACGTTCGGTTGCCAATGGGTTGAAATTACGACATCTGATGGACCTTATGTTATCGCGGGCGACTGCGTGTATTGGTATGAAAATATCGAAAAAATGTGGCCACCAGCTTATGTTCAAGGCAATACTTGGAATTTGATCAAGGGCTATAGAGCTATACGTGACGTGGTCAAAGATGATTTAAGGCGCATTGTACCCGGCCACGACCCCGAACTTTTTAAACGACATTCAGTTGCGGAAATTGGGCTTAATCCTGTTGCAGAAGTGCATATCGGTAAAGGACAGGAGACCCGAATTGCTTAGCTCGGTCTATTCGACGGGAGGTATTGTAACAGCACCGCATCATCTAGCTTCTGATATAGGCCGAGATGTCCTGCGTGACGGCGGCAATGCTATCGAGGCTATGATTGCAATGGCTGCAATTATTCCGGTGGTCTATCCGCACATGAATGCCATAGGTGGGGATGGGTTTTGGATCATCAAGCCATCAGGTAAAAACCCCATTGGAATCGACGCTTGCGGCGCCGCTGCTGCGAGCGCGACACCTCAACTATACCGAGCTAAAGGGCTAACTAATATTCCCACCCGCGGTCCTCTCGCAGCCAACACGGTGGCGGGCACATTATCCGGCTGGAGCGCGGCACAGGATATAGGGTCAAAAATGGGGGGTAAACAGTCCCGAGAGCGTCTGCTGGAGCCCGCTATATTTTATGCGGAGCGAGGTTTTCCAATGACAGAAAACCAGGCGCGTACCACCCGTGAAAAATTAAATGAATTAAAGTCTATCCCGGGTTTTGAGCGCGCATTTTTATTAAACGGAATGCCGCCTAAAGAGGGTGAATTATTTCAACAGCGGCGATTGGGCGCCACTTTGCGGCGTTTGGCAGCCGATGGGTTCGATTCATTCTATCGTGGTCCACTCGCTCGTGATATTGCGGCTGATTTAGCAAGAGCAGGAACGCTGCTCACCATTGAAGATCTTGAGGCACATAATGCGCGGATTTTAACGCCTTTAAACGTTCAACTATCGACCGGAACAGTCTGGAATATGCCACCTCCTACACAAGGTGTAGCGTCCCTTATAACGCTGGGTTTATTTGATCGCATCCCCGTTCAGGAACCTGATACGTTTACACATATTCATGTTCTCGTGGAGTGCATAAAACAGGCCTTCCTTATTCGCGATATCCACGTACAGGATCCGGCGGTAATGACAGTGAACCCAGAGGTTTTTCTGCAAGCCGATTATTTAGACACATTGGCTGAAAAGATTGATCACGGACATGCACTCCCCTGGTCTACAATTGGTCAAGACGGAGATACAGTGTGGATGGGTGCCCTCGATAAAGACGGCAACGCTGTTTCGTTTATCCAGAGTATATATTGGGAATTCGGGTCAGGTCTTGTACTCGAGGACACAGGAATTTTGTGGCAAAATCGGGGATGCAGTTTTTCGCTGAAAGACGGTTCTTTAAATCAGTTGGCTCCGAACCGTCGACCGTTCCACACGTTAAACCCAGCGTTGGCGGAATTAGTCGATGATCGGGTTCTTTCGTTTGGTGCGATGGGTGGAGAGGGGCAACCCCAAACCCAATCATTAATCTATTCGCGACATGTCCAATTTGGACAAGGCCTACAACAAGCTATTACGGCGCCGCGGTTTTTGTTGGGTCGCACATGGGGCGATACGGGAACCAATCTGAAAATAGAATCTCGGTTTGGCGAGGGCATCTTTTCTGAGTTGAGATCCGCCGGTCATGATCTTGAAACCATACAGCCCTTCTCTAATCTCATGGGTCATGCGGGTGCGGTAGTTTTAAATAAAAACGGATTAATGGAGGGTGCTTCGGATCCAAGATCAGATGGTAAGGCCGCAGGTATTTAAAGTTTATTCCACCCAATATCCTGATTCTGGGTCACCTTTGATAGTTTCATCCGGTGACCATTCTCCGATGATAATGCCGGTTTTAGGGGCTCCACCTGTCCGTTGTCGAACAGTTGCCTCCGAAATTGTTATGCGCGTCGCACGTGTCCTCAGCCAATGAAATAGGCGCTCGTGTAATTCCATTCTTATTTTTGAGTGCGTTGGTGATCTGCCAAGGTCGTTGAATTCGTTGGGATCCGAATTGAGATCAAACAATTGGGGTTCAAATCCCTCCCAGAGAAGGTATTTCCAAAGTCGGGTGCGAATCATATATCCACGGGCCTCGTACGGTTGCTTTTCCGTATATTTGCGTGCCGGCTTGAAGGAGTAGTCTATTTCAGCAAAAACCGCATCCCTGAGTTCGCTTTTTTGATTTCCTCGAAGGGTTCTAAGTAATGACTTGCCTTCCAGTAAATGTTCTTTGTCATTCATCCCTCCCATTACATCAAGAAAAGTCGGGATTACGTCGAGGGATTCAACAAGCGTCTCATTTTTTGTGCCGCGGGTCTTATCGGCTGCTGAGTCAGGATCATATATGATCATCGGCACGCGCACCGAACAGTCATGCAACATTTCTTTTTCACCAAGCCAATGATCACCTAAGTAATCTCCATGGTCCGATGTGAACACGATCAACGTATCCGCCATTCGACCCGCAGCTTCCATCCAGGAAAACAACCGTCCCATTTGATCATCTATTTGTTTGATCAGGCCCATGTAGGCGGGAAGGACGTTGTTTCGAACCTCATCTATCGAAAAGTTGAGACTTTCTGGGTGTTTCATGTGCGCAGAAATTACGGGGTGAGGGTTTTCTCGCTCCCTTTCTGATCGGACAGCGGGTAAAATCTTGTTGTGACCATACAGATTGTGATACGGGGCAGGCACAATGTACGGCCAGTGGGGTTTTATATACGATAGGTGTAATAAAAACGGATTGTTTCCCTGCTCTTTCATGAACTCAATTGCGCGGCCCGTCATGTAAGGGGTTTCGGAATCTTCTTCCTTTACACGGGCGGGGAGGTGGTTGCTGTCTAGATACCAGCCTGAGAGTATTTCGCCATTCGGTCCCTCTGCTGCGTTTGCCCAATCATGCCAGGGATTATCTCCATCATATCCTTTCGATTTAAGATATTTGTTATAAGCGTAATGTGGATCGACCAGTTTGTCGGGCCAAAGCCCATCGTCACGTTCCACGGGCTCAAGCCCACATTGTTCCGTCAGTACACCGAGGTGGGACATTCGATCGATGCCGAGCCTTTCCATTCCCTCCTTGTCCGGTTCCATATGAGTTTTACCGACCAAGGCACAGCGCAGGCCGAACGGCCTCATGAAGTCACCAATATTGGTTTGGCCAACGGACAGGGGGACACCATTCCACGTTGCACCGTGACTATGGACATAGCGACCGGTGAGAAAGCTCATGCGCGAGGGCCCGCAAAGGGGTGATTGAACAAAAGCCTCGGTAAAATTTATCCCTTTTGCTGCGAGACTATCGATATGCGGTGTTTCGAGGTGAGGGTGACCGTTGCAGGATAAATAGTCCCACCGCAGTTGATCACACATGATAAACAAAATGTTTCTTACGGTGCTCATTATATCGATGGTTCCTTATATTTACCCATTTTGCTGTGCGTTGGTGAAAAAGTCATTTGGTTGTTTACGGCTGAAACCGTGAATAGATGAAGCCCATTGAAATTTCTACAAAAAGAAATGGATATTTACGCTTCTCTTTTATAATTGATCCGTAGTGAGCGAAAGTAAGTTTTATCCGGTGTTCAAATCAAAATTTTCGATGAATACAAACTAAAGAATTGCTAATACGCCTAATATGCGCCTTCAGTTTGGCAGTCCGAGCACCCTCTTGGCCAGAATGTTTCGCTGTATTTCGTTTGAGCCACCATAAATACTTGCTCGCCGGACTTGAAGAAATAGAGCCGCCACTTCGATCGGTCCGGATTCTGTCTCCACGCGCTCAGTAAGCGCTCCGTGACTTCCTGCAGCATCAAGCAACAGATCGGCTATTCGTTGTAGAAGCTCTGTACCATTAATTTTCATAATTGACGCATCCAGGCCTAACGAGTGCTCTGCGTTGGCGATTTCAGCAGCGTGAGCAAACATGGCGGAAAATCCCACCGTGTCGATATCAATCTCTGCGAACCGGTCCTGGAAATAGGGGTCGTCCCAGGCCCCTGTTGCAGCTGCGACCTTTTTTACGCGTTCCAGCGCATCAAAAAGCAGTTGAGGATTTGCGGTTCCAAGCCTTTCATGGGCGAGTAGCGCGTTAGCAACCCGCCACCCGTCATGCAGTTCGCCTACAAGGTTCGAGAGTGGAACACGAACATCGTCAAAAAAGACTTCCGCAAACTCATCGTCTCCGGCGATTGTTTTTATCGGTCGTATATCTATGCCCGGTGTTTTTAGGTCGATCAGGACAAAGCTTATACCCGCTTGTTTGCGGGGCGCATGGGGGTCGCTTCGTACAAGCGCAAAGATCCAGTCTGAATAATGAGCCCACGTAGTCCAAATCTTTGACCCATTAATGATAAAATCATCTCCGTCGATGTCACCCTTTGTTCGGAGACTGGCGAGGTCCGACCCGGCCCCCGGCTCCGAATAACCCTGACACCATGTTTCTTCCCCGGTCAGTATTGGTTGAAGAAACCGTTCCTTTTGCTGATCGGTCCCAAACGTCATTAACACGGGTCCCACATGATTGATCCCTTGAGCCGAAATTTCAGGTGCTCCCGCACGTGCTAGCTCTTCTTTGAGAATTATTTGCTCATTTAGAGAAGCTTGCATGCCATTGTAGGTTTTCGGCCAGGCCGGAGCGACCCAACCCTTTGCGTAGAGTTGTTTGTGCCACCACATTGCACGGTCAAACGGTGGACGTGTCGACCAACCCTTTAAATCATCGGGCAGGGTTTTAAAAATCCAGTCGCGGACATCAGAACGAAACGCTTTTTCCTCATCGTTATCAGTGCGGAAGCTAATAGGCATGTTGTAGCTCGGTGTAATTTTGTTATCCTAGTAGAGCCTTCTTGCTCTGGATGGGCAAGAAGGTCAATCTCGTGATTTCAAAAATATCTTATTTGGCATTAAAAATTTCCCAGATATCTCAAATCCAACAGGATCTCGATCCCCTTTTTTTGCCGCGAACCGTAGCGGTAATAGGAGCATCTACGGACCCACGAAAATTTGGTGGATTACCTATAAATTATATGAAGACGAGAGGTTTCTCGGGTCGATTGATCCCTGTGAATCCTCATGTTGATTTTGTGCAAGGTATACCTTCTGTCTCAAGTATAGCGGACATCCCGGGTCCGATAGATTGCGCTATTATTTCGATTCCCGCAGCTTCTGCGGAAGCTGCAATATATAGCTGTGTTAACGCCGGTGTTCGGGTGGCGGTGATGTTTTCCGCAGGTTATGCCGAACTCGGAAAAAAGGGTGTCGCAGCACAAAAACGGCTCGTTGAAATTGCACACGCAGGTGGAATGCGGATACTGGGACCTAATTGTATGGGCGTATTTAATAGATCAAAGGAGTTCTACGGGACATTTACGAGTTCATTTGAGCATTATGGTGGACATGGCTTTCCTTTATCAGGAACGACAGCGATTGTAAGCCAATCCGGCGCGATCGGTATTCATCTTATGGTTCTGTTACGTGATAGAGGAGTAGGCATTGGAAAATGGGTTACTACTGGAAATCAGTCAGACATTGATGTTGCCGATTGTATATCTTGGCTCGTACAAGATGAACAAACCTCAGCGATCGTCCTTTATTTAGAGGGACTGCCCGAGGGTAGAAAATTTGTAGAAGCCCTGAACAGTGCGGATCAGGCAGGTAAGCCAGTAATTCTCCTAAAGGCCGGGACGAGCAAATTGGGCGCGCGCGCCACGTTGTCTCATACTGCGTCATTAGCCGGGCAGGATGAGGTCTTCGATGGCGTAGTGCGGCAGTCTGGCGCGATACGTGCGCGGTCACTGGAAGACCTTGCAGATATAACGGCCGCATTTGCCCCTAATATTATGCCGGGCTCTGAAAACTTTGGGGCTGTGACAATATCCGGTGGGGCCGGCGCATTGATTGCGGACGTTGCGGACCAGGTTGGATTGAAGATGCCCGATCTAAATCCCAAACAAAAACAGCAATTATTAAGTATTGTACCTTTTGCATCCCCTCTAAACCCAATGGATACCGCGGGGCCGGGGATGATGGATATGGATATACCACTTAACTTCATGGACATTGCACTAGCATCCGGTAGATACGATAGCATGACGCTCTTTATGACGCATCTTGGGTTGATCGACCGCCACTGGGAGCCGCTTTCAGTCGGATTGATTGCCCGAGCAAAGAAATATCCGCATATCTTAATTGCGCTTTCGGCAACAGCAACGCGAGACCGTCGTGTTGAGATGGCGGCTGCGGGCATTCCTATGTATGTGGAACCAACCGCTGCGGTTCGGTCACTAGGTTTGGTTTGCAATTTTTACCAACGCCAGCGCCGCCAACTACGATCGTGATATGAAAAACTTAATTTCAAACCTAAATACAGAGAGGGATACTTATGGCTATTCGTGATGACTTAACTTGTGTGGACGTCGAAATAGATGAAGAAGGGATTGCTTGGGTTACTTTCAATCGTCCGGAAAAAAGAAACGCGATGAATCCGACACTCCATTATGAGATGGAGGAAGTTTTGATGGCTTTGGAAACAGATCCAGCGGCGAAGGTTATTGTATTGACGGGCGCGGGAAATAGCTGGAGTGCGGGTATGGATTTACGGGAATATTTTAGAGAAACCGACAACAATCCAGAAGCGCAGTTCAAGTCATTTACAGCGAACAAGCATTGGTCATGGGATGTTTTGTCTAACTCTCGTAAGCCGTCGATAGCTATGGTGAATGGTTATTTATTCGGGGGCGCATTTGTTCCTTTGGCGAATTGTGACCTTGTTGTGACGGCTGAAGATGCCGTTTATGGGCTATCAGAGATAAACTGGGGAATTATTCCCGGTGGCATCGTATCCAAGGTGATTGTTGATAAAATGCCTTTCAGAAACGCGATGTTTTATTCTATGACCGGTCGAACGTTCGATGGCAAGAAAGCTGTAGAGATGAACCTGGCCGATATAGCTGTACCAGCAGAAAAGCTCCGAGAAGAGACAGTCGCTCTTGCCCGTGAATTAATGTCAAAAAGCCCGGTAGCCCTTGCCTTTACCAAACAGGCTATTCGAAATGTTGGTACTATGGATGTGCCGCAGGCATATGAATATTTAATGACCAAAATCCAGGCACTTCGTTTTATGGATAACGAGAATACGCGTGCACGGGGAATGGAGGAGTTTCTCGATAAGAAGACCTATCGGCCGGGTCTCGAGGCTGTAAATAGGGATACCTAATTTTATCCGGAAATATAGCGCGAATTATCATGCACTAATTGCATGATGGTTATTTGAGTGATCGTTTGCTCAGGTAATTTTTCGTAAACACTGGTCAATTTTAAAGTGGACGTCTGTTTGCACGGGCGTCCACCGGTTTTTACCGGACGAATGTATGGCCGGCTTTATATGTTTGAATGTACACGTTTTAAAAAATCAATCGCATGTGAATTGAATTTATCCGAGTGCTCTATATTGGGACAGTGCCCACAGTTTTCATACACATGGTGCTCGTTATTTCGAATTCGATTGGCGAGGTCGTTTGAGTAATTGGCTTCACGTAAGGGGTCGTTTTCTCCTGCGATGATCAGCACAGGAATTTCGACGTTTTCATAGACTGTGTTGTCTGGTATTCCAAATCCTTGTTCGGGTGCCTTGCCTTCTGGCGGTTCCGGCTCAGGTAATTTAAGACGTGGCGCCGATGCACATTCAAAAGCACCGGGCATTAAGGCCATTTCCTGGCGCCGCGCTACGTAATCGGGGTCGTCTCCCCATTTTGGGTCATGCAGCATCGCGTGTAAAACATCTTGCATAGCTTTGGCTGTTCCATCGTAGGCGAGCAAAACCTTTCGTTCGGCGGTGAGCGGCGTAAAACCGCCCCCGGAGCAGAGTATTGCGGAACGAACAGGTAAGATTAAGGGTGGGTCGGCGATAATACGGGCTAAGTTGGAACCACCCATAGAATTTCCAATAAAGTCCGCCTCTGTGACACCAATAACTTCGTAGAAACGGGACATATGTTTGTAGACGCGGGAACGTTGATCCGCAAAATCGTATACTTTATCTGTTCGTCCAAACCCAAGCCAATCAGGTGCTATGACGTGAAAATGTTTTGCTAAAGCCGGTATCGTATATTCCCAACTGATCTCTGCGCATCCACCGAATTCCCCTGAATGCAATAACGCGACTGTTGGAGCTTCACCTCTGGCTTTTCCAGCTTCTAAATAATGCGTATTTATTCCATCTACTGTTACAAATTTAGATTGTATACCTGCCATTTTTTACCTCACGAAATCTACTGCTAAATTATTGATATCCGCATGGTCTTGGTCTGGCATGGTCTTGCGTTTTTCCATAACTTCCTCCGGATCCCACGCGGCTGCTAGTTCACGGAGCCGAGGATAAACTTCATCATTGAAAAGGTTCATTGATCTCAACGTATTTTTTTCACTTAGGTGGCCAGCCTGGCCCATCATTAGCATGTGACCAAAACCTCCCGAGTACTCCCAGAATGCTTTAATTTGCTCGAAAACTTGGTCTGGAGTACCTGCAAAAACGTTACCTCGCCGCATGTGCTCTTTAAGCTCTGTACTGTAAGCAGCCCCGGAACCGGATACGTGCGCGCCCCGCAAAACGTTAGCCGAAACCGGCGGCGGGTGATAACCAGGTGGATTTTTCCAATGTTCAGGAACTTTGTTGGCCTGCATATACCACATCAGCTGATTAGCGCCGGCTTCTGCATTCCGTTCATTATCGCCCACATAGATCAGGCCGCAATAGGCCAGCCGGTCCAGAGGTGCATGTTTTCCGTGAAATTTTCGATAGTTTTTACGGTACGCGTCAAATATCGGTCGCACCCGTGAATAGCCCGCTAAAAAGACTGCCGCAACGTGTGCATTTTTAGCCACCGGCTCCGTACTGGCCCCACTTCCGGTCGTAATCCACACGGGTGGGTGAGGTTGCTGGAAAGGTCGCGGCCAGATATTGACTTGACGGTGGTGATACCATTTTCCTTCAAAACTGAAAGGTCCATCATGCGTGGTCCATGCTTTCATTATCAGATCGTGGGCTTCCCAAAGCCGCTCCGAGCCCTTGTAGGGGAGAATATTAGCTGCGGCAGCTTCATACGGGACCGATCTAACAAAACCGCATTCAAGCCGCCCTTTAGAAATAACGTCGATCAGCGCCATTTCTTCTGCTACGCGCACGGGCTGATTACGATTGGGGAGCGGGTTTCCAAGGATGAGCAGGCGTGCATTTTTTGTTTGCCGGGCAAGTATCCCAAGCATTATAGGGGCCGCAGGAACCATACAAGTCGCGGTTTGGTGGTGCTCGTTTATCATTATTTCGAGACCCATCTCATCGGCCGCGCACCATAGATCAAGGTACTGATTATATAACCGGCTAGCGTTTTCCGGTTCACAGTATTTGTTAGGTAAATCAACGCGAATCGATTCATACGTTTCCTGCGGTGGCAGGTCAGGATAACAATCCTCTGTAAAGAACCAGGTTTTTAGATCCGGCATAGTATAAGGTACTCTGGATATGGTTTGATCTACCGGACGAATTCGACGCCGAATGTTCCTAAATCCACGCCATCTTTTGCGTCCATCGCTTTACTTTTCTCCCAGAGCTCTGCCGGATCCGCATTTTTCGTTAACTCTCGAAGTCTTGGATAAACTTCGTTTGAGTAAAGTTTCATAGACTTGACTGCATCCTCATCAGACAAAAATCCGGCCTGTCCCATGATTAGCATGTGGCCAAAACCGCCAGCATATTCCCAAAAAGCTTTTATCTGCTCATATACTTGGTCCGGCGTTCCAGCAAAAACATTTCCTCTTGCCATCTGTTGATCAAGGGTTGGATTAAGGGGCACCCCGGACCCCTCTTTCGTGCCTTTCATTACCGTGGCTGAAACCGGTGGTGGATGATATCCGGGTGGGTTGCTCCATTCTTGGGGTACTTTGTTAGACTCCATATACCAGAGAAGTTTGCGTGCTCCTTCTTCGGCTTCCCGCTCGTTTTCGCCGACAAAGCAAAGCCCAAGATAGGCCAGCCGGTCAAGCGGTGCGTGCTCATTATGTTTGTCTAAGTAAGCCTGGCGATAGCCATTATATATTTCGCGAATTCTGGGATAACCGGCGAGGAAGACCGCCCCAACATGTTTGTGCTCCGCGACCGGTACCGCTGTTCCCGGGCTCCCCATCGTCACCCAAACCGGTGGATGCGGTTGCTGATATGGTCTTGGCCAGATGTTGACCTGGCGATGATGGTACCACTTACCCTCGAAATTAAATGGTCCGTCATGGGTGGTCCAAGCCTTCATGATTAAGTCATGAGCTTCCCAAAGACGTTCCGTGCCTTTGTAGGGAAGGATGTTAGCGGCAGCGGCCTCGTACGGAACCGAGCGCACGAAACCACACTCCACACGTCCCTTGGAAATAACATCTACTAACGCCATTTCTTCGGCGACTCGCACCGGCTGATTTCTATTTGGCAGGGGGTTACCAAGGATTAGGAGTCGAGCTTTTTCAGTTTGTCGAGCAAGTATACCAAGCAATATTGGGGCTGCGGGTACCATGCATGTCGCCGTTTGATGATGTTCATTAAGCATGATCTCCAACCCGATTTCATCACACGCGCACCACAGATCGAGATATCGATTGTAAAGTTCATGTGCCGTTTCAGGTTCACAGTATTTGTTTGGTAGATCAACTCGGATCGATCGGTATGTATCTTGATCCGGAAGATGAGGGTAACAGTCTTCTGTAAACCACCAGGATTTCATGCAATTACTCCTTTGTTAGCCTGTTACTTCAAATACGGTGTCGATAAAGGTATCAGGTTGCTCCATTTGTGGCGAGTGACCCGCCTTCTCGATTATATTGAACGTGGCACCTTTGATCATGGCACAGTACTTTTGACCATAATCGATAGTTACAAGTCCGTCACTCGCTCCCCATATAAAATGGGTTGGAATTTTAATCCGATGCAAGCGATGGGGCAGCTTCGGGTTGTGCATATATGGTTCCCAGGTGTACACGCCAAGTGCCGTCCGGTTGGCCGCGATAATCTGAAGTTGCTCGTCCGGAATATCGGCAGGATTAGGCGCCATAGATGGGTCATGGAACATTAATTCTGAGAGTTTTTCGGGAGGCAGAGCAAACACATCAGCGATATCACGGTCTTCTCTGCCACCCACTTTTACACCTACAGGATCAACAAGTATTAAACGGGAAAGACGGCTTGAATTTGCGGTTGCGAGTTCCACAGCGGTCCAACCGCCCATCGAAAAACCCATGAGCGTAACGTTCTGGAGATCAAGTTCATCTAATAAGTCAAGATAAAGAAAGACCAGATCATCAATCCGGGTAAAATGGTCGGGAATTTTGCTCCCAGAAAACCCGGGGTGTGTGGGGGCAAATATCTCAAATTTTTCGGCGAGTTTATCCGCAAATGGCATGTTCGCGATGGGGCCCCCGCCGCCGTGAAGGAGCAGCAACGGTTGGCCTGCCCCCTTACGAACAACCTCTAATTCTATTCCTTGTAGTTGCATTACTTGTATCGTCCCCTATCGCACTATTTAAATAAGAAGGCATAAAAATTACTTCGGTACCTAATGATTTGCAGACTATCGGGGCATGGTGTTTATAGCAAGGCGGTGGGTGTGGATGCGTCGATTTGATAACCGTATATCATGGGAGTATTTTCCCCTCTAAGTAGGCCTTCTTTAAGAGGGGTTTTTGTATCTTGCCGGACGGTGTTTTCGGAATTTCTGGAACGAAAATCACGGTCCTTGGCCGTTTGTACCGGGCGAGCTGTTCGCCACAAAATTGTGTTAGCTCGTCTTCAGTAGTTGGCGGGTTTCCATTTTCAATGACATAGGCGATTAGCGCTTCTCCCCATTTGTCATCGGGCACACCAAATACTGTGCACTCCTCAACCGACGGGTGGCTCTCTAGAACCACCTCTACTTCTCTCGGGTATATATTGATTCCGCCCGAAATAATCATTTCTTTAGAGCGCCCCACAAGCTTAATAAAACCATCCTCATCCATGATTGCGAGGTCGCCCGACCAACCCCAACCATCATTTTTACGGAAATAATGTTTTGTTTCTGCGTCGTTATCAAAATAACCTTCCATTAGAAATGGACCCCTGGAAGTGAGTTCTCCAATCGTTCCCGGAGGAACGGGATTCCCTTCTTCGTCGACCAGACGAATATCAACGCCAGTTGCCGCACGACCAATAGTGCCTTTGTGGGTTTCCGTTTCCCACGGCTTGAGGATGGTCAAAGGACCCGTTTCAGACTGCCCGTAGTGATCCGTATAGCCGCAGCGCGGAAGGGCCCTACGGCATTCTTCAATGAGCCCCTCCGGTGTCATGGCTCCACCGACGCCAATGTTTTCTAGCGTCGCTAATCGGTTTTGATCGAATGCGTCAGATTTGAGGAGATCACGAACCTGGACTGGAACCATAAATACCGTCGAGATTTTATGCTGTTCTGTTTTTTGTATAAAATCCGTTGCATCCCACTTGCGAAACATAACAGAAGTGCAGCCAGCCATGACGGTGGCCTGGTACCATATCATAAGGCTGACAGCGTGAAACATCGGCGTGACGACGCCGGCTATATCTGCACCTGTTATCTGGTGTTCGAGTGCCGTCGTCCAGGCGGATACATAACGAGCGTTATGACTTACGACAGCCCCTTTAGGTTCTCCCGTAGTTCCGCCGGTGAAAGTCATAGCGACAGGGGCATTAGGATCCAAATTCAATTGAGGATCAGTAGTTGGGTGTTTGTTCAGAGTTTCCGTAAAATCATCCCCTACAAAAATGATGTGTTCAACGAAGCCAAGCTCGTCCCTGATCTGGTCCAACTTAGCAGCTACGCCTATATCGGCGACGATCACACGTGGTCTCGTGCGATCCAAAATATGGGCAATGGCCGGCGCAGCATACATTGGCGATATATGAACGAGTATGCTGCCCGCCCGCGCATTACCAAAGTGAGTAATTCCATACTCCGGGGTGTTATAGAGAACGGATGCAACCCGATCTCCAACATGGAGGTCCATTTTTAGGAGAAAATTTGCAAAGCGGTTCGCCTGATCATCGTAATCGGCATACGAAAGTTTGCTTTCCCCTGAGATTATCGCCGTTTTACGGGGATTGCGTTGGCTTGCAAGCCTAAGAATTTCTCCAAGTAACACTGAAAGTACGGTCCTATTACTGTTGGGTGTAAAACAATATGCCGTTGCGCAGTCCACTCGTCTATATTGTGGTTGGACGCAACACAATACTGGCTCTAAATTACAGTAGTTGGTAGGTCGCTAAATAGGGGACAGATAATGCCGCTGAATGGTATTGACGCCGTGGTGTACGGTGTCGCGAACATGGCTAAATGCAATGCTTACTTCTCTGATTGGGGTTTAAAGAAGGTTTCCGGTCGAAAATTGGGATCAGTTTTTGAAACACGAGATGGATCAGAAATTATTATCCGTCCCCGCTCGGCAAAAGACCTGCCGAAAGCGATCCAAAGAGGCTCGACGGTGCGAGAAATTGTTTGGGGAGTAACAGCCAAGAAAGATCTCAATCGCATAAAGCGAGAACTATCTCAGGATCGCTTGGTTACCATAGATGCTGATGGAACACTGCACTCACTAGACGATATGGGCCTCGGCATTGCCTTTCGAATGACGCGCCGGAAAAAACTGCGTGATAATGTGCAACCGATGAATTCATTGGCAAATGCCGGTCGAATAAATGCTCGCGCGACTTATCATAAGCGGGCAGTTCCCTCTCATATTGGTCACTGTGTATTTATGGCACCCGACATCGAGAAAATGGAAAAATTCTACACCGAGCGTCTTGGTTTCAGGGTGTCCGACTATTATACGGGCAGGGGGATTTTTATGCGTGCCTCTCCACGCGGAGGCCATCACAACTTATTCTTCCTCGAGGCTGCAAATAACAAGCCTTCTATCAATCATGTGGCGTTCGGCGTGGACGACATTCATGAACTATTTGCCGGGGGGACATACTTTCAAAACAAAAAATACAAGGTAGCGGTAGGCCCCGGAAGACATCACGTATCTTCGTGCTATTTTTGGTATTTTGAATGTCCAGCGGGTGGTTCCACGGAATATTTTTGCGATGAGGACTTTCTCACCGATGACTGGAAACCCGGCAACTGGGACCCAGCCCCGGAAACCTTTGCCGAATGGATGCTCGCAAGCGGCATTAAACGCGAACAAGTACTGCCTCCAACGCGGGAAAGGCGAGATACCCAGTTAAAGCAGAAAAAAAATGTCCGTGTTCGTGCAGATGCATGAATGTTTCACTGTGCTGACTAACTGTAAAAATTGAAGAGGAGGGGCTAATGAGCTCCAATGCACATTGGGAGGAATTGGTCGTCGATGGCAGCAAAATGGCGGTGTTTATTGATGAGCCGCTTGACGGAGAGCCTCATCCAGCAATTGTCGTAGCTCATCACCGTGCGGGTAACGATGCGGCAACCACAAAATTTGTCCAAGACCTGGCGGGATATGGATACGTGGCTGCGGCTCCCAACCTCCACCACCGCCGCCCGGAAGGTGAGGATACACGGGAATCTCTGACGCAGCTGGACGATAGTCAGATCCTTACAGATCTAAATGCAACCGTTTCATTGCTCTCAAATTTTGCCTCGGTAGATCCAAAAAGATTAGGTATTGCAGGGCATTGTATGGGAGGTCGTGTGTCCTTCCTCGGGGCGGCGTCTATCACCGCAATTAAATGTAATGTCGTTTATTACGGCGGGAATATGTTTAAGACTTGGGGAAATGCCAAGCAAACTCCCTTTGAAAAGTTAGAAAGTTTGAGGGGTCCCGTAATAGGTTTTTTTGGTGACGATGATGAAAACCCATCACCTGAGGATGTCGCCAAGATTGAGGATCGTCTCACCGAACTAGATGTAGAACACGAGTTTCACTCTTATCCAGGGTGCGGACACGCGTTTCAAAATTTCACCAATCCGCAAGCGTATCGCGCTGCCGCGACCTCAGATTCATTCACGAAAATGATCGAATGGCTTTCCAAAAACTTATAAAATAAAACAAATCAGAAATCACGCGTGGAATAGTTTAAGAAGTCCTGCGTTAGGTTGTACCGCAGCTTCCTCCACCCAAAACGCAGAACTTTGCGCAATGGGGATGATTGAGGGGTACTGGCACGTTGCTGCTGGCGAGAGTGCTGCCCAAGTCAAAACGTTCATCGTACGGTAGTAGGGTACAGGGAACGACGGTAGGGGTGTCGAGACCGCGGCGCTTGATGACCATTCGTGAGGAAGAGCACATCATTGATTCAGGTGAGACCTTTAGAAGTCCCCAGCATTCGTTGGATATCTCTGGTACATCAGCGTCTTCATCTATTTCCGGAAAAAGTACGAGATGAGTAGGATCCCACGCATCAAGTTTAAGATGAAGATGTGAAAATAATTCAGCATAACCTTCACGTAATTCCGCTTCCGTTTGCTTCCAGAATGTTCGCCCTGCTATGCGGATTTTGAAATTGTTTTGGGATAACCACGAGAGCCCTTCTAAGGCAGGTGACCAGGTGTGCGAACCACGTTCCATCTCATGATAAAAACTCTCATAGTGGTCAAGGGACAGTCGCACGGTAAGTTGATCACTATATCGCTCATTGAGGCATATGAGCTTGTCTCCGGCTTTCTGCATAGGCTTCATGCCGTTTGTGAGGATGAGGGTCAAAAAACCGCGCGATAGTGAAAGGTCAAGAATTTCTATGAACTCTGGGTTCATAAACGGTTCACCACCTGTAAACCCAATTTCCCGGGTCCCAAGATTTTCTTCGATTATTTCATCCAAATAACATCGCACTTCTGACGTAGTAATGTAGGCCAGGCGATTATTGGTTGGACTCGATTCAATATAGCAATTAGCACATGAGAGATTGCACAGCGTTCCCGTATTTATCCAAAGCATTTGCAGCTTTTTAAGGCCCACTACCGCGCGTAGTTTTCCGTCGGCAGTAACGCGGGGATTTTGAAACTTTTTAAGAGGAATGTTTTGTGGATTTACCGTCGCCCCGACGTCCATAATCTTTCCTTTAATCAAGCGGGAATACCCTGCATCTTCCTATCACAACGAAG
>CAZOHS010000019.1:26155-28619 GCA_964579285.1 uncultured Rhodospirillaceae bacterium | reverse complement strand
CGCATACGCTGGGCTACGGTATCCAGAGCGTCCTTCCATGAAATTGCTACAAAGCGTGGGTCTTGGTCCCGCCCCTTGAGCGGGTTTGTCCGCTTCATGGGCGACATGACACGATTTGGATTATAGGTTTTTTGTATTAGGCCGTATGCCTTTACACAGACCCGGCCCCCACCAGGGTGCTTTTCTGTAATATCGTAGTTAGATTCTATCCTTGTCGCGACCCCATCTTCAATCTCTACCCGCATTAGATCGGGACCCGCAACGCACTGATAACAATACACGGGAACCTTTTTTTTAGATTTGATTTTCGATGTCATTACTTCACTTTGGGCTAATTAGCGTACCAGGTTATCGGGCCTCTACCCAGCTTTCAAGGACCGGGTTCCTATTGAGGAATTGAAACTGATGCATTTTAAATTAAAAACGAAGAAAGTAGTCTGGTTTTTGGCAATGTTTGGTCCTACCTCAATAAAATAACGCGGGGTCGCCCTATTCCGGAGACCCGCGTATAATAATCTTTAAGGAGAGTAGGAATGGACGCGATAGTTGATGCAGAACTTAACACCCGCCGACCATCAAAAGCGGACGCGGAGGAAGCGGTAAAAACCTTGATAAGGTGGGCAGGTGACGACCCTGACCGCGAAGGTTTGCGTGAAACACCGTCGCGCGTGGTCCGATCATTTGCCGAGTTCTTCTCCGGATATCATCTTGATCCCGACGAAGTCCTGATGAAAACGTTTGCGGAAACCGGTGGTTACGACGAAATGGTGTTAATTCGCGATATTGATGTGGAATCGCATTGTGAACATCACATGGTCCCTATTACTGGCAAAGCACACGTAGCATATATACCCAACAGGCGCGTGGTAGGTATAAGTAAATTAGCGCGTGTGGTTGAAATTTTTTCTAAGAGATTGCAAATACAAGAAAAAATGACGGTCGATATAGCAGAAACAATTGATCGCGTACTAAAACCTCAGGGCGTTGCCGTTGTGATAGAAGCAAGTCACCAATGCATGACAACACGTGGCGTGCATAAACCTGGTGCCGACACTGTGACGAGTCATATGCTGGGTGCGTTCCGAAACGACCCTTCAACGCGGCGCGAATTCTTGGCGATGATCCGACAGAGTTAATTGTGGCCAAAACCTACAAATATGACCTAATTGATAAAAAGCTAACCAAAGCTGAACGCGAAGAGGGAACGGTATTTGCGCCGAGCTTTAATACCGATGGGTTAATCCCCGCAGTAGCGGTGCACGCTGACACAAAAGAAGTGTTGATGGTTGCTTGGATGAATTCTGACGCATTAAAACGTACAATCGACAGCGGCGAAGCTTGGTATTGGAGCCGAAGCCGCGACGCAATGTGGCATAAGGGTGGCACGAGCGGCCAAATTCAAAAAATAATCCAAATCCGAACAGACTGTGATCAGGATGTCCTGCAATTACTCGTAATTCCCGAAAAAGAAGGTGCATGTCATGTAGGTTACCGTTCATGCTTCTACAGATCGGTACAATCAAATGACGGGAACGTTACCCTAAAATTTGAAGAGAGTGAAAAGGTGAAAAATGACTGAAAAAGTTCTTCCAACAACGGTAGTGGGCAGTTACGTACAGCCTGAATGGTTGGTAGACCGGGATAATTTAAAGGGTCGCCTTCCCCCAAGAGTAAGAGCCCGCGAAATGTGGCGCGTCAGTGAAGAGCACCTTAACGATGCCCAAAATGACGCCACAATTCTCGCAATTCGCGACATGGAGCGTGCCGGAATTGATATAGTGACAGACGGAGAGGTCCGCCGCGAGAGCTATTCCAATCGCGTAGCGACCGCTTTAGGTGGCATAGACATCGACAAGCCTGGAACCGCAATCGATCGCACCGGCCATCCGAACCCAGTACCCCGAATCGCAGGTCCCATTCATCGCAAAACACCTATTGAGGTGGACGACGTTCTTTTTTTGAAAGCGAATACGGACCGACGGGTCAAGATTACGCTCCCAGGACCATTCACCATGACCCAGCAAGCTCAAAATGATCACTATGAGACAGACGAAGCTGCGGCAATGGATTATGCTGCGGCCGTCAATGAAGAAATCAAAGACCTTTTCGACGCGGGCGCCGACGTGGTCCAACTTGACGAGCCTTATATGCAAGCGCGACCCGAAATTGCAAAGGAATATGCGGTAAAAGCTATTAACCGCGCACTGGAGGGTGTAAATGGAGAGACTGCTGTCCATCTCTGCTTTGGATACGCGCATGTTGTCCACGAACGGCCAGAGGGATATTCCTTTCTCCCTGAACTAAATGACTGTTCTGCCGATCAAATTTCCATTGAAACCGCGCAGTCTGAATTAAACCTTAATGTGCTTAAAACATTGCCGACTAAGAAAATAATTTTAGGTGTCATTGACCTCAGCACAGAAAACATCGAAACGGCGGAGACCGTTGCCCACCGTATCCGCAA
>CAZOHS010000019.1:0-26055 GCA_964579285.1 uncultured Rhodospirillaceae bacterium | reverse complement strand
TGATCGATTTCAAAAAGCATGACATCAACGGAGCATGACCGCTTTAAAAATTTACTTTTAATGGCTAAGGAAAGCCCATTTAAAGGTGAACGGCGCAATGCGTTAGACGCTGCGGAACGCATCGCCCGCCGTTACGATATGACAATAGAAGAAGCTGCACGGTTTGGTAGTGAACCGATGCAAAATACAAAACAACGAGCACAATTTAACGCTGTGTTTCAGGAAGCGGAGGCTGAGGCTAATGCCCGTGAACAAACATTTTCAGAAATATCTAAGTTTTACCGAAATGTTGAAGACCGGGCACGGACCGAAAAGGCACGCCATGAAGAAGCATTAGAAGCGGCCTATGCGCGCGGTCTAGACGCAAATGAGCGTCGACAAAGGAAGAGAGAAGCTAGACAGGCATGGCAAGCACCTCGAAACAATCGCCGGCGCGATCCGCTTGTGCACGCTCGGGTGTTACTCCGAGAGACAAGATTGCCCATTTCCGATATCGCCTCAATCTGCGGTTTAGATATTTGGACGGTAGTCGGCCTAAAGCTGAAGATGCGTAGGACCGCCTTGAATTGAAACAGGATGAAAAGATGCTTCAAGACAAAGTGTTAATAGTGACCGGTGGTGGTCGCGGGTTAGGTCAAGCCTATGCCTTAGAGGCAGCCAGCCTCGGTGCAAAAGTCGTCGTGGGTGACATAATTGATTGCGGGCCAACAGTTGAACAAATTCACGCTGATAACGGGACCGCTATCGGTGTTAGACTGGATGTTACCGACATGACTACTGTCACCGCAATGGCAGACGAGGCTGTTGACATGTTTGGCCAAATTGATGCGCTTATAAACAATGCAGCCCTATATGGTGGTCTAACCGGAGGGCGCTTCGATCAACTCGACGAAGACGAGTGGGACCGAACGATGAATGTTAACGTCAAGGGTATTTGGAATTGTTGCAAGGCAACCGTTCCACATATGCGAGCCCAAGGGAAAGGCTCAATTGTTAACGTGGCGTCTTTGGCCGCAACTTACGGGCTTCCGTTTGCCCTGCATTATACTACATCGAAAGCCGCTGTGATCGGCATGACCAGGGCCTTGGCTCGAGAACTTGGCCGGTATGACATTAGAGTAAACGCTATTGCTCCGACTGCAGTCGTTACCGAGGGTACAGCGGAGTTTTTTGGTGAAAAAACTGAAGGTGCTCTTGAGGTGATCAAAAACGATCAAAGCCTTAAACGAAATGCCCATCCAAAAGACATGGTTGGCTCCGTCATGTGGCTTGCTTCGGATACGAGTGCCTTTGTTACGGGCCAAACAATTGCTATCGATGGCGGGACCGTGATGTCTTAAGTAATACCCTAATTGATTTTATTCTTTTAAATTGTGTATGATTTCTGCGAAGAAGATAACGTCGAGAAAAAGGCCTGGCCTTGGTCACGATTTTCCAACACAGGTTCGGAGGTAATTGATGTTTCTAAAGAATGCTTGGTACGTCGCCGCCTGGGATACCGAAGTTTCAGACAGTCCGTTCTCGCGTGTAATACTCAATGAGCCAGTCGTCCTGTTCCGAACGCCAAACGGTGTAGCAGCACTTGAAAATCGATGCTGTCACCGTGCACTGCCGCTCTCGATGGGAAAAGTTTTGGAAAACCACATTCAGTGCGGTTATCACGGGCTGGAATTCGATGCATCCGGTAAATGTGTGAAGGTACCCGGTCAATCAAAGATCCCGCCAGGAGCAAAAGTGCGCTCTTATCCCGTGGTGGAACGCTGGGGAATGATTTGGATATGGACAGGGGACCCGTCCAAGGCCGATAAAAACCTTTTGCCTGATTGGTGGTGGCTTGACAGTCCTGAATGGAAGATGATCCCTGGGCGTGGGGGTCAACCTATGCATGTCGACGCGAACTATCTGTTGGTGTCAGACAACCTTTTTGACGTTACACATCTCAGTTATGTCCACCTGTCTTCCATCGGGACCGACGCAATTGTCGACTTTCCGGCCAAGACAGAACGTTTCCCGCGCAGCATTAAAATGGCACGTTTAGTGAGGGACCGGCCGCCCGCCCCGTTCTATCAAAAAGCGGGTAATTTCGATGGAAATGTTGACCGCTTCCTTGTGACGACTTCGGATATGCCAGGTTATATTGTCAATCACGCAGGCACCGTAAAAATGGGGTCACCGGCGGGCCCAGGCGAGGTCACGGAGGATATCGGCGTTGAAATGAAGGTAATGAACATGCCCACACCGGAAACGGAGACGTCCTCGCATTATTTTTATGCCCATTCGCGCCACTTTAAGGTCGCTTCACCCGAATGGGATGAAATTTATCGAAATCAATTCACGGCCGTATTTGAGGAAGACCGAGAAATTTTGAATGCACAGCAAATGCGAATGTCTTCAATGCCAGATGCTAAGGAAATTGATGTAAATTCTGACGCGCCGAATATACAAGTGCGCAAATTAATGGATGAGCTTATCGCTACAGAAAACCAAAACCCGGCAGAGTTACAAAAAACAGCGTAAAAATCTAATAAATTGATGAAAATACGCAGACTTAGTGATGCACTCGGAGCTGAAGTTACGGGCGTTGACTTAGCCAAGCTGAGCAATTCACTTTTCACCGAAATAAATGCAGCGTTTTTGAAACACCAAGTTCTATGTTTTCGCAGACAAACGCTAACGGCAATCAAGCTTATAAAGTTTTCTGAGTGTTTCGGCGAGGTTCTGCCTCACGATAATCTCAAATTTACCCTCAAATCTCACCCAAAGATTTTGGTGCTTTCTAACGATGTTGACAAAGATGGAAACCAATTAGGAGTAATCGATGCCGGGGACACATGGCATAGCGACCATCAGTTTAAGAAACGTACCGCGAAATGTACTATTCTTTACTCTTTAAAAAACCCCTCCACGGGAGGCGCCACAGACTTCACTAATCAGTACGCTGCGTATGAAACGTTGCCTGCAGGAACCAAAGAAAAAATCAAATTTCTCCGAGGGCACCACTCAATAAGCAAATTAAAGAACAAACGTGCGATGATTTCTGGCGAACGCGAGGACGCGATAGAATTTTATAAACGCCAAGAACTGGAAATACCCGACGTGGAACATCCTCTTGTTCGCATACATTCTGAGACTTCTCGCAAGTCTCTTTTTTGCTCACCCCGTTTCACAATAGGGCTCAAGGGAATAAATGCACAAGAGGGTGAACAGCTTTTGGACGAACTAATCGCCCATTCGATCAAACCAAAATTCCGCTATAGACATTTCTGGGAAGAGGGAGATGTCGTGATGTGGGACAATCGTTGCACCAATCACCGAGCAACGGGTGGCTATTCTTATCCCGATATCAGACACTTATACAGAACCACCGTTGAAGGAGACGCCCCCTAATTCTCCAAGCAAGTTTGTTACCAATCAAACTATTAGCGAAAACGGAATTAGTTTTAAACCTCGATGAGAGCGGTCTGTTTTGTTTGTTTCTGGAAAAAAAAGATTCTGGGCGTAACCACCAGGCTTCTCAGTGCGCACTGTAATCGCTACCGACCGGTTCCCGTAATTCGATTCAGCATGAATTTTCCATGGGGGCACAAGGTCCACATGCCCCTGTGGGGCATCATATTCCTCGGAAACTTCTATTATTGCTGTTCCGGGAATAGACATATCGTCGGTCCGCTCAAAAAGTGTTGTTTTTTCACGACCAAATAAAACCCCGTAAGCTGTCCATGTATGAGCATGATCGTGTGGCCTAGCATCATGTTGATGTGGCCGCACCAAACCACCAACAAAAAACCCATAATCCGCGTCGTGATAAAGTATTAATTCTTCACCGCGTTTTCCTGGCCAATTAGAGCTGGCTTCCTGCAACTCTATATCTTTTATAAGTTTTCCTAGACAGGTCCGCACAGATTGCCAGTGGGACGTCCCTTCCGTATTTCCTCTGCCCCATAGAGCCCGAAGTTCGGAAATAAACGCTACAAAACTAAGATTGTTGGTTTCAGTCATAAGAAGCTCCAGAATTTGCAGTCTTGCTCACTAAGCGGCGCGCGCCTCCTGCAATGCTTGCCAAACGCGTTCTGGCGTCGCAGGCATTTCAAACGTTTCTACACCAGCTCCTCCAAGTGCGTTTTTCACGGCGTTCATAACTGCAGGTAATGCCCCTACAGTACCCGCTTCTCCCGCCCCCTTCACACCGAGGGGGTTTTGTGCGGTCGGCACGGGATTGGATTTGACATCAAACATCGAAAAATCCTGTGCCCGTGGCATTGCATAATCCATAAAGGAGCCCGCTAGGTTTTGTCCTGCCTCATCATATACTGCTCTCTCCATAAATGCCTGGCCCACACCTTGGGCTACACCACCATGTATTTGTCCTTTGAGCAACAATGGGTTCAATACAGTGCCAACATCGTCAACAATTACATATGCGAGGATTTCTATATCTCCGGTATCAGGGTCTATCTCTATTTCGCATGCGTGTGTCCCATTTGGGTAGTTTGCGGTCGTCGGAGAGAAGGTTGCTCGTTCATCTATACCCGCATTAACCCCTACGGGCTGTTTCCCGGGAGCGTATGACGCCTTGGCAACTTCCGCGAGGCTCATTGATCGATCGGTGCCGACAATCGTAAAACATCCATCTTGGTACACTATGTCCTCGACATCGGCTTCAAGTTGGAACGCCGCCAGTAATTTCGCTTTTTCGACAGCCGCCTCCGTGGCGCGCAGTACGGCGGAGCCTCCACATGTCGCCGACCGAGACCCGCCAGTACCACCTCCGATACCTTGCAAATCTGTGTCACCTTCACGCACCCGTATTTGGTCTACGGGCACACTGAGCGCTTCTGAGACAATTTGTTTATACACCGTATCGTGTCCCTGGCCCTGACTGATTGTCCCCGCTAACACTGTGACATTACCAGTTTTATCTATTCTCACAGTTGCCTCCTCCATTGAGGGGCCACCAGCACGTTCAATGGTGTTCGAAATGCCCATGCCGCGAAGTTTTCCGCGCAACGCAGATTCCTGTCTGCGTTTCTCGAAACCCGCGTAGTCGATCATTTTCAACCCATCATCTAGGTTTTTCTCAAAATCACCACAATCGTAAGTAAAGACCAATCCCGTCTTAAAAGGCATGCTACCAGGAGAAATAGTGTTTTGCCGCCGCAAATCCGCGGGATCCCTTGCCAGTTTTTTTGCGGCCTCCTCCACGAGGGTCTCTATTATGTAGGCGGCCTCCGGCCGTCCCGCGCCGCGGTACGGCGAAGTGGGAGTGGTGTTCGTGAAAACACCCGAGACTTCGACGTGGATTGCGGGGGTAACGTAGGTACCAGCGAGAGTCCCAAGGTTATTTATAGGCGGGCCGTTTCCACCGGTGGTTACAAACGCTCCGAGTGCCGCCAAAGTACGAACATGCATCGCAAGAAAGTTACCGTCGTTATCCATTCCCAGGCGGGCAATGGAGTAATTGTCGCGACCTTGATAATCACTGAGGTGTCCCTCAGTTCGTTCCGATAACCATTTGACTGGGGAACCTACTCGAGCGGAGGCCCATAGCACCAGTATCTGCTCAGGATAGACACTGCCACGCAGTCCAAAACTGCCCCCCACATCTCCCGCGACTACGCGAACGTCCTGTTCCGCAATATCAAAGATTTCCGTGGCCAACTGCTCACGGATCTTGTGTGGATAATGGCACCCGGTATACAACGTGTAACGCTTATCCATTTCATTGTAGTCACCAAGGTACGCACGGGGTTCAATTGTATTAGTGATTGTGCGCGTTATATGGAATGTTCGTTCGACTATGACATCTGCTTTTTGAAAGGCGTTCCTCGTCTCTTCGGGGTAACCTCTTTGTTCGTAAAAACATTCGTTATTTGGACGTTCATCCCAAACGGCGGGCGTCCCGCCTTCCATCGCTTTTGCCGTAAGCACATTTTCAGGCAGGGGCGTATAGTCCACTAGCACACCTTCAGCCGCATCTTTAGCTTGTCCGATTGTGTCAGCAACGATAAAAACTACCGCTTCTCCAACATAACGAACGCGCCCAAGGGCAAGTGGAGGATTTGGAGGTTGGTACTGATTTTCATTCCACCTGGCGCCGCATTTGAGGTCACCCAATCCGTCAGAACGGTAGTCTTGGCCGGTCAAAATTACTTTTACGCCAGGCATTTTTGCGGCCTTAGATATATCGATACCGACGATATCGGCATGAGCATACGGTGACCGAACAACGAACCCGTGCAATTGGCGGAGAAGATTGTAGTCATCCGTATAGCGACCACCACCTGTTAACAACCTCGGGTCCTCCGTGCGCGGCATCGGTTGACCAACGTCGAATTCGCCCATTCTTGATTTTCCCTTGAATTCTAAGTTTATTGTCTTCTTATAGATGAATCCCGCTACAGGGAAAATAGGGAGAAAATAGGAATGAAACTGGCTAATAAAGCTGCCATCGTTACGGGTGCCGGGCGGAATATCGGCGAAGAAATTGCTGTCCTTTTTGCCAAGGAGGGAGCACGCGTCGCAGTCGTCGATATGGACGAAGAGCGGGCGAATTCCGTTACACGAAGAATAAAAGATGACGGTGGTGAAGCCGTTTCTATAAAATGTGACGTATCAGATGTTGCCGATATCGCAAAGATGGTTTCTTCAACTGTCGAAGCTTTTGATGGGGTTGATATCCTGGTCAACAATGTCGCGGTTTCTGACAACAAGGATATCTTCGAACTGACTGAGGAAGAATGGCGCAAAACGATAGACATTACATTATCGTCTCCATTCTATGTAACCAAACAGGTCGCTAGTTGGATGGTGGCAAATGATCGTGGTGGAAAAATAATTAATATTGGCTCCACTTCAGGCTTTAAGGGCCGGCCAACAGCTCTCGCGTATACAGCAGCCAAAGGTGGGGTCTTTAACCTGACTCAGTCGTTAGCCGTCCAACTTGCTCCATATGGGATAATCGTGAACCAAGTTTCCCCTAACATGACCGGATCACCAGTTGGTCAATCTATTTTTGATAGAAATCGCAAAGTAAACAACCTCGTGGGGCGACCTGGTGAGCCCGACGAACAAGCTAAAGCCGTTCTGTTCCTTGCATCTGACGACGCGTCTTTTATAGCTGGAACGAATCTTTTCGTTGATGGAGGGACGATGGCGATGGCGTCATTTGCAGGTCCAGCCAAACGCAAAGACATTAAATGACGGGTCCTTACCGTCTTGGCGTTGACGTCGGGGGAACCCATACCGACCTTGTTTTGTTAGATATTGGAAGCGGATCCGTAGAGATAGAAAAAGTTTCCTCGACCCCCTCTAACCCCGCCTTGGGCGTGCTTCAAGGTGTCAACCACTTTATTAATCAAGGAAAAAAACCGGATACGATCGAATTCTTTTCCCATGGAACAACAATTACCACAAACGCGCTGCTCGAAATGCGTGGCGCGAAGGTAGGCATGATTATCACCAAGGGGTACCGTGCAATCCAAGAAATCCAACAGCAAGCGCGCGACGGAAACCCCTTTGATTATTTTTTTCAGCGGCCAGTCCATATAGCCCCGCAAAGTTTGACTTTTGAAGCCCGGGGCCGTTTCGATTTTGAAGGCAATGAACTCCAACCGCTTAATGACGACGATATCAGACACGCAGCGAGGGAACTAAAAGACAAAAACGTAGACTCTATTGCTGTAGTCTATCTGTTCTCTTACATGAACCCACAGCACGAACGACGGACACGAGACTTGATACTTGAGGAGTGGTCCGACGCCCATGTCTCATTGTCATCCGACGTCCTGCCTCGAATTCGCGAATGGCCACGGATGTCGACCACACTTTTGAACGCTTATTTGGAACCAGTCCTCGTTAAATACATAAAAGATTTATCGGATGGACTTGATAAAGGGGGCGTAAAGACACAACAACGTTTCTTAATGCAGTCCAATGGCGGGGTCATGCCGTTTACCGCGGCAATCACTGGCGGAAAGACTGTCTACACACTATTTTCAGGACCCGCTGCGGGTGCGCAAGCTGCAGCATACCTAGCCCCCACGGAAGCGGAGACGGGTTTAGTCACCCTTGATATGGGCGGCACCTCTTGTGACATTGCTTTTATCGAGGGGGGTAGCCCCCTCGAAGTCACTGAGGGTGAGGTCGCTCGGCGACGCCTCGACGTGCCAGCCTTGGACCTTACTACTATATCTGCCGGCGGCGGTTCAATTGCTTGGGTCGATGGAGGTGGATTACTCGCAGTAGGGCCACGCAGTGCGGGCGCAGACCCTGGCCCCATTTGTTATAATAAAGGGGGCAAAGACCCCACGGTGACAGATGCCGATTTGGTATGCGGTTTCCTTAATCCCAACTATTTTCTTGGCGGCACCCAAACGCTGGACTCAAATGCGGCTCTAAACTCGCTGGAAAGCAAAATTGGTAAACCGTTAGGCATGACCTCTATCGAAGCGGCGGTTGGTATACGACGGATTGTCGATATGCGGATGGCTGATGAGGTCCGAATTTTTGGCGCAAAACGGGGCGTGGATGCGCAAGAATTTACGTTGTTACCTTTTGGAGGTGCCGGGGCTGTTCATGCGGCACCAGTCGCCGAAGAACTTGGTATGGAGCGTATCCTAGTACCTGCCCGGCCCGGAGCTTTTTCAGCATTAGGTCTTCTTTGTACAGACGTGGTCCACGACTATATACGTTCAGAACTACGACCACTTGCTCAAGTATCCCCTAAACATGCCGAGAAGATTTTTTGCGAGCTTCAGGAGCGGGGCGGCTTAGAACTTGAAAACGAAGGAATGAAACGCTCGGAGGCAAGTTACCTTAGAGAATTTGATATGCGGTATACTGGACAGGGATACGAGCTACGAGTGTCCCTCGACGGGATTAAAACCACCAGTGGTCTCGACGAGGCTGGGATGGCCGAAGCCCGGGACCGTTTTGATCGGATCCATGCTCGCATTCACGGGCATGCCGCAAAAGAAAAGCCGGTAGAAATAGTCAGTTACCGGGTACGTGTTAGAGTTAAAGTACCGAAATACAAACCTGTACCCGAAAACGAAACTATTGAAGCAACCGCCCCCCAAATCGCAGAAAAAGGAATACGCGATGTTTGGTTCACCTCTGACAATACTACAAAAACCCAAATATGGGACCGAAGCAAATTACCCCCGGGTACAGTGCTAATGGGTCCAGCCATTGTAGAGCAAATCGACAGTACAACTGTAATACCGTCGGGGTGGTTAGGTCGTGTCGATACTTTAATGAATCTTATACTGACGCGGGCGTAATTAATGGCACTAAACCCAATAACTATACAGATTCTAAAAAACAAAGTGGCAAGCCTCGTCGATGAAATGCATTACCATTTTTATCGGTCTGGCTATTCAACAATCATCCGCGAAAGTCGAGATTTTTCGTGCGTCATACTTGATAAAACTGGGCGCCTCATTGTACCGCCCCCAATGTTCTTTCATGCTCCTTTTTACAAACACTTCGTGGGACGCGCTTTAGAAATATATTCTGAAGTCGGCCTTAAAGATGGTGACGTTATCGTCTCTAATCATCCTTATGAAGCGGGCGTTCCCCACGTTTCCGATATGGCATTTATAGCGCCAATTTTCGCCAATGATGAACTTATTGGTTTTTCCGGAAGTTGTGCTCACAAAGCAGATATCGGCGGAACAAATCCCGGCTCCACGTCGGCTAATTCAACAGAGATTTATCACGAGGGTTTAATAGTACCGCCGGCCAAAATAACGGCACAAGGGCACTATGACCACGACCTTGAACGGCTGATACTTGCTAACAGCCGACAACCTGAACTAGTTCGAGGGGATGTCCGCGCACAAATTGCTGCGACGGAAATGGGGGTTAAACGCCTAAAGGAACATTGCGACCGATTTGGTACAGAAACGGTCAAAGATTCTTTTTCCGCTATTCTGAATAGTGCCGCTGAAGAAATGCGAACAGCTATCGCCGCCTTACCGGACGGCGAAGCTGAAGCGCATGGTTATATGGACGATGATGGCGTGGAAATGGATAAAGGTGTTTATTTCGCGGTTAATATTGTGAAAAAGGGCAAAGACATTACTTTCGACTTTTCTAACTCGCAGCCGCAAGCGAAGGGACCAATCAATCTACGGCCTTCAATGGTGGAGGCCTGTGTATTTTATTCGCTTATTGGATGCCTTGGCCCCACGATGCAGTTCAATGACGGTATGCGGGATGTGGTGAAACTCAAATATGGCCCACGGACCATTACTAACGCAGAGGCACCAGCACCTGTATCATCATATCAGAAATCAAACCTTCGACTTACCGACGTTATCTTGGAAGCGTTATCGAGCTTTAACCCGCAACGGACAATCGCTGGCTCGGGTTCTTCCGGGTCACTGTCTATAAATTGGCACCAGGGCGGGCGCCCCGGCCACAACACCCTGCAATACGAGATCCTTGGTTCCGCCTATGGCGGCGGATACGGCAACGATGGCTGCAACGCCACAGCCACCCATTTATCCAACCTTCACGTCACCCCGATTGAAATAATAGAAAGTGAGTATCCATGCCGTATCGCGGAATTCGATATGGTCATTGATTCAGGTGGGCCCGGAGAGTATCGCGGTGGGGTTGGCTTCAGAAGACGCTACGAAGTCGATCAGGATTGCACTGTAGTGCGACGCTACGACCGCTATAAGTATCCACCTCCGGGTGCTGATGGGGGCAAAAACGGTGGCGCAAGCAAGTTCGTAATTCACGTTGGAACACCAGAGGAAAAGGTGACACCCTCAGCTGGAAAATTTGAAATTGAAGCGGGAAATACGTTTTTTCTCGAAAGTGCGGGAGGCGGCGGTTACGGAGACCCGAAAGCGCGAAACTCGGCGCGTATCATCGAAGACGTTAAGCAAGGGTACGTCTCAAAAAAAGCTGCTCACACTATATATGGATTAAAAACATTGTAGAGATAGGAAAAACTTTGAAAAAAGATCGCGTTGGGATAATTGGGCCCGGACGAATGGGTCTCGCCATCCTAAAACACCTGAAAAACAGTGATTATGATGTGACGGTGTATGATGTCCGTGAAGACCAGTTACAGAGCGCAATTGAGGCAGGGGGAATTGCTGCGCGAAGCCCAAGAGAGGTCGCGGAGCAAAGCGACTACGTGATTGTGGGGGTCGGCTTCGAACCGGAGGTATATGCGTGTCTAACGGGGGCCGAAGGTGTACTCCAGGGTATTACAAGGGGTAATGCCGTAGCAGTGTGTTCGACAGCGTCCGTAGGCGCTGTCCAAGACTTGGCGCAAACATTCGAAGAAAAAGGTGTGGGTTTTCTGGATGCGCCCATTGCGCGAGGTCGCTGGGCGGCCGACGACGGCACCCTTCTCGCTTTGGTGGGTGGCACGAATACAGTGGTCGAACGATCGCGACCAATTTTCGAAACGTTTTGTTCAGACATAGAACATATGGGTAGCGTCGGCCACGGACAGGTTGCCAAAATGATGAATAATTACCTTCTCTGGGTAAACGGGTGTGCGCTTATTGAAGCGGGCCGGCTTGCCGAATCAACGGGTATCGATTTACCAAAGCTTAGAAATGCACTGATGATGAGTTCTGGTGACAGTGCGGCGCTTCGGGACTGGGACCGCATGACTTTTACGTGGGCGTTAAAGGACATGCAGATGATGGAAAAACTAATGGATGGCGAAAATAAATCGTTTCCGCTCGCGGGGCTAATAAAAGAGCTTGTCAAGGATGGACGCACTATAAAAGCGACTGACCCACCAGATTGGAGTGGCGAAGGCGGCATTTCTAATAAACCCTGATCGCGACTCTGGCGAGCCCAACAATTAAACACGGGCTAGGAGGAGCAAATAATCAAAAATGCGCGAAAATTAGTTGAATAAAAACCCATTATAAAACGCGACGTTATCGTATTTTTTCGCACTAATTCCAGCGTGATAATCAAATGAAAATCAGGTTTTCAGTCCTAAATTTGTAGCCATGTTTTGACGTCTACACATCGCAGACCTATGATCTGCTGCACAAAGAAAAAAGGAGTTGTAACGTATGGGTGAAGTCCCTGATAACGTGGGCCCAACCGAGGCAAAGCAGGCGGACGCAGTGCCAGGACATAACCAACCAAAAGAGGTCGTCTGGGAACGCTGGCAACGCAAACGAACTTTTGTCAGGGCTTTAGAGGGGACCTATGGCGAACTACAACAAGGCCTCATGGACCAACCTCGGGTCTATAAATCGACAGACTGGGCATGGAAAGGCGGGCCTCAATTTTTCGACAAACCCATCATTAACCCCCAACGAACTGACATCGCCCAATCAATCGAAACGCACGTATCCGTTATCGCACCCGGCGGAACCGGTCAACGACACGGCCATATGAATTCGGCCCTATTCTATATTATTTCCGGAAAAGGTTATGATATTCACGACGGGAAGCGGATAGATTATGAGGCTGGCGATGTAATTATAGTGGAAAACGGCTGTGTTCATCAGCATTTTAACGCCTCAGACGAGGAAGACCTGGTATCGCTGGTAATGAAAGCCAAACCGTTGTTCCTTTTTATGCATATGCTTTTCCAAAAGGTCGCGAAATACCCACCCAAAGAGCCCGTCCCCGGCTGGGAACATTGGGAACCCCCAAAGGATCTCTAAGCTTTTTTTACCTATCTATTAACTCGGAAATACTACCATATGAAAACACACGAGAGAGATCGCGCTCACATGGGTGCTGACGAAGACACTAAATGGTACAGTGAAGAATTAGAGGAGTCTGCTGAATTTCGGAAGACGTATCGAAATCGACTGTCAGTTGTGAAACCAAAGGATATGCCGTTTGAAAATTCACCAGATGGTCTCATCAAGCACCTAGTTCACGAAAAACAGAATACTACCGAAAACTGCGTCGAAGCATACATGCAGTTTATCAAACCGAGTAGCCATTCCGGTAAACGCCGCATTTTGGCGGAACAAATTGTGTTCGTCGCTGAAGGCCGTGGCTATGATTTGCATTGGGATGTCGAATTTGATGTCGATGAGGAATTCCACTGGTCATGGAAGGAGGAACCGCGCCGCTTCGATTGGGAACGGGGAGACTTCATCTTCATCCCCGCCTATTGCATACAGCAGCATTTTAATGCTGACGAAGAAAACGAAGCACGCATAATCGTTATGACCAACCGCATTTTTAAGGCAATGGGCCTAAACTGGCTCGAGCAAATTGAAAATGCTCCAGACTACGAAGGTAACCTAGAGACGATGCTTGCGGGACCCGGTTGGTCGCCCGACACGCGGGATGACACTTAGCACCTCTCTCGGTGGGGGGCGCCTACCCCTTGGTACGCCCGTCAAATTTGACTGTCGCTTCAATGTCAAATTTCTGCGGGGAAACGTCAACACGCTGATTCTTAATGTCTCTGTCGAAGGCAACCACTTGAAGTAATTCCAAATCTTCGTCACCACAACTTTCGAACCAGTACTGAGCATTGCGTGGCATAACAATACCCTCGTGTTGGCCAAATTCGCCCAGGACTTCATCCCCTGGACCATAAAACCTGACCTTCCCTGTTAGGACCATCCAAAACCCGTCCATCCCGGTATGGGAATGCAGATTATTGTCGCCGCCCTCTTTTAAGACTTGCACGGCACCACGGATAATATCTGTCTGGCATAGCGAAACGATTGACTTGCCCTTGTCGAGTTCTCTGGGTTTCTGGTAGTTAAACTTCTGAGGTGGCCTGGGCACACTTCTTGCACGAGCAGGCTTTCGGCGGGATTTCGTCGTTGAATCGGTCATTTTATTCACCTTAGCGGTAGATCGCTGCTTGTGGTCTACAACGACACGCGGTTAAATCATGATAAGAATACCCAAAGCACCAGAATAAATCCATGAATGGAGGTAACCAGTGGCTGCATACATCATTTCTAACGTCCAAATATTCGACACTGAGGCCTACGGAGAATACGGCAAATTAGCGCCCGATGCGATAAAACAATATGGAGGTGAGTTTTTAACACGGGGCGGAGCCGCAGAGATACTCGAAGGTAACTGGCAACCCCACCGCGTCGTCGTAATTAAATTTGACAGCGTTGAACAAGCGAAAGCGATGTACAACTCGCCGGATTATCAAAAAGCAAAGGAAAAACGTGTAGGCGCAGCAGATTTCAATATGATCGTCGTCGAAGGCACGTGACAGGAAAAATTGATGAAAACAGAGTGGTTAACGGTCCCACTATCCGATGGTGATATGCAGGCTTACGTAGCGTGGCCGGAGGGTGAAATAAAAGGAGCAATCGTCGCAATTATGGAGATCTGGGGCGTCAATGATACAATGCGGCATCACGCCCATGAGTATGCTGAGGCCGGCTTTGTTTGTTTGGTGCCTGACCTCTTTTGGCGGCAGGAGCCCGGAGTTCAACTATCGGACTCAAACCCCGATCACATGCCAAAAGCTTTCGATCTATATTACTGGTTTGACTACGACTACGGCGTCCAAGACATGGGAGAAACCGTTGACTTTCTGTGTGATCTTTCGGGGGGACAAAAAACTGGGGCCGTAGGTTATTGTTTAGGCGGCAAACTCTGCTACCTCTTATGCTGCAGAACAAATATTGATTGCGCTATAGCTTATTACGGGACCTACATCGAACATCACATTCGCGAAGCCTCTAACCTCCATCGACCCTTTATGTTGCATATGGCGCTAAATGATGAGTGGGTGCAGCCACCGGTTAACGATATGCTCGAACGGGTATTAGGTAAAAACCCTCTCGTAACGATACATAAATATCCAGAGGCCAAACACGCGTTTGCTCGAAAAGGGGGGCAGCCATATTCGGAACCCGATGCCCATCGTGCCTTGGGGTTATCCGTAGAGTTTTTCGATCGACACCTGACAAGAGCTGACGCAAACTGATGACCTAAATTTAGTGTTATCAACCAGTCACCAAAAACCAATACAATGACAATGCAGCTAATATCAAGCCGGCATTAAAGGGCCAAAAACCCCTTTTGCGCCGAGCGTCATCGAAGTTACTATTCGTTAACGTTCGCAACCCTATGACCACCAAAAGCACTCCTGCTCCGAGTATTGCGCCGAGAATAAGTGGGTTTAGCTCCACGACTAATCGTCTATGTGTGACTGTGATTGTGCGCTATCGAGGTCTTCTTCCACCGGATTACCGCCTAGGTCGCTTAAGAGTTCTGTGAGTTCACCTACAACCTGCTCAAGTTGCGCGGAATTCGTACCACGTGCGACGACGGACACGCGAAAACCAACTTTCCGCATTTGGGGGTAAGAGCCAATATCAACTTCCGGATATTTATTTTGAACCAGAGCCAAGACCTCAGCGATCGTTCCCTCTGGAAGGTCTATTACCAACCCCCTACCCTCGACTATTTTTCCACCTTGGAGATGGATCTTTGCCTCTTCAAACATTCCCCGCATTATCCGGGGAACACCTGCCATCACAAACACATTACCAATCATGTACCCCGGGGCGGCGCTAACCTCATTCTTGATAAGTACTGCCCCTTCAGGAAATGTAGCCATCCGCAATCGGGCTTCGTTCATCTCCGTATTACCACGTTTTCTCATATAAGAGTTAAGCAACTCGACGATACTCTGATCGCGATACATGCCTACACCAAATGCCTCTGCGATACATTCGGAGGTTATGTCATCATGAGTTGGCCCTATACCTCCCGTGGTAAAAACATAATTAAAGTCTGCCCGGCACTGATTTACTGTACGAATTATTGTTTCGCGAACATCGGGTATAACTCTGGCCTCCCGTAGTTGTATGCCAACTTCATTAAGACCGTTGGCAATAAAACTAAGGTTCTTATCCTGTGTACGGCCCGAAAGGATCTCGTTCCCAATTAAAATTAAGCATGCGGTTACAGTCTCGGGGTCTGCCATAAACTCACCTGTTGGTACTCCTGAATATATAACGGACACACGTCGTCGTTGAAAGCATTTGAACTCATGTTTAGGCTATGTATATGAAATTCCCTGATCCCCTTATCCGAGGTAAATTAGTTAAGCGTTACAAACGCTTCATGGCAGACGTAGTTCTAGATACAGGGGAAACCGTGACAGCCCATTGCGCAAATACGGGCGCGATGACTGGTGTCAAGGAACCCGGTTCAGATGTTTGGTTATCACCCGCAAAGAACCCTGAAAGGAAGCTAAAATACACGTGGGAATTGATCAATGTTGGCGCCAACCTGGTCGGAATTAATACATCACTCCCTAACAAAATCGTCTCAGAAGCAATAGACGGTGATTCCATTCCAGAGTTGTCCGGATACGAGAAGCTGCGCCGCGAAGTTAAGTATGGCAAGAATTCCCGTATCGATATTCTGTTAACTTCTGAGGACAAGGCTGACTGTTATGTGGAAGTTAAAAACGTTCACCTGATGCGTAAACACGGTGTTGCGGAATTCCCCGATGGGGTCTCGACACGAGCTGCTAAACACCAGTACGAACTCGCTAAAATGGTACAGGATGGTTCCCGAGCTGTAACAATTTATCTTTGTCAAAGACAGGATTGCGGTACCTTTCGTATCGCGGATGATATTGACCCTGAATATCAGCAGGCTGCCTCAAAAGCGCGAGAACAAGGAGTCGAATCGTTTTGTTACGCCTGCAAATTGACTACCCGCTCCATTGCGCTGAGCCACCGGCTCACTATTGAGTATTAGAGAGCAAATAAACATGCTGGAGCTTTATCATGCCCACCACTCAACGTGCAGTCAGAAGGTCCGATTATGCCTCGCGGAAAAGGGGATCAATTTTAGAGGGCACCATATTAATCTCGCAAAAAAAGAGCAGCTTGATCCGGATTACCTAAAACTTAATCCAAACGGTGTGGTACCCACCCTTGTGCATGATGGTCAGGTCATCATCGATTCAAGCGTTATCTGCGAATACCTGGACGAGACGTTTCCAAAGACATCGTTAACCCCACAGGACCCTGTAGAGCGCGCAAATATGCGGCAATGGATGCGTTATTTTGACGAAGTTGCCACCACAGCCGTGCGCTTTCCCTCATTTAATATGGCGTTTTTGCCTCGTTTTGACGGGCTCGATGACAAACAGTTTTTGGAGGACGAAGCGAACGTCCGACCACTACGCAAAGAGTTTTTTATCCGAATGGGTCGCAGCGGTTTTCCCGATAAAGATGTCGAAACGGCTATAGGTAATATCTCAAAAACCGTAATTCGGATGGAGCAAGCGTTAACAAAAGGACCCTGGATACTCGGCGAAATGTATACTCTTGCGGACATAATAATAGCGCCATCAATAGATAGGATGTCCGATCTCGGATTTTCTGCACTATGGGAAGAACAGCACCCGCTTGTGACGGATTGGCACCACCGCATTAAACATCGACCCGCATATTCGGTTGCCTTTTATAAGGGAACGCGGCTAACGGAATTTCTAAAAATACGTGCATGGAATTCCAAATAGAAAATCACTATGTTTAGTATCCGGAAACATCCTATATAAAAGTCCCTCATTTCTGGACCCCGCACCCTTACACACCGTATAACTAATAAAAGTGATCAGAGGAAAAATGAACGAAACGTTTTCACCTTCTAACCACCCCGGATCTAACACACCCTCGGGTATAATTCTCCACGAGCCTAGCGAGTTTGAAGCAATGCGAAACGCTGGTCGGCTGGCGGCGGAGTGTTTAGATATGATTACTGAATACGTCGTGCCGGGTGTCACAACGGACCGACTAGATCAACTGTGCCATGATTTTACAATTGACCATGGCGCCGTTCCCGCGCCGTTGGGTTATAGGGGCTTTCCAAAATCCATCTGCACCTCGGTCAACCACGTCGTTTGTCATGGAATTCCCGGTGAAAAGGTTTTGCGTGACGGCGATATTATCAATATCGATGTAACGCCAATCGTCGACGGCTGGCACGGTGATTCGTCGCGAATGTACCCGGTTGGAAAAGTCGGAGTGAAGGCACAACGCTTAATCGACGTAACCCATAACTCCCTTATGATGGCCATAGAAATAGTAAAGCCGGGCACCACCCTTGGCGACATCGGGCATATTATTCAATCCTATGCCGAGGGTGAGCGGTTCTCTATTGTTCGTGATTTTTGCGGTCATGGACTTGGACAGGTTTTTCATACCCCGCCGAGCGTCCTGCATTACGGTAATCCCGGCGAGGGAGCCGCCCTACGGGAGGGGATGTTCTTTACCATCGAGCCCATGATAAATGCGGGCCGCCCTGAAACGAAGATCCTTTCGGATGGCTGGACCGCCGTCACAAAAGACAAGTCCCTTAGTGCACAATTTGAACATACACTGGGCGTCACTGCAGACGGCGTGGAAATATTCACTCTCTCGCCACGCGGTCTCGACAAACCACCCTATCAGCTTTAAACAAAAAAAGGCGACCCCAAAAAGGGCCGCCCATTTTCTACGATACCAAAAACTTAACGTCCGGTACGTGCGAGACTCGTAACCCAGCCTCGCATGCGCTTCTTGCCATTTTCAATCTGCTCATCCGTAAACCAATCAGACAAATTTACCTTTTCAACAGGATAGACAGGTCGCATGAAGTCGCTCTCGTACCCGAACGGCACAGTGCAATCTATCCCCATACCACCTTCAAACCGAGTATTCGATGCCGTCCATTCTTTATCGCCCGCGGTCATGCGTTCAGCCGGCATGAAGGTTTGGCCCCGACCGCCGGGAATTGGATTTAAGATGTCAGTGTGTGGATTTACCCGCGTCGTAATATTCCACATTACATCATCCATGTCATAGGGATCGGCATCCTCAGAAACAGCCACGCAAATTCTGGAACCCTGCGACGTCGAAAGTATTGCGGACATAAAGTTTCTCTGCCAACCCTCGTCCAGTTTATTCCGTTTTTTGACTTGAATAACTGCGCCACCCCAATCGGTCATGCAATAGGGGATGACGACGTCCTGTACGATACCGGGCTGCATTCTTTCACAAAGCGCAAACATTGCCGCTTCACGTACGGTCGTATCTATATTGTGATCGTCTAGCGTATGTACACCAAGCGCAAAAATAATAGGTTTAGTTTCCGGATTACGCATTGTAACAGCCGTCACATGAAAAGTTGGCGCCTTATATGCTTTTCCCATATAACCAGCCCACTCAGGGTGAAAATGAAAACGACCTTGCACGCCTGCCTCTTCAGATTCGGCTGTTTCGTAACGTCGGTCTCGCGGGTTAACGTAGCCCTCTAGAACCACCTCCGAATCCGCAACCGCATAGGCATCCACCGTCCGCGCTTTTACGAGTCGTACGGGAGATCCCTGTACGGCGCCTGCTATTCCTATTTCGTCGCAACCCTGTGGTAGTATGACATAGTCAAAGCCAGCGCCGGCCATCAAAGTACAACTCGGCGGAAGACCAAAACACATTGTAATCGGGACGGGCTCGTCATCCTTATAGTGTTTGGATACCACCTGCCACATGTGTGACCCCGGTGATATCTGGAAGGTACCGACATTACCCCACCGGAAGTTCATTCGATTATACCCTAAATCTGTTCCTCCATCGAAATATTTGCCGGCCACCACACGATTCCCAGACCCAACAGTTAATTCTGGCTCGTATTCTGTGTGCCGGATAGGTACCATAAATTCATTTACATCGGCAGGGCTCTCGATGACGTGTTCTTGGCACGGAGCCTCGTCCTGACCAATTTCAATAGGCGGCAATGGGTGTTCGAGCGCGTAGGCGAGCTTACGTGTTCGATCCGTATCATCAGTCCAACCAAACATCTTATTTACGACATTCATGTCGCCAAAAAGGTTGGTGACCACGCGATGATTGGGCTTGCCGGTAACATTGTTAAATAAAATGGGACACCCGCCATCCAAATTTTTCTGGATTGAGGTTATTTCAAGATCTGGATCAACAGGGTGGTCTGTCTCAAGCAGATCACCTTCTTGCTTAAGCCACTCCAAAGTACCCCGGAGATCCATGATTAGTTCTGATGCCATACCTGGCATCTTCATCTCTGCTGCACACATAGTATCGCTCCTTTTCTCGCTTTTGCTTCCGCGTTTGTCGGCGGAAAAGCGCATGAACGCCGCATTAGTCAGCGGCAGGACACAGCTTATCAGGTGCCTACCCAACAAACCGCGTGAGTGCTTGTGATAGGAATGTCGCTAAGACCACCCCGCAGCAAAACCTTGCTGCAAATTCCGGCTCAAGCCTCCGCACGTCAAGGAATTTATCATCCCATCGTGCCCCCGAAATTCTATTCGCTTATTAGCGTATAATTACTTCGATACGCAACTGTTATAGAAAAAATAGATTATTGTTTTTCGTTCGGCCTGCCAGCCATCATACGAACAGCCTTATACACGATTACTGTCTCAGAATTCTGGTTCAACACGTTGTTCATCGTGGTAACAATCCCCCGGTTACCTTTACTCGTAGGTCTGACTGCTGTTACTTCCACTTGCGCATGAATTGTGTCACCCGCGAAAACAGGCGCTAAAACTTTTTTCTCCACCTCTAAGAGTGCCAGGCCGGTCGTTTGCATTGTAGACTGGACCAATAATCCCTCAGTCATGGTGTATACTAGAGCGGCGGGCGCAACCCTGCCCGCCATTGGGCCTCCTCCGTGATCCCCAAAAGTTAGATCGGTAAACAACGTCTCGACCATTCCCGTCACGCCGATAAAATTAACTATATCAGGTTCAGTAATTGTCCGGTTCAAAGTTTTGAAAACTTGCCCTATTTCGAGGTCATCCCAGTAAAGACCGATACCTAAGGTTTCCATTTCGATTCTCTTAGTTAATTAATTTGTCGCGCCGATTAGACGAAGTTCATCTACTTCCGCCTCTTTATACCCCAACTCCCTCAATATCTCCGCACTATCTTGGCCTAATTTCGGCTGCAGCCTTTCCAGTTTAGTTGGTGTCCGGCTAAACTTTATTGGAAAGTCTACCAACTTTATGCGCCCTTCCGTAGGGTGTTCTATTGAACGGAAAAAGTCGACGGCCCGCAAATGAGGATCGTCGGGTATATCTTCTATCTCAACGATTTCCCCACAAGGTATTTCGAGTTTTGGAAGGGTTTTTAACCATTCCGCGGTCGTCCTCGTGGAGACAAATTCGCTGGCAAGGGTGTATACCTCTTCGATATTATCGGCTCTCCGTGAGAGTGTGCTGAATCTTGGGTCGTCCTTAAGTTCCGGTTTACCAACCTCTAACCAAAACTGCGCCCATTGAGTATCGGTATAGGCCAACAAACAAATGTAACCGTCCAACGTCTTATACGGTCGACGCGAAGGTGTGAGAACACGGGTATATCCCATAGGCCCTTCCGGCGGTTCGAAGTTATAACCAAAAATATGATCCGCCATGTTGAACGCCACCATCGTTTCAAACATAGGTATCTCAACAAACTGTCCCTTACCCGACCTTTCCCGCTCAAACAACGCCGCTAATATTGCGTTCACGGTCACCAAACCGCATGTCTTGTCCGCTATAATAGTCGGCATGTAACGCGGTTCTCCGACAAGCCGAGCCATCAAATCAGCACTGCCGCTAAGCCCTTGAATCACATCATCGTATGCGGGCCGCCCGGAATACGGTCCGTCCAATCCAAAACCGTGTACGCCCGCATAAACAATCCTTTCGTTTCGAGCGAGAACCTCCTCAAACCCAAAACCAAGCCTCTCAATCGCTTCCGGTCGAATGGAATGGAGAAAAACATCCGCGCGGTCAATTAGCTTCCACAACGCTTCCTTGGCGGCATTGATTTTAAGGTCCAATACAATAGAACGTTTATTGCGGTTAAGGCCCATATATAAGGCTGACATGTCCTCAGAGCGCTTGGGTCCTGTATACCGAGTTGTGTCGCCCGCGGGAGCTTCAACTTTAATAATGTCTGCGCCCATGTCCCCAAGGTTCTGGGTGGCAAGTGGGCCCAAAACAACAGACGTTAAATCTAGAACACAAATTTCATTTAACGGACCAGCCACTCAAATGTCCCGAACACGAGGTAATATTTTCTCACCAAATACTTTAAGCGACTTCATTATTTGGTTTTGAGATAAAGAACCAAAATCTATTAGAAAAGATACCTGAGTGATCCCTATGCGGCGTAATTCTTTGATCCGTTCAACCACTTGTTCAGGGCCGCCCATAACCACTCGTCCCGGAAAATACCTTTCAAAGTTAAGCTGCTGCTGTCCAGCCTCGCGCCGGTCATAACCCTTATAAGCCTCTGGGTCGGGCGGTTTACTCGCCGCTTCAATACCTGCGGCAGCATATTCGTCCATCGGGCCCTCTACTGCCTGTTTGAGCTGCTCGTCATCACTATCTTCGAGAAAATAGGCGTGATAAACGCAACACACCTCGTGTTCATTTTGATTGCGACCATACTTAGCCAGCGCCTCCGTGTACCACCCTATACGCTCTGTAGCTATGGGGTGATCAACGTGATAGGCAACGTAAAGTAAATTGTGCCCTTCCCTCGCCGTCCATTCAAAACTCTCGGGCGACATAAGGCACGCGTTCCAAATGGGTGGATTAGGAGCCTGATAGGGTTTAGGTAGCACGTTAAGCCCGGACATTTTTGGCCGAAATTTACTCTCATACTCCAATGGGGCATCAGACCAAGCGTTTTTAACGAGGTCCACTCCCTCCTCGACCCGTTCGCGGCTTTCCCGCATGGGAACACCAAAAGCATCAAACTCGTCTCGTATAAAGCCACGCCCGACACCAAAATCGAGACGGCCGTTTGAAAGTTGATCCAACGTCGCAGCCTGTTCGGCAACACGTACGGCGTCATTTAGGGGTAACACAGTCGCACCCGTACCTAAGCGAATTCTGTTCGTCCTTGCCGCCAGATAACACAGAAAGGCATAGTTTGCCGATAAAAAGCCCCCGTGCCGCACAAAATGGTGTTCTACCATCCACACGTAGTCTATCCCCACCTGGTCCGCGTACTCGACCTGCTCAACAATGTTGTGCATACGTTTATTCAGCGTCTCGGTACCCGGAAGGTATGTAGGCAGATAAAACAACCCGAATTTCATGACCCACTTCTCTCACTTTGCACAGGCTAGTGTTGTATAGTTGAGATACTCTTACAATCGATCCAGATATAACACCAGCGGGAGAATGGCGAATGCTTGAGCTGTATCATAATGACATCTCGGTGTGTGCACAGAAAGTACGTATTGCCCTTTCGGAAAAAAATCTAGATTGGCAGAGCCACCATATAAACCTCGTTTCAGGTGAACAAACGAACGATGAATATCTGTCGATTAACCCCAAGGGCCTTGTGCCAACACTCATCGACGATGGTAAAATCATCACAGAATCGACCCTTATTTGCGAATACTTAGACGAAAAATACCCTTCAATACCGCTGCGACCCGGTAATCTCGTTGAACGCGCCGGTATGCGTCAGTGGGCCCGAATCCCGGATGAGGGCCTTCATATCGCGTGTGCTTCTATTTCCTTTGCGGCTACCTTCGCAAAACAATTGCGTGCCGGTTTTAAAGATGATGCGGCCTTTGAACAAAGGCTCGCTAACATGCCAGACCAAGCACGCGCCGAACGTCAACGTCGTATTCTAGTGGATCGTTTTAAAGTTCCATTTGTACAAGACGCTGTGCGTGTGCACGATCGATTGTTAACTGACCTAGAGGCTAATTTGAAAAACCAAAAATGGCTAGCCGGCGATATGTATACACTTGCGGAGGTCTGCCTAACTCCATATTTAGAGCGTTTAGACCGACTAGGCCTATCGCCAATGTGGGAAACAGGTCGACCCAATGTTTCTAATTGGTTTAGTCGGATACGCGAGCGCCCGAGCTATGCAGCAGCAATTTCAGCGTTTGAACCGGCAACATACGATGACCGTCTGAAGCAGCGAGGCGAGGGCGTCTGGGACGAAGTCGCACCTATTTTGATAGCCTCGTAAAACTCGTACTAAAAACATTTGTTAAGCTCTGTTCGTCTCCAATCTATGCTAATACTATTATACCCAGTGACACCTAATGAGGCAGAACAGCAGTGGTCGATACAGAAAAAACTCTCCGAGAAAAGCTCAGCACAGCGTGGCGTTTTTTTTATGCGCGTGGCTTTGTCGATGGCTTTGGTCACATTAGCGCGCGCACCGAGGACCCGAATGTAGTGTTAATGACGCCACACGAATTAAGAAAACTTTCCCACCCAGACGATTTTCTCAAATGTAATTTGGATGGAAATCTAATCGGGGCGGAAAACAAATTACCCGGTGAATTGCCTATTCATTTAGAGGTCTACAAAGAGAGAGCCGACGTCAATTCCGTTGCTCACTTCCATACTCACAACGCGACGAGCTTTTCAATGTCGGAACACAACCTAGAACCGACTTATTTTATGGCATCTATCTTTGGGGACGAGATACCAATACACCCAGATGCACGGTTGATTAGTTCTATCGAACGTGGACGCGAGATGACAAAAACACTTGGTCATTCGCGGGCATTACTTCTTCGCGCACACGGAATAGTCGTCACGGGTCCTGATATAGAAGAAATGACTGCGGGCGTTTATTTTATGGAAGATAACGCGAAGCGAACGGCTATCGCAGCCTCTATGGGAGAGTATGAAGTTCTTGGTAAAGAGGAAAGGGCGGAAATAGCGGAGGAACTTCTGCGTAGCCGGACCCCAATAAATCGGGTCTGGGCCCTGGCAAAAATGGAAGCCGCCGAATTGGAACTTTCATGAACGAAGTTTCCGATGCCATTATTTCGGATAACACGGTAGACCCGAACTTGGGTAATCACATTATTGACGTCCTGGAAGGGGCTGGCATTCCCCCTTCACGCTGGACGCCGGAAGTACTCGGCCCGGCAGACCAAATCCACGGCGGGGGTTTGCGTCAGACACAATTACATGCTGCTCTGACAGAAATTAGCGCAGACATGACACTGTTGGATATAGGATGCGGCATTGGCGGACCAGCTAGATATTTTGCCACTGAATTTGGTTGTCGTGTCACTGGGATCGATATTACGCCTGAGTATATTAACGTAGCTCGACTGTTAAGCGAAAAAGTAGGCCTTTCTGGCCGTTTGCAATTTGATTGTGGTGATGCGACTTCACTACCCTATTCAGACGGCTATTTCGACATGGTATGGGCTTTAAACGTTACGATGAATATAGAGGATCGTTCAACGCTCTATTCGGAAATAAATCGTGTACTAATCCCGGGTGGCGTGGTCGCAATAAGCGAGCTCGGCCAGGGCCCAAATGGGGAACCATACTATCCGCTGCCTTGGGCACGCAGCCAATCTTACAACTTTCTGATGTCACCCCAGCGTATGCGTGGTCTTCTGGAAGAGGCCGGTTTTACAATTCTTGAATGGGTAGACGAAAACGCCAGGCGTCAAGCAGACAACCAAGGCCCCGTGCCAAAAGAAAAAGGCGTCAAATCGCCTCTCACCTTGGAAATGGTGAGGGGAGCTGATTATCCCAAGCGGCGGGCAAACTCGCAAAAAAGTGCTCGGGAGGGCCGCCTAACCAACGTGATGTTGGTCGCGGAGAAAAACTGAAGGTTTATGGGAGCGCACCACAGTAAATAAATTATGTGTTGGTCCGACCCACAGCTGAGCTTCTCTCTCACAGTCTTGTGAAAAACAGCACCGGATATTCTAGGCCGAACTAACTTTCCGCTGGGAGTTTTAATTCATCGAGCGGCGGCAATCCGTATTCTCCCCAGTCTTTTTGAACCTGACGCATTGTTTTTTCCGGAGGCAATGACACTGCCGGATACTCCCATTTGCGCGTTGCATCGATTATCATCTTCGTACCGGTAATATCTGCCTGGGTCTTCCCTGGCTCGAATGAAGACGGATCAAGCTCCACGGAAGCCGTGGACGGTATTATTTTGATGTCTTTGTCCGGACGCACCCGCCACGCCATTACCCAATCCCGCATAAATGGATCATTAATATCGATATCGTCATCAGAAATTACGATCCACTTAAAATAACTCATTCCAAAATGCCCCATGGTGCCAAAAGCAA
>CAZOHS010000018.1:0-29116 GCA_964579285.1 uncultured Rhodospirillaceae bacterium | reverse complement strand
CTGAAAGTGGCGCCGAGACACTACTAAAATTGATAGAAGCACTTGAAGACAGTGACGACGTTCAATCCGTGTCATCTAATTTTGAGATGGATGATATTTTGTTTGAAAAATTAGTGGGATAGGGGGCGCGGTATGGGTGTACGGCTTATGGGTATTGATCCCGGGTTGCGCTGTACCGGTTGGGGAATCATCACAATCGACGGCAATCAGCTTACTCACGTAGCGTCCGGCACAATTAAGCCGGATAGTGCCCGCCCATTGGCGGTACGGTTAACTCACCTATTTGATCGTCTTTGTGAAGTGATAGCGTCATACTGTCCTGTGGAAGCGGCCGTGGAAGAGACTTTCGTAAATAAGAACCCTTCCTCCACTCTTAAGCTTGGTCAGGCCCGCGGTGTAGTCTTACTAGCACCAGCTAAATCGGATGTGCCTGTGGCAGAATATGCAGCAAATTTAGTTAAGAAATCACTTGTAGGAACTGGGCATGCCACCAAATTACAAGTTCAGGCGATGGTGCAAATACTTTTGCCTGGCTCAAAACCAGAAACAACAGATGCGTCTGACGCGCTAGCCATTGCTATATGTCATGCTCACCACCGCCATTTTGTAACGACGACGGCCAGCGCACAAATCGAGAGAATAGAGGTATGATTGCTAAACTCCGGGGAGTGTTGGACTCGGTTGGTGAGGGTTCAGTCGTTCTTGACGTCGGTGGTGTCGGCTACCTGGTCTATTGTTCTAATAAGACGCTTTCACAACTCGCATCTCAAGGGCAAAGTATTGCTCTTATCATTGAGACCCACATACGCGAAGATCACATTCACCTATACGGCTTTCTTGATGAAGTTGAACGTGAATGGTTTCGTATATTAACGAGTGTACAAGGTGTCGGTGCGAAAGTGGGTCTCGGCGTTTTATCTGTTCTTTCACCTAATCAACTTTCGGATGCAATTCTTTCACAGGACAAGAGTATGGTGAGCCGGGCACCGGGGGTCGGGCCAAAGTTGGCAGCTCGCGTCATTTCCGAGCTTAAGGATAAGGTTGTGGGCTTCGAAAAATATTCTGTCTCGGTACCCGATGGTGAACAGGCGCAAGGAAAAGTCGAGGATGCCGTTTCGGCCCTCACAAACCTAGGGTATCAACGCGGTGATGCCTATGGTGCAATAAAAGGTGTTATGAGCACAATTGGCGAGGACCCGGCGGTCGAGGACTTGATCCGTGCTGGCCTCAAGGAGTTGACTGGATGACACCAGACAACCCCGTGACTGCAATCGAAACCGAAGAGGATCGCCACGAAGGCGAAGTTCGCCCCCAGTTATTGCAGTATTTTATAGGGCAACAATCATTAAGAGAAAATCTTAACGTATTTGTCGGTGCTGCGCGATCTCGGGGTGAGCCACTTGATCATGTTTTGTTTTCTGGCCCGCCCGGTTTAGGGAAGACGACCCTGGCGTATATCGTGGCGCGAGAGCTGGGGGTGGGGCTGCGGACGACAAGTGGGCCGGTGTTGGCGAAAGCTGGCGATCTGGCAGCTATTCTCACAAACTTAGAAGCCTTGGACGTATTATTTATAGACGAGATACACCGCCTAAACCCAACGGTTGAAGAAATATTGTATCCGGCTATGGAAGATGGTCGGCTTGACCTAATCATAGGTGAAGGACCGTCAGCGCGTTCGGTCCAAATTGAATTGCCGCCATTCACTTTGGTAGGTGCTACCACACGTTCTGGTTTATTAACGACCCCATTGCGGGAGCGGTTTGGAATTCCTCTAAGACTAGAATTCTACAATATCGATGATCTTGTTCAGATAGTGCAGCGTGCGGCAAAAGTCTTGAAGATTGAAATTACAGCAGAAGGAGCCACAGAAATAGCGAGCCGATCTCGTGGAACACCGCGTGTCGCTGTGCGGTTGTTACGGCGCGTTCGTGACTTTGCATCTGTGGCCGGCGTTACCGCTGTTAGTATTCAACTTGCTGCTGAGGCGCTTGAACGCCTCGAGGTCGATCAAAGGGGTCTTGACGTGATGGACCGGCGTTATCTGGTGTGTATTGCACAAAATTACAATGGGGGCCCCGTTGGCGCGGATACATTAGCTGCCGCGTTGTCGGAACAACGCGATGCGATTGAGGAGGTCATAGAACCATATTTGTTACAAAGTGGTTTGCTACAGCGAACGCCTCGTGGGCGGATTTTAACGTTAAACGCTTATCGTCATCTCAAACTACCCCCGCCGACTAGCCTTGAACCTCAACTCGAACTCTTGGGTGCAGAAAACAAAGATGGTTGATTTCCCAACACAACATACCTACCCCGTCCGAGTTTATTATCAGGACACCGATGCCGGTGGTGTCGTCTATCACAGTAATTATTTCCAATTCGCGGAACGTGCCCGGACAGAAATGTTTCGGGCCTCAGGTGTCAATCACGTCACGTTGCTTAGAGAAAACGGTCTGGCGTTTGCCGTTCGAAGTTGTGAAGTGGAATTTATTAAACCAGCGCATCTCGATAATTTGTTGGAAATTCGTAGTCGTTGTCTCAAAGTGACGGGCGCGAGCGTTTGGCTGAAGCAATTGATTAACTTCAGTGGTGAGACTTTGGTTGACCTAAAACTTCGCCTAGTATGTTTAAAACTTGATGGGAGCCCAGGGCGACTCCCGCGCACACTGCGGTCGGCATTTGCTATCCCAGCCGACCCAATAATCACTTAAGCTGCGAATAAGGCAACGCATGGAATCAGATGTAATACAATCCACCGTTCTTGCCGGTTCATTCTCTAACGACCTGTCTATCTGGGGGTTATTTTTACAGGCCGACGTCATCGTTAAAGTCGTAATGATAGGATTGATCGTGGCCTCCTTCTGGTGTTGGGCAATAATTTTTGAAAAAATTCTTCGGATGCGCCGGTTAAGACGACAAGCACTAAAATTTGAGGAGAGCTTTTGGTCCGGCGGCTCCCTGGATGATTTATTTGACCGTGTAGGATCGAGGCCAATCGAACCGATGTCGGCAATATTTTCAGCGGCAATGCGAGAATGGAGGCGCTCCACCTCGCGGTCAGGGGGGGATCGTGAGGTGTCGCACCAGAGTTTGGCAGAGCGGATCGATCGGGTTATGCAAATCACGTTGAATCGTGAACTTGAGCAGCTTGAGAGATATATGACGTTTTTAGCCTCTGTTGGGTCTACGGCGCCATTCGTCGGGCTATTTGGGACGGTTTGGGGAATTATGAATAGTTTTACAGCAATTGCGATGTCAAAGAATACGTCGCTCGCAGTAGTCGCACCTGGTATTGCGGAGGCTCTTTTTGCGACGGCATTAGGCTTAGTGGCCGCAATCCCTGCTGTCATCGCATATAATAAACTTTCTACCGATATAAATCGTTATGCGGGGCGTCTAGAGGCGTTTGCAGGCGAATTTGGCGCGATTTTATCACGTCAGACTGAAGACGCGGGGTTTTGACGGATGGCAATTGCATCTGGTAACGGCGCAAAGCGAGGTCACGGTCGTGGACGAGCAGCCTATATTCCCATGAGCGAGATAAACGTTACACCACTCGTGGATGTAATGCTTGTTCTATTGGTCGTGTTCATGATCACGGCACCCCTCCTGACGGTCGGAGTGCCGGTTGATCTTCCTAAAACGAAGGCGTCCCAGATGGTTGGTCAGGATGAGCCCTTGGTGGTAAGTGTGAACGCTAAAGGTGAGGTTTGGTTGCAGGAGACAAAAATCGATCTGGAGAAAATGGTTCCACGACTTGAAGCAATTACTGAGAGTAAGAAGGAAACAAGAATATTTGTGCGTGGTGATCGGGCTATTAACTATGGCAGGGTGATGGAAGTCATGGGTCTTATAAATCAGGCAGGTTTTAATCGCGTTGCTCTAATTACGGAGCTTCCCAGGGGGCGCGATGCAAAAAGAAGCGATTGAGCGATGCAACTCGGGGCATTTATATCCGCGACCCTCCACGTTATCGCAATCGTGTTTGTTATAATGGGTTTGCCTAACATCTTGCAGTCTGAGCGCACTGAATTCGTTCCAGTGGTTGTTGAGGTCGTGACCGCAGACGCTCTGTCCCCGAAAAAGCGTATGAAGCCGCCACCAGAAAAAAAATCCGCTGCAAAGCCCTTGCCAGCGAAGAAAAAACCGGTTCCCAAAATAAAGCCAAGACAACAAGAAATAAAACCCCCGGAAGCCCCGCCGACCACAGCGGTGAAACCATTGCCACCAGAAAAAGAATTGGAACGGCTTCCTGAGAAAAAATTAGCGCCAAAGCCGAAACTAAAGCCAAGGCCCAAACTAAAGCCAAAGCCCAAACTAAAGCTGAAAGCGGTCCCAACGCCGAGACAAAAACCAAAGAAAATTGTCACTGCTTCGCGTAAACAGTATTTACCGAAGCCCAAACGCAAACCTAAACCTAAACCAGCGCTTGATGCGCTCTCCCCCCAATCACTTCTAAAAAATCTCGCAGAAGTAAAACCTATCGAAAAGAGGGATATCTCTCGGGTAATTGCCGAGGCCCTAAAACAAACTCCGCAGCAACCGAAGCGCTCTCCGCTGGATCAACGCCGTATAGAGGACAGCCTTGCGGCGTCTATAATGCGTCAGCTATGGCCTTGCTACACTATTTTGGCGGGTGCTAAGGATGCGGATAATATGCGAGTTACAGTTAAGGTGCGTCTTAACGCCGACGGGTCGCTTGGGGCCACTCCTCGGGTGACGGATGCGACCGGTATTGTGTCTGACGATTTGTCTCGTGCTGCAAAGGAGAGTGCTCTTCGGACGTTGCAAGACCCAACTTGCATGCCACTTAAACTGCCGTACGATCATTACGATCTATGGAAGGAAACAACTATCAATTTCGATCCTAAGGAAATGCTACGGTAATGAAACCATTGTCTTGCCCATTTCGTTTTTTGCCACTTTTGGGGTGGCCTGCTTTTTTAGTTTTTATTTTTGCTAATATTTATTGTCCGGTCCGCGCAGACCTGCAGGTCGATATTACCAGAGGCACCGTAAAGCCACTACCAATAGCGATAACTGAGTTTTTTGGACGAACGCCGCAAGAAATTAAAATTGGGCGGCTAATGGCGGACCTTATTTCAACCGATTTAGGGAGGTCGGGATTATTTCAGCCGATTGATCGCCGGGCATTCATACAAAAAATATCAGAATTGCGTGTGCAGCCGAGGTTTGGGGATTGGCGGCAGATAAATGCACAAGCATTGGTGTCCGGGAGTGCCGAAGCACAAAGCGACGGGCGCCTTAAGGTGGAATTTCGTCTGTGGGATGTGTTTGGGGCACGACAAATGACGGGTCTCGCCTACTTCACAGCACCCGACAATTGGCGAAGAGTGGCGCACATTATAGCGGACGAGATTTATAAACGCGTTACCGGCGAGACGGGCTATTTTGATACCCGGATTGTGTATATTTCTGAGACCGGTCCAGCCAAGAGGAGGATTAAACGTCTGGCAATTATGGATCAAGATGGAGCAAATAATCGTTCTTTGACGGATGGAGCGGCAATGGCTCTAACGCCAAGGTTTTCGCCGACAGAGCAAACCATAACCTACCTTTCATTTGGTGGAGGTCAGCCACGAGTTTATCTCTACAACATCAATAGTCGACAGCAAGAACTGTTAGGTGACTTTCCTGGTATGACTTTTGCGCCTAGATTTTCACCTGATGGCAATAGAGTGATAATGAGTATGGCTAAGGACGGAAACTCGGAAATTTATACGATGGACATAAAAACACGTCGTGTGCGTCGACTGACAAATCAACCTGGGATAGATACATCGCCGTCTTATGCACCTGACGGTCGAAGAATTGTATTTAACTCAGATAGGGGTGGCTCAAAGCAGCTTTATGTCATGAATGCGGATGGTAGCCGTGTCAGAAGGATTAGCCGTGGCAAAGGCCGATATGCGACGCCCGTCTGGTCACCGCGTGGCGATAAAATTGCATTTACGAAAAACCATAAGGGTTTTCAGATCGGCGTAATGGACACGGATGGAAGAGGCGAGAGAACGCTGGCTAGGGGTTTCAAGGTGGAGGGACCTACGTGGGCTCCCAATGGTCGGGTGCTAATGTTTTTTAGACAAGAACGCCGCAGCGGATCGAACACCGGTGCAGCAAAATTATATTCCATCGATCTAACAGGGTATAACGAACGTCAAATTATCACCCCGAGTGGTGCTTCAGATCCTGCGTGGTCGCCCTTGGGTAAATGATGGTAAACTACACGCGGATTGTTTTTTATTTTAAATAGATAGAGACTAGAGCAAATGCCTATGAAAAATTATACAGTTTCAGCTCCGACGAAAATGTCTAAATTTATAGATAACACACCTTTCTACACTCTTGCCTTATTAGAACGGGGAAAAAACTGATGCGATTTTCATATGTGTTTTGTTTGCTCGTTAGCCTGGGTCTTGTCGCTTGCGAATCCTCTCCCGAGGTAAATACTCTCTCGACGACGGGTGATGGGAGCTCTTCCTCTGATGGGAGCTCTTCCTCTGATGGGAGTTCTTCCTCAAATGTTGCTGCCGCTGAAGGAACAGGAGGTCCTATCAGCAGTAACGTTGTTAGCCAACCTGTTCCGGCAGAAAGGCCCGGCAGCTCCGAAGATTTTGTTGTTAATGTTGGCGATCGCGTATTATTTAGTTTTAATCAATTTGATTTATCAGCGGAAGCGCGTACCACGATCGAAAATCAGGTGGTGTGGTTAAATCGTTTTCCGGCTGTTACAGTTACGATAGAAGGCCACGCTGATGAGCGTGGGACGCGAGAGTATAATTTAGCACTCGGTGAACGTCGCGCTAACTCGGTTCGTGACTATATGATTGCTCTCGGTGTAGATGCCAACCGGGTACAAACTATTTCCTATGGACATGAACGACCGGTGGACCCAAATTCGTCAGAAGACGCCTGGTCGCGCAATCGACGTGGTGTAACAGCGATTTCCAATGGAACACCATAATCTATCGCCACTAGTTATGCGTTGATTTTTGATGAGGTACCTACCTCTAAGCACGTTTTAAATGTGAATTATATAGATGGTTATGTTTAATCGAGCGCTTCGCTATTTTTCAATGTTTATTTGCATAGCAATGATTGATTTGTTTCCAATGATTGCGACCTCTCAAAATAATATTGATACGCAAGCCCTGATTAATAAAATTGATAGACTGCAACGCGCAGTTACGGACCTAGAACGACATTATATCAAAGGTGGGAACCGCCCCGGGGGCGTTAAAATGCTCAGCACCCAAAACACCAAAAACAATGGGAGTAAAAGTTCGGCACGCAATACGGTGCGGATAAGTCAGTTTGAGAGTGAGATTCGTCAGATCACAGGTCTTGTGGAGGCAATAGATTTTCGTCTTCAGAAAATGGAGGTCAGGCTGAACAAGCTTGTATCAGACATTGATCAACGCCTCGCAGTTCTCGAAGTGCAGTCCAAGCGTCTTATGACTGGTATCACGCCAGGTACAAATACCCGATTATTATCGCCAAATAAAATTGTAGCTGGCAGTAGATCTGACCTACCGAGTTCCAGCTCTTCCGCGTCAGCTGTTTCGCCTATTCCGGGGGTACTTGGCACTATTCCGAAAAAACTCGCGATTAAGAGCGCTCGAGGCCCAACAAAAACAAGAACGTCGTTGTTGAAGCAGAAAAAGATTATAGTAACCCCTCCCGCACTGCCTGCAGGCACTCCCAAATTTCAGTACGACCATATCTATAAGATTTTGCGACAGCAGGATTTTAAGAAGGCGGCGGCCGCATTAAGAGCATTTATAAATCTCCATCCTAAAAATGCGCTTACCAGCAATGCATACTTTTGGCTTGGGCAAATTTATTATGTCCAGAGAGACTATAGAGACGCGGCGCTGTTATTTGCCGAGGGCTTTCAGAAGTTTCCACGAGGCAACAAAGGACCGGACAGCCTCTTGAAACTTGGAACGGCCCTCACGAATTTGAATAAAAAGGCGGAAGCGTGTACAGCATTTTCTAGATTTTTCGAGGACTTTCCAAAGGCGAGGAATGATTTGATTGATCGGGTAAAGCGGGGCCAGCGGAAAGCCCAGTGTCGCTAAACACCGTCGCCGTTCGTAGCAACTTAAAAATCGCTCGGGACGAGTTTGCTGATTTAATGCAGGTTTCGGGTCTCGGCGCAGACAGCGATCGGCTGGCGATAGCAGTGTCGGGTGGTCCAGACAGCACAGCGTTATTTATTCTTTTGCGCGAGTGGGCGCACGAGAGAAATATTTCGTTGACAGCGTTAACAGTTGATCATGGCTTGCGACCTGGTTCGGCGGAAGAGGCTGAACTCGTAGCACGTTTTGGTAGCCACTTCGGGGTGGATCATCAAATCTTGCCATGGATCGGATCCAAACCGGATACCCATGTTCAAGCCTCCGCACGTGACGTGCGTTATCGGTTAATGGAGAAGTGGTGCACTGATAATGGTGTTACGGAGCTTTATTTAGGGCATACGCTTGACGATCAAGCTGAAACATTTCTATTAAGATTGGCTAAGGGAAGCGGTCTAGATGGACTGGCGGCAATGCCACTAGTCAGGTTGCATGGGGAGGTGCGAATTGTGCGCCCCCTACTCAGAATGTCCCGCAAACGAGTTCTAGAAACATTGGCAGATAAGAATCTCTCATTTATTTGCGACCCAAGTAATCGCGATCGACGCTATGCGAGAGTCGTGATGAGGGGGGAAATTGAGAGATTAAATGAGCATGGTATCTCAACATCCGCTATTGCTGGTGTTACTACAATTTTTGGACAAATGAGGAGGCAAAAAGAAATAGTACTCGCTGGTCTTTTCCGCGAAATGGTAGTTGTGTTTCCAGAGGGTTATGCAGAGCTTGATATTGAAAAATGGCAAAAAGCTGATCCAGTGGTGGGTTCACAGTTGATTGCTGAGTTACTGCGTATTATTGGAGGGGGCAACTACCTACCACGGCGTGAACGTTTAAAGCGGCTAGTTGAGGTATTGCGTACTCAAACTAGAGGTGCCCGAACTCTTGGCGGTTGTGTTATCTCATTCCTTGGTTTGACCGCCATGTTTTGGCGGGAATATCAGAAGATCAATGAGGCGACACCAGTTGTCCCAGGAACGTCGGTGCTCTGGGACGGAAGATTTGAACTTCGTTTCAATAATAAAAAAGATTTAAGAGTATCAAATATGCATGTTCGTCCCCTTGGTGAGAACGGTTGGGTGCAGTTTTTAGAAAATGTCAACTCGCCCGAAAAACTAGGCCGATTAAAAAAAATTCCTGGTCCGGTGCGTTATACATTGCCCGCGGTATGGAGGGACAAAGACTTTGTCGAAGTACCGGATCTGGCTCGCTCTCACGCAGAGAGTTTTGAAAATATCATACAAAGTGCAAGGTTTAAAAACAAAGCACCGTTACAAATATTACCCTTTTGGGTTGCTTAACCCGTTAAAAACATTATGTAATGTAATTTAGTGCACTTTGATGGATAATCTGCCAGGCATGCAGTCTCAGGAAAATTACTAGTGAACAACTTTGGAAAAAACCTCATTCTTTGGGTTATAATTGGTCTTCTGCTGGTTGCCTTGTTTAATCTGTTCCAGCAACCCTCTGGCCGCGATGGGCAATCTAGTATCCCGTATTCGACGTTTTTGGCTGATGTGCAAGTTGGTCAGATAGAAACTGTGACGATTATAGGGCGCAAAATTAACGGCATACGAAAGGACGGCGGCTCTTTTTCGACGTATGCACCTGATGATCCAAATCTCATAGAAGAACTGAATAAAACTGGTGTGACGATCAATGCCGCTCCAGCAGATGATGGTTCTCCATCCCTCTTAAACATTTTGATTTCTTGGTTCCCTATGTTGCTGCTTATCGGCGTATGGATTTTTTTCATGCGGCAGATGCAGTCTGGCGGAGGCAAGGCGATGGGGTTTGGAAAATCTAAAGCTCGCCTTCTGACAGAACGTTCCGGTAGGGTTACTTTTGAGGATGTGGCTGGAATAGAAGAGGCTAAACAGGAACTTGAAGAAGTTGTGGAATTCTTGCGAGATCCACAGAAATTTCAGCGTTTGGGAGGAAAAATACCCAAAGGGGTGCTTCTCGTGGGTCCTCCGGGAACTGGTAAAACGCTTCTTGCTCGCGCGATAGCCGGCGAGGCGAATGTACCGTTTTTCACTATATCTGGGTCGGACTTTGTTGAGATGTTTGTTGGTGTTGGTGCGAGTCGCGTGCGCGATATGTTTGAACAAGGCAAAAAAAATGCGCCTTGCATAGTATTTATCGACGAAATTGATGCTGTAGGTCGTCATCGAGGCGCTGGGCTAGGTGGCGGCAACGATGAGAGAGAGCAAACGTTGAATCAGCTACTTGTAGAAATGGACGGATTTGAGGCTAATGAGGGGGTAATCTTGATTGCCGCTACAAACCGCCCTGATGAGTTAGATCCCGCGCTTCTAAGACCCGGGCGTTTTGACCGGCAGGTCGTCGTACCAAATCCGGACGTACTAGGCCGCGAAATGATACTTAAAGTTCATATGAAACAAGTACCCCTGGCGCCTGATGTTGATGCAAAAGTTATAGCACGTGGAACACCTGGGTTTTCAGGCGCGGACCTAGCAAATTTAGTAAACGAAGCGGCGCTTCTAGCGGCACGACGGAATAAACAATTAGTTACTATGGCAGAGTTTGAGGATGCTAAAGATAAAGTAATGATGGGTGCCGAGCGGCGTTCGATGGTAATGACCGAGGATGAGAAAAAGCTTACGGCATATCATGAGGCAGGCCACGCGCTTGTAGCGCTTTCGGTCCCAAAACATGATCCTTTACACAAGGTTACGATCATACCGCGGGGCCGAGCTCTTGGCGTAACAATGTCGTTACCTGAACGGGATAAATATGGGTACTCCAAGGTTGAACTCACGTCTAAACTAGCAATGATGTTCGGCGGTCGGGTCGCGGAGGAAATGGTTTTTGGTGAAGAAAATGTTACTACCGGTGCCGGAAACGATATTCAGCAGGCAACTGGATTGGCGCGTCGGATGGTCACCGAATTTGGATTTTCTGATAAACTCGGGCGCCTTCGTTATTCGGATAACGAAGAAGAAGTCTTTCTTGGACATGCTATTACGCAGAGGCAAAATATGTCCGACCAGACAGCGGAACTAATTGATTCAGAGGTTCGTCGTTTGATCGAGGAGGCAGAAATAACGGCGCGAAAGGTAATATCGGATCGGCGCGCCGACCTGGAAACCCTTGCAACTGCATTACTTGAGTACGAAACCCTCTCCGGTGATGACGTCAACGGCCTGCTAAAAGGGGAAGGTATATCTCGTCCGTCTGTTGAGGATCCACCAGCTGGGTCCGAGCGTAAATCTTCTGTCCCAACGGCGGGCAAGAAGAACCGAGGTAGAGGTGGTGTTGGTAATATTGAGCCGGAGCCTCAGCCAGGGACCTGAAATAACATTTATTACTGTATTTGATTACATTAATACGTATTTTTACGTAGTAGCTTATAGTCAAATAATAGGACCGGAGAGGATTTGTCAGGCAACTATCAATGCATTAATCCTGTTGGGCTTTTATCAGGTGCAGCTGCATCCAAAGCAGTCACTGAGGGTTTTGCGGTACCTCTTGCAGGTAGTGAGGTTGCATTTTTAAGTGTGGAGACTTTCTGTAGGTTACCCGACGGGAAATTCGAATGTCGAATGGTACCGGCATCGTCTTCCGATATTGACCTTACGAGACTCACAGAAGAACGTGAGGCTTTTGGAGGGGTCAGATTAAATAAACCTGTAGTAGTAGGGATTTTAAACGTAACCCCCGATAGTTTTTCCGATGGCGGGGATTTTATGAAGCCTAAAGACGCTATTTCTCGTGCCACCACCTTAGTGACAGAGGGTGCAGATATAGTTGAGATTGGAGCTGAATCAACACGTCCCGGGGCAACTCCATTGGAAGAGAGAGAAGAGTTGGAAAGGTTATTACCCGTTGTGGAGGGGGCCCTGGCAGCAGGTATAAGGGTCTCTGTGGATACCCGCCGAGCGAATGTTATGAAATCGGCAATAGACGCTGGAGTTTGTATTATTAACGATGTTACGGCACTAACTTGGGAGGCGGAATCAATTGATGTTATCGCATCGTCGGGGGCTTCTGTTGTACTGATGCATATGCAAGGGAACCCACGCACGATGCAGGACGACCCGAGATATAATTTTGCATCGGTTGAAATTTACGAGTGGCTTTCTCATAGAGTGGAGGCGTGTGTACGGAGTGGTATTCCTAAAGAAAGAATTGCCATTGATCCGGGATTTGGCTTTGGTAAAACCACTAACCACAATACGGACATTTTAGATCGGGTTGGTATCTTTCATGGAATTGGCTGTGCATTATCTATTGGAGTATCACGTAAAAGCTTTTTAGGTACTATTACCGGCGCCTCCGCGCCAAAACAAAGACTTGCTGCCACTATTGCGGCGACCATTGTTGCTATTGCTCGTGGGGCGCAGATTCATCGGGTGCACGATGTGGCGGCCGTAAAACAGGCGATTAATGTTTGGAACGCTTTGACTTTAAGCAACTAATAATTTTTAACTTTATTGAAATATCAATTATTTAGTGATTGGCGCACTAAAAGTTCTATGTTTATGCACCGCTAAGCGAATGGGGCAAAAGTAATGGGGCGTAAACTTTTTGGGACCGACGGTATCCGTGGCACGGCAAATATTGAGCCCATGACGGCTGAGACAGCCTTACGTGTGGGTATGTCGGCTGGAAAACTTTTTACGCGCGGTGATTCACGGCAAACTGTTGTGATTGGCAAAGATACAAGGTTATCAGGATATTTGTTGGAGTCAGCGTTAGCGGCCGGTTTTATAGGCATGGGGATGGACGTCGTCTTTGTCGGTCCCATGCCTACGCCTGCAGTCGCTATGTTAACGCGTAGTCTCCGTGCGGAGCTGGGGGTTATGATTTCGGCATCGCATAACCCCTATCAAGATAATGGGATCAAGTTGTTTGGTCCAGAAGGCTATAAATTATCGGACGAGACAGAGAAGAGGATTGAACACTTAGTTGGTTCAAAAATGAATGCGGGTCTCGTCAATTCCATGCATCTTGGCCGGGCCAAACGCCTGGAAGACGCTGAGGGGCGTTACATTGAATTTGTTAAAAGCACATTTCCTAAAGGTTTAAGACTCGACGGGCTAAAGGTCGTTGTCGATTGCGCTAATGGGGCGGCTTACAAGGTGGCACCTAAGTTGTTTTGGGAACTCGGAGCAGACGTTATACCGCTTGGCGTTGATCCGGATGGAGTTAATATAAACAAACTATGTGGCACCACCGATACTCGGGCGATGTGCGAATTGGTCCGCCGTGAGGGTGCTGATATAGGCATAGCTCTTGATGGCGATGCAGATCGTGTATTAATTGCAGATGAAGCTGGACAGCTTCTTGATGGTGATCAACTCATGGCAACAATCGCGGAGTCCTGGAATGCGGCAGGTAGACTTAACGGTGGTGGGATTGTTGCCACCGTGATGTCGAATGGTGCGTTGGAACGCCATCTCAAACAGCTTGGCCTTCAAATTATACGTACGCAGGTTGGAGATAGATACGTTACAGAGTACATGCGCGCAAACGGCTTTAATGTTGGAGGAGAACAATCGGGCCACATCGTTTTAAGTGATTATGCAACTACAGGAGATGGGTTAATTGCGGCTCTAGAGGTGTTGGCCGTCATGGTTAATGCAGAGCAGCCGCTTAGTCATGTTGGAAGACGTTTTGACCCTTTGCCGCAGATTATTGAAAGCATTCGATTTGATGGGGTATCACCGCTGGAAGATCAACGCGTAGTTGAAGCAGTGCGGATGGGTGAATCTCTTCTTAAAAAGACGGGTAGAATATTAATTAGAGATTCAGGCACTGAACCTGTTGTACGTGTTATGGCCGAAGGCGAAGACCCTGATATTTTGAAGGACATCGTTAAAGAGATAGTTTCCGCGATAAAGCAAACATCGAGTGCTGCAAATTCATGAGAGGCCGAGTTCTAATTGTTGCGGGTTCAGATTCTAGTGGGGGCGCGGGAATCCAGGCTGATATTAAGACGGTGACGGCGCTAGGTGGATTTGCGGCTACGGCAATTACCGCTTTAACTGCCCAGAATACATTTGGTGTTCATAGCTTTTTCGAAGTGGATAGCGCCTTTATTAGAAAACAAGTTCAGGTAGTGTTGAACGACGTTGGTGCGGATATCGTAAAGACCGGTATGCTTCACAACGCTGATGTAATTGGTGCGGTATGTTCAGAGATTGATGATAGTGCCCCTGGCATTCCCATTGTTGTTGACCCAGTAATGGTTGCAAAAGGTGGTGAAGCATTGATTGACGATTCTGGCGTTCAAATGATTCTAGAGGAATTAATCCCCCGATCGTATTTAATTACTCCTAACATTCCTGAGGCGGAGACCCTTCTTAAGCGGTCAATAAAAAATGTCGAAGAAATGAAAAAGGCCGCGGAAGCATTGATCGGTCTTGGGGCTAGTTCTGTTTTGATAAAAGGCGGACATCTGGTGGGGGATAAGCTAACCGATGTCCTACTAGACCGTGATGGCTTTCATTTTTACCAGATAGAACGTATTCACACACGTCACACTCACGGGACCGGTTGCACGCTTGCGTCCGCAATCTCAACCGGCCTATCGCAGGGGCTAACGCTTCCGGCGGCAGTCGGGCAAGCACAGCAATACGTCGTAACAGCCATTCGCAGTGCACCAGGCCTGGGTGGGGGATATGGACCCTTAAACCATGCCCACACGATTGTTTGATATAGAGACCCCGGAGGTTTTACTTGGAAATTCCAATATATCAGGTCGACGCCTTCGCAAACGAAGTGTTTTCTGGAAACCCAGCGGCAGTATGCCCACTTGAAAATTGGATTGACGCCGATTTGATGCAATCGATTGCTGGCGAGAATAATTTGTCCGAAACCGCCTTTTTTGTCCCTAATACAGATAAACTTAGGACCTATGAGCTGCGGTGGTTTACTCCGGTAATGGAGGTGGATCTATGCGGTCACGCGACTTTAGCGAGTGCCTACGTGATTTTTAAATTTTTGACTCCTAGTTGTGATTCTATTCGGTTTAACACCCGTTCTGGTTTGATAGAGGTGGTTCGACGCGACGAACTGTTTTTTTTGAACCTTCCTGTATTTATTGGGTCAGAGGTTGAGTGCCCTAACAATTTGTTTCTTGGCCTTGGTGCTATGCCGACCGAGGTAATTGAGGGTCCAAATTACGTTGCGGTTTTTGATGCAGAGGAACAAGTGTTAGAAATTGAGCCAAATTTTGAGAGACTTTCTCAGTTGCATCCCAGGGGAGTAATTGTTACTGCGCCCAGTCACAAATATGATTTTGTATCTCGATTTTTCGGCCCTTCTTTTGGTGTTCCCGAAGATCCGGTAACTGGGTCCGCTCATTGTATGCTCGCGCCCTTATGGTCTGAGAAACTCCAACGAAAAGTCTTACGAGGCCGCCAGATATCTGTGCGTGGGGGTAACCTCGCCTGCGAGATGCGTGGGAATAGGGTGGAAGTTGGAGGCAATGCCGTCTTGTTTTTGCGAGGCGTCATTCAGGTCTAAAATAAAATAGTGCTTTAAGAATTATCTATGCTCCGGAGACTTCGGCCAAAGACCCTTTTCCTATCTTCGGAAGAAATCATGCCTGTCAAGACGTCTCTATAGCCTTGCACTGCCTCGGCTCCTGCCTCGCGATAAGCCTTTGCAATCCGCTTGCTTTGACTTGCCGATAATCGTTTCTCAAGTTCTACGCCCTTATCTGTTAACTTTAGGAGACGTTGCCGCCTATCCTCGATCCCCTCACGTTGATTTATAAATTCTTCGCGTACTAGCTGCCCTAGGACACGTGAAAGACTTTGCTTTGTGATTTTTAAAATACCCAGTAACTCCGACACATTGATTAAGGGGTTTCGACCCACAAAATAGATCACCCTATGATGTGCGCGCCCAAATCCATATTCTGCCAGGATTGCGTCTGGTTCTGCGGTAAAATCGCGATATGCATAATAGAGCAATTCCATACCCTGACGGATATCCTCTTCGCGTAGAAAAAGTGGGTTAACACCTGATTTTATGTCAGCCATGTTGACATATATGCACGCGAATGTTACTTACCGCAACCCTAAATTAATAATAGGTCATCCAGGGTCCTCCGGGGAGCAAAAAGGTAATGGTCAGCTTTGATGATCAAGAAGGGCACGTTTGGTATAATGGTGCATTGGTCCCCTGGAAGGATACGACATTGCACGTCCTTTCACACGGTTTACATTATGCGAGTTGTGTCTTTGAGGGCGAGCGGGTGTATAACGGCAAAGTATTTAAGCTTCGGGAACACACACAGCGTTTGATCGACTCTGCAGGCGAGCTAGGATTTGAAATCCCATACACTTTGGCGGAACTAGAAAACGCGACTCGCGAGACTGTTAGTGCACAAGGTTACCTTGACGCATATGTTAGACCTGTCGCGTGGCGTGGCAGCGAGATGATGGGGGTTTCTGCTCAAAATACTCGAATAAACGTAGCCATCGCTGTTTGGGAGTGGCCCTCATATTTTTCGCCAGAGGCTCGCCTTCGGGGTATAAGATTAAAAACAGTAAAATGGCGTCGGCCTGATCCGCGGACAGCGCCCGTGCATGCTAAAGCAGCAGGTCTTTATATGATCTGTACACTATCAAAGCATGAAGCAGAGGCGGAAGGGTACGATGACGCCTTAATGCTCGACTGGCGTGGACAAATTGCCGAAAGCACTGGCGCAAACATATTTTTAATTCAAAGTGGTACAATCCATACGCCTACACCAGATTGTTTTCTAGATGGAATCACGCGGCGTACGGTAATAGACCTTGCAAAGGAGCGCGGTCTAGATGTGAAAGAACGTGCAATTTTTCCTGAGGAACTAGCTGAAACCCAGGAAGTCTTTGTAACGGGGACCGCTGCAGAGGTGACGCCTGTTGGGCAGATAGATGAGTTTAATTTTCAGGTCGGCGACATTACTCGTGATTTGTTAGCAGATTACGATGATCTTGTACGGGGTGCTGGGTCCACATCGATTGCTAACACTGGATGAGTAGGCAGGCCTTTGCTCCAAGGTGTGGATGAATTACAATCTCTACCGCAAACAAATATAATTGTGTAAAATAAGTCACGGAATTGATTATTTCTCTGTATCAGTTTTCCACTTAGAAGCTGCTTCGCAATCAGCTGTGCGGGCCTTGACCCAATGGGCCCCCGATTCTCTGTCTTCTAACTTCCAAAAGGGCGCTTCGGTTTTAAGCCAGTCTATTAGGAATTGGCAACTTTCAAGAGCATCTTTCCTATGCGAGGATGCAGTCACTACGAGGACTATTTGGTCACCCGGTCTAAGAGTTCCATAGCGATGCACAATTAATATTTCCTTTAGTTCCCAATGCTCTCGCGCCTTAACCTCGAGCCCATCAAGTATTTTTTCTGTCATGCCTGGGTAATGCTCTAACGTCATCGTCTTGATTTGGTCGTCTCCAGAATATTCTCGCACGACCCCGACAAAGCTTGAAAGCCCACCTATCTCAGTGTTGGATTTTAGAATTTTTGAAATTTCACCGCCAATATCAAAATCTTCTTTCTGTACTCGGATCACTTGTTTTAACCTCCGGTCATTGGCGGAAAGAGCGCGACTTCATCCCCCTCGAAGATCTTAGTTTCGTGGGGGGCTATCTCTTGATTTACGGCCGCACGAATATTTTCAACCTCTTCAAAAGCTTGTAAATAACCGTCGCCTCGCGTCTTGAGAAATTCAATCAGCAGGGCAACAGAATCAATATGGGTTGGCAAAGAAATTTCTTCCTTCGAGATACCAATACGTGAGCGAACCCATCCAAAATAACGAAGTTGCATCATCCCACCTCATTAAAAGGTAAATATTCTACTATCGAACCAGGGGTCAGCTCTGTTAAATCTTCGGGCAATTCCACTAAACCTTCGGATTCCACCAAGGATGTTAGTATTCCAGCACCGTCCCTCTGGAATTTATGGGCCACCGGAAAACCGTCCTTCGCCATCTTAATAGTAACCCTCAACCATTCCCGACGTCCAAGTTTCTTTCGGAGACTAAAACCGGCACGTACTTTGTAATAGACTGGAGCAATTTTTCGACAACCGCCAAGTTTAAGAATAGCTGGCCGCGCGAAAATCATGAACGTCACCAAAACGGCTACCGGGTTTCCCGGTAAACCTATGAACGGAATTTGCCCAACCTGGCCTAATGCTATCGGTCGACCGGGTCGGATAGCGAGGCGCCAGAAATGTATTTGTCCAATCTTGGCGACCGCGGAGCGTATATGATCTTCTTCTCCTGTCGAAACACCTCCCGAAGTCATGATCAAATCATGCGTTTTTGAGATGTCCAACAACCTATCGCGTATTACATCGTGAGAATCGGCTAGTATACCAAGGTCGTCTGAGAGACACCCTAAGCGGTCCAAAGAAGCAGCAATTGAATACCTATTAGCGTCATATATGTGGCCCGCTGGTAAGTCCTGGCCTATATCGCGCACCTCATTTCCTGTCGAGAAAAGGGCCACGCGTAATTTTTTGTATACGGGTACCGTGGTTTGACCAGTAGAGGCAAGCAACCCTATTTCTTGAGGTCGTAATAGGCTCCCAGATTCTAGAATACGGTCGCCAGCTGCAATGTCCTCTCCAGAAAAACGAAAGTTCGCGCCTTTTTTTATACCCGGAGGAACGATGACCGTTCCTTCTTCTTCCTTGCAGTCTTCTTGCATGAGAACGGTGTCCGCGCCCTTGGGCATGGCTGCTCCTGTAAAAATCCGCATTACTTCGCCAGTTCCTACTATCGTCGAACATGCGTCGCCCGCGGCAACGCGTCCAATCAAGGTTAGTTTCGTATCTGTATCTGAGGAGAGATCGCTGTAACGCAGCGCGTAACCATCCACTGCAGCATTGTCGTGTGGTGGTACGGCTATAGGTGAAATTATATTATTGGCTAGGATACGTCCTACGGCTCCCTTTAAAGGAATAGTTTCAGTCCCGGTTACGACATGCAACCTTTGATCTAATTGCAATAACGCGTCTTTTGTCCGTAAAAGCTCACCGCCGAAGGCAAAACAATCGTCCGATAACTGTGCCACTTCACACCATCCCCATCGGATGCGTAGGTACTAATAAATTAGACATAATGAAGTCAGTGATTGCTACAGCATCATTTAGATTAATTACCGGTATGTGTGCCGCAGGTATATCTGCATCGCTAGCGATTGCTACTATTGTGTTATTGTCTTTGTATAAAGGTTCAGTCCCTAATGTTTGACGATAAACTTCAATCTTGGGATGCGTTGCCGTTTTAAAGCCCTCAACCAGTACTATATCGGAAGGGGAAATTCGGGTTAAAAGTTCGGGGAGAGTTGCTTCTTTGGGTGCTTTGTTTTCGTGGATGATAGCCCATCTTCGCGCCGAGGCAACTACCACCTCCGTCGCGCCGGCTGCACGATGTTCATACGAATCCTTCCCGGGCTTATCAATTTCAAAATCGTGGTGTGCGTGTTTTATTGTCGCGACACGATATCCTCGTTCAGTAAATATTGGGATTAATTGCACCAGAAGTTTGGTCTTACCGCTGCCACTTACTCCCGTAATTCCCACTATGTGCCGAGGGTAATGCATAATGTTCAGGTCTTATCGCTATAAATGATGTAACGCAAACCCGTTCGTAGATAATCGTAGCCGGTCATTAAGGTGATTATTGCGGCTACATATAAGCTGATTTCTCCGATTAGCCGCACCGGGAAAGCCTCCGGGATAAATGGGTGAGCTGAATTTCCGATCATTAGAAGGCTGATCGCGACCATTTGTACCACTGTTTTCCATTTAGCTAACCTTCTCACTGGGATTTTGTACGATAATCCAGCAAGAAATTCCCTTAACCCGGATACTAGCAGTTCACGGGAGATAATTAGTATTGCTGGAATTATAGTACTACCCGATATTTGTCCAAAACCCGTCATCATGAAAAGGGCGGAAACTACTAAAAGCTTATCCGCGAGTGGGTCTAGAAAGGCGCCGAAAGACGAGGTCTGATTGTTTGCTCGCGCGAGATAACCGTCAATATAATCGGTAATACTGGCTAGCGTGAATAGTCCGCAGGCAATCCACTGCCCAGTTGGGCTTTCCAAAAAAAACATGCCGACTATTAGGGGAATAAACCCTATGCGGGTAACAGTGATTATATTGGGGCCGTTTAAAATCATTCGGGTCCCAATTTATCAGAAAAAAGTCAGCGACAGAACGCCTACTGTTCTTATTTAAAATGATTATAGATTTTACGGGCGACGGTTTCGCTTATTCCGTGCACTGCTACCAAATCCGCTAGCCCCGCGCCCGAGATGCTACTGACTGACCCAAAGTGGTTTAGCAGAGCGCGTTTTCGTTTAACGCCAATTCCGGGAATTTCGTCAATTATAGATTGACCAACCGTTTTTCTGCGACGGCTACGATGGCTACCAATAGCAAACCTATGGGCCTCGTCGCGCAGCCGCTGCAAAAAATACAGCACTGGACTTTGAACAGGTAGAGTAAAAGCATTGCGGCCGGGAAGGTAAAAGCGTTCGCGGCCCGCATTTCGTTCCTTCCCTTTTGCTATCGCAACGATTGGGAGGTTGGTCATACCTACCTCTTCCATAGCTTCCACAGCTGCTGAAAGTTGTCCCGGGCCGCCATCAATCAAAATTAGGTCAGGCCATGTTTGGTTGTTTTGGTCAGGGTTTTCCTTCAGGGCACGTGATAACCTTCTATGGAGCACCTCACGCACCATAGCGTAGTCGTCTCCGGGGTTAATGTCTGGATTTTTAATGTTGTACTTACGATAAGCACCTTTCTCAAAACCGTTTGTCCCAGCGACGATCATCACACCGACTGCGTTGGTTCCAGAAATATGACTATTGTCATACACTTCTATTCGTTTAGGTGTTTTGTCTAGCTCAAAAAGTTCTTTCGTTTTTTGGAGTAATCTTGCATGCGTGGAGTTTTCTGATAAGCGAAGAGCGTGAGCTTGAACGACATTTTGTATAGTATTTTCAAGAATTTTACGCCTTATACCTCGCATAGGTTTGACGATTTGTACCTTGCGGTTTGCGCTGCTTGATAAAGCCTTTTGAACTAATTCAAGATCCGGTAATGGGTGGCTTACCAACACTAATTGTGGTGGCGTTTTATCCGAGTAGAACTGCCCTAAGAAGGCTTCCAATACTTCTTCGACTGATATCGATTTAGCATGGCTGGGAAAATATGTTCGATTGCCATAATTTTGTCCCGCTCTGTAAAAAAATACTTGTATGCATGTAATGCCTGCATCTTGATGTGCGGCAACTATGTCGGCCTCTGGTATAGCCCCTACGTTTATATCTTGTTTTGCTTGAATTAGTGTAAGTGCGCGAATTCTATCTCGATATTCAGCCGCTGATTCAAAATCTAAGGAATTGCTCGCCGACTCCATTTTTTCTGACAGCGTTTTTTGCACTTCAAGGCTGCGACCATCTAGGAAATTTTGGGCTTCTTCAACAATTTCATTGTAGGCACTGGGAGAGATGTGCCCTACGCAGGGAGCTGCGCAGCGTTTGATTTGATACTGGAGACAGGGCCGGGTTCGGCTGGTGAAAATACTGTCCGAACAGCTTCGAAGCGGAAAGACTTTTTGTAATGTATTGAGCGTACGATTCACAGCACTCGCTGAAGCGAACGGGCCAAAATACTCTCCGTCGTGGCTACGGCGCCCTCTGTGTTTTATAAGTTGAGCCCACTTTGTGTTCTTACGGAGGAGAATATATGGGAATGACTTGTCGTCTCGTAGTATGATGTTATAGCGCGGTTTCATTGTCTTTATTAAGTTGCTTTCTAAAAGGAGCGCCTCCACCTCACTCTTAGTACTCACTATTTCGATCTCAGCGGTCTTTGAAATCATAAGCTGGATGCGTTCTGGCAACCTTTTTGGTCGGGCATATGTTGCTACTCTTTTATGCAGGTTTTTTGCTTTTCCGACGTACAATGGTTTTCCGTGGGCATCTGTCATGCGATACACACCGGGCCCGCGTGGTAAGTTGGTCAGAAGGGATCCAATCAATTCCGACCCAAAAAGAGGTGTGCTGGTGTTTGTTGTGAAGCTCATGGTTGCAACATAACAGGATAATACGTTTAGGATTCAATAATAAGTCATACCAAATTACCTCGAAATCGGTTTTTATCAGTATGTCAATCTGCCATTATTTTAATAAAATATACCAAATTACCGATAGAGTTCTATTTTAAATCAATAGAAAAGGATGAAATAGACGGGCGGTGGAGGGTATTATTTAAATTGCGATTTCATAAGGGAACATCGAAATATTTATAGCCGAACCGGTATATTTTGGGGTTATGTGCTTTGGCTAGTTCGTATAATCTCTATACCAACACTTCCGGCATCTGCAAAAACATCTAGTTTTTCTACTCGTATCTTCGCGTAGCTTACTGATGGTTCAGAAAGACACAAATCAGCAAGGCGCTGGGCTAGAGTTTCCACAAGATTTACGTGGCCGGCGGCTACCAAATTTCGCACCTTTCCGATTAGGTTTTCGTAACAAAGAACGTTGGAGAGTTTATCCTCTATTGGTGATAAATTTTCGAGCACTGTTAATTCAATATTAATTCTAATTCTCTGAGAACCGTCTTTTTCGTGTCGATGAACGCCTATTAGACAGTCGAGAACAAGGTCATTAATAAATACCCGCCTTGTCGATGCCTCTAGTGGTCTCTGATTTAATGTGTGGAGGGGTTCGACAGTCATTTCATTCCTGTGATGTTGTTTTGGGTGAACCATTACTCGAATACTGGGCTATTCTTGCCCGGGAAATCCCACCCTAGGTGCTGTCCGCCGTCAAGCGCAATTAGCTGTCCGGTTAACGATTGAGCGGAGAGTATGTAACGCACGCCCAGACCAATCTCTTCCGGGCTAGCGCCGGTTCCCAACGGCATATGTGATGCTTGTTGCCGGAATTCTTCAACATTTTGTCTCGGGCTCGGTAACGTTGGGCCAGGACCAATTGCGTTTACGCGAATTGATGGGGCCAACGAAATGGCAAGACTTTGGGTCATTGTCCACATAGCGGCTTTGCTAATTGTATATGATAGAAAGTCTGGAGGTACGCCCAGTACACGCTGGTCGGCGATATTAATTATATTTCCTGGCTGTTCACTACAAAAACTCGCGGCAAAATCTTGAGAAAGACGGATAGGCGCCCACAAATTTATATCTAAATGCAAATCCCAACTGCGCCTCGAAACAGAGCTTAAATCATCATGTTCAAATACGGACGCATTGTTGATCAAACAAGTTAAAGGTCCACCAACTTTTGTAGCCTCTAAGACCAGTTTGTCTAATTTGGCTTGTTCCGTGAGGTCTGCCTGCACTGTATAAGTTTTGGCCCCTTGCTTCACTAGGTCTTCGGACAAAGAGTGCGCTTCATCGACGGCCGTGTGATAATGAATTCCTACGGTCCATCCGTCCAGTGCAAGCCCCCTTGTGATTGCAGCGCCAATGCGTTTTGCGCCTCCGGTCACTAAAGCATGCTTAATTATTTCCATCGACACGCAGAGCCTTAAATATGGAATCCATTTAAGAGATAGGTTGATCTTTACGTTATGGTAGCATCGATCCCAATGTATTGGGTAATAATATATGCGACGTAAAGCCCTATAAGGGTCACTCCTAAAAGCCTCGGAAATCTAAGCCCGGTTACTAAAAAGAAAAAGATGCACGCTGTTGCGCCTAAAAACACTAAAAGATCAAAGTTTATGATTGTCTGAGAAATTGGCAAAGCCGTTACCAAAGTGGTGATACCCGCTATACCACACACATTGAATATGTTGCTGCCGACAACATTACCTACACATAGATCAGGGTGTTTTCTATAAGCGGCGACTATGGCTGCGGCGAGTTCCGGCAAAGACGTCCCGATCGCAATTACAGTAAGTCCAATTACTTCGTCCGGAACCCCAAATTTTTCAGCTAACTCGGTTGCGCCACCCACCAATAGTTCTGCACCGCTAACCATTAAAATAATGCCCATAACAATGAATGTTGTGGAACTGATTACAGGATTATTTGATATCCAACGTCTCAATGTAAGACCGATAAATTTCTTTGAAAATGGGTCGGTTTCTGCTGTGAACTCCACACGCTTATCTGGCCCGCTATTTTTTATCTTAATATTGCGGCGTAGCGTAAGGGCGAGGTAGGCCAACATAAAAACCAGTAATACCAAACCTTTCCAGGGGACCAATTGACCAGTAATGGCAAGGAAGAAAAAAAGCAAAGTCGCTACCATCATGGCTACTGCGTCGAACCGTATAAGGCTGGGTTTAAGCGAAAACGGCGTTAGTAATATAGCTGCACCTAAGATAAGTAGAAGATTTGCAACATTGCTTCCAAGTACGTTTCCTACGACAAGTCCAGGCGCGCCGATTAATGCTGCGTTGATACCTACTACTAACTCTGGCAAAGAGGTGCCAAGACCAACTACTATAAGACCTATAATCATGGGTGATATGCTGAAAGTTTTCGCCAGCAAAACCGACCCCCGTACAGTCCCCTCGCCTCCAGCTAATAGCAGACAAAAGCCGGCAAAAATAAGAAAATATGTTGTCATCTATCTAATCGGAAACATCGATACTCTTGGGCAGAAATAATTTAACTCTCTTTCTTGGCGATCACTTGTTTTCGTTAAATAATGTCTTTTAGGGTGTCCATTGCTTTATTTGTCGGAAGGAGTTTCGAGTTTGGGTAAATCTATAAAAACAAGCCGTGCGCTTAAAAAGCCTATTGTACCAAAACTACTATGTTTTGGTTATGGCTTTTGCGTCTTTTTTCTTGTGGTTTTCCGATTCCGTCCGCTTCGCTTCGCAGAGTCGATCCGAGCTCGCAACCGGCGAGGCCCGGCCGGCACCCCTATTTCCAAATGTTCTAAACGCCTTATTTCATCCCGCAAACCTGCGGCTTCCTCAAATTCAAGATTTGCCGCAGCATTTCGCATGCGTTCATTTAGATCGTCTATGTATGTCTTTAAATTATGACCAGTTAGACCATGACCGGGGTCGAGGCCCTTATCCACAGTGAACGAATCATTTGAATAGACGCTTTCCAAAATATCCGTAATGTCCTTTTTGACGCTTTCCGGTGTAATGCCCTTATCGACATTATATAGTTTCTGTTTTTTGCGACGGCGGTTTGTCTCATTTATAGCATAATCCATCGAATGGGTTATTTTGTCCGCATAAAGAATAACTCTTCCTTCTATGTTTCGAGCCGCCCGTCCAATGGTTTGGATTAGTGATGTTCGAGACCTTAAAAACCCTTCTTTATCGGCGTCAAGAATTGCAACTAACGCGCATTCTGGGATGTCTAGCCCTTCTCGAAGAAGGTTGATACCGACAAGTACGTCAAATGCACCCAGTCTTAAGTCACGTATAATTTCGATCCGTTCAAGCGTATCTATGTCAGAATGTAGGTATCGTACTTTTATCCCAGCGTCCTGCATATATTCCGTCAAATCCTCTGCCATTCTTTTCGTAAGGGTGGTAACCAGCGTCCGTTGATTATTGTTTGCAGCTGCTCGGCACTCATACAATAAATCGTCAACTTGGTTCTTAACCGGTCGAATTATACAGATAGGGTCTATTAGTCCTGTCGGTCTTATAACTTGTTCAACAAATGTCCCACCGGTTTGCCCTAATTCCCAGGGTCCGGGTGTGGCTGAGACATAGATAGTTTGAGGTCTCATCGCATTCCATTCTTCAAACTTTAGTGGTCTATTATCTACGCAGGAGGGAAGTCTAAAGCCAAATTCTGCCAAGGTGGATTTGCGATTAAAATCCCCACGGAACATTCCGCCGATCTGCGGCACTGTGACATGACACTCATCTACAATCAGCAAAGCATCATCCGGGATGTATTCAAATAAGGTTGGCGGGGGTTCACCTGGTGCGCGCCCCGTAAGATACCGGGAATAATTTTCTATACCTGCACAGTGTCCAGTTGCTTCCAACATTTCTAAATCGAAGTTTGTTCGCTGCTCAAGCCTCTGTTTTTCCAGTAGTTTATTGTCCTTTTCTAAGGATCCAAGTCGTTCTTTTAGTTCCCCCTTAATTTCTTGAATTGCCTGCTGAATTGTTGGTCTAGGTGTTACATAGTGACTGTTTGCATATATGGTCACGCTGTCTAAATTTCCGGTACTTTCGCCTGTTAGTGGGTCAAATTCGTTTATTCGTTCTATTTCGTTACCAAAGAATGATAGTCTCCACGCCCGATCTTCATAGTGAGCAGGGAAAATATCAATTGTATCGCCACGTGCGCGAAAAGTGCCTCGATAAAAACTCTGATCATTTCGTCTATATTGTAGTGCTACAAAGTTTTTTAATAGCTCGGTAATTTCAATTGAATCACCAGTCTTTAATGGTATGGTCATTGATTGATAGGATTCGAGCGATCCAATTCCGTAGATGCAGGAAACGCTTGCTACTATCAGAACATCTCGCCTCTCAAGAAGTGCTCTAGTCGCGGAATGTCGCATACGGTCAATTTGCTCGTTGATCGATGCGTCCTTTTCAATATATGTGTCGGATCGTGGAACATACGCTTCTGGTTGATAGTAATCGTAGTAGGAAACAAAATACTCTACAGCATTATTAGGGAAAAATGTTTTCATCTCTCCATAAAGCTGAGCGGCCAGCGTCTTGTTGGGCGCAAGGACAATAGTTGGCCGTCCAATATTTTGAACTACATGAGCTATGGTAAAAGTTTTACCGGATCCCGTGACCCCCAACAAAACTTGGTCCTTTTCCTGGCTGTCAATGCCGTGTGTTAATTCCGCTATAGCTTCGGGTTGGTCGCCCGCCGGGTCAAATTCTGAAATTATTTCAAATGAAGTACTGTTATCGGGTTTAGGAAAACGCAAGTGGTTTGACTGCAATTTGCTCATAATCATAAATATGGCTTAGGTTCACACCGAATTCTAGTTGCCTGATACACGTAGCAAGCGTATTTTCGCCGCGAAAAGGTTTTCGCACAATGACGATACTAGCTAAGCGCCTATCAAGAATTAAACCCTCTCCGACGAATGTTTTAACCGGTAAGGTAGCTGAGTTGAAACGTTCAGGGCGTAATATAATAGGTTTGGGTGCTGGTGAACCAGATTTTGATACACCTGAAAATATTGTCGCCGCCGCAAAAAAAGCGCTTGATAACGGGCACACTAAATATACCCCAATCCCGGGTACACTCGAGTTGCGCAAAGCCATTTGTGATAAATTTGAGCGAGATAATGGGCTGATTTATACGCCGGATCAGGTGATTGTAAGTTGTGGGGGAAAACAGGTAATTTATAACGCTTTCATGGCAACTTTAGATCCAGGAGACGAAGTTGTCGTGCCGGCCCCTTATTGGGTTTCTTATCCGGATATGGTGCGCCTTGCGGAGGGAACGCCGGTATTCGTAAAAGGGCTTGAGGAGAATGATTTTAAAATAACGCCGGCTGAACTCGAGGCATCAATTTCCTCAAAAACCAAGTGGGTGTTATTAAACTCCCCAAGCAATCCAACAGGGGCAGCGTATACGAGGAAGGAACTGTTGGCTCTATCCAAAATATTAAGGCGTCATGAAAATGTTTGGTTACTGACTGACGATATGTACGAACATATCATTTATGATGATTTTGAATTCTTTACGCCTGCTCAGCTCGAACCCAATTTGATCGACCGGACACTTACCTTAAACGGTGTGTCCAAAGCTTATGCTATGACGGGTTGGCGGGTCGGCTATGGTGCTGGTCCGTGTGAACTCATAAAGGCGATGACAGTGGTGCAGTCTCAGTCGTCAACGCACACCTCTTCGATTAGTCAGGCGGCTTCTGTCGAAGCGTTGAACGGACCACAAGAATTTATAGCCCTACATAACGAAAGTTTCCGGAAACGACGCGATTTAGTCGTTTCAATGCTGAATAAGACGCCAGGAATTAGTTGCAGGTCGCCGGATGGCGCATTTTATGTCTACCCGTCTTGTTCCGGTGTAATCGGGAAAAAAATGCCCTCAGGTGACATAATTCATAATGATGCGGAGTTTTGTACTTATCTATTAGAGGCAGAAGGTGTGGCGGTTGTGCCCGGGGCGGCATTTGGCTTAGAGCCTTTTTTTCGAATTTCATATGCTACTTCGGCTGACCTGTTGCATGAGGCTTGCAATCGCATAAAGCGCGCGTGTACTGCGTTGGTTTAATTTCCGCGCAGCTATTTGCTCCAATAATTGTATGCAGAAAATTATAGTGGTATTTCGGCTCAGGTAGACCCATCAATAGGCTTCGGGGGCACTTAAGTTGTCTGGTAAGGTTTGGGGTTCAAATTTCGAGTCGAAGACGCGATCCCGGACTGTCACAGGGGTATTGTTAAATCCGTCAAAGGTTACTGGTCTTAGCAGGTGGTTAATACAATTTAGCCGAGCCCGTTTCTTATCATTGTTGGTTTCAATGTATTTTGAGCGTCTAAGAACAGAAATCGCATTACTACAGATATTCAAAACGAACAATGGTGTAGTTTTTTCTGTACTCCTATTATTTCTTATCTCTTGCGTAAACAGGGGTAGATTGTTCAAAATAGAAACTTAGATAATATTATATGGTCGATTGACAAACAAAAGGTGCCGCAGGTGGCACTGTAATATTAACCAGTAGGCAATCGGCTTTGGGAGGAAAATATGGGCGGTTCTCGCTGCGCAGCAATTGTTGGGCCATATCTCAGTGGCAAAACCACAGTTTTGGAAAGTCTTTTATTCACCGCGGGTGCTATTCACCGTAAGGGCACAATTAAAGAAGGAAACACTGTGGGAGATGCTTCCGCAGAGGCTCGAGGACGACAAATGAGCACTGAAATTTCCTATAGTGGTATGAATTATCTTGGGGATGACTGGACACTTTTAGACTGTCCTGGCTCCATTGAGCTAATGCAGGAATATCTTA
>CAZOHS010000017.1:22585-29889 GCA_964579285.1 uncultured Rhodospirillaceae bacterium | reverse complement strand
GGGTGCTTTTATTCATAGGTGTGCAGGTCGTGCTAGCATGCGGTGTTACCGAGGGTGTGACAGTCATTTGGGGTTTTTTTGGGTTTTTGTCTTCTTCGGTTTTTCTCGCGTATGCCGCAAACACAGTTCATTTTCCGTCCGCGATTACGGGGAGAGTCATTACAGCGATGAATTTTTTCCCATTCGTTCTGGCCTTTCTTGCACAATGGGGAATTGGCGGTGTTATTGAGGCGTTTGCCCGCAAACCGGATGGTGGTTACTCCATTGAGGCACACTCCACCGCACTTTGGATAATTATAGTAATGCAGGTAATTTGTTACCTTTACTTAATTAAACCTGCTCCAAGAAAGAAAACACTTTAGTAATGGAAAATACTGGAGCACCTCGCTCAAAATCAGTCCAGGTACTGATGATGACGGTCTTGGTTCCGTTCGGCATCGGATATTACATGTCCTACCTCTTCCGAACGGTAAACGCGATCATTTCACCCCAGCTTGTCAATGATGTGGGTTTGAGCCCTTCAGCGCTGGGTTTTATGACTGCTGCTTACTTTATTACGTTTGCTCTTGTGCAACTTCCTTTGGGTATTGTCCTCGATCGTTATGGCCCCCGAAAGGTGCAGGCATCACTTTTAATGATTGCTGCTGTTGGCGCCGCGATGTTTGCGACGGGCACAACCGCCTTTATGCTGATTGTTGGTCGGGGCCTTGTGGGCGTTGGCGTATCCGCGTGTTTGATGGCCGCTCTAAAAGCGAATGTGTTGTGGTTTCCAAAAGAGAAAATTCCGGTCGTCAATGGAGTGATTTTCGCATTTGGAACTATGGGTGCGTTATCGACCACGGTTCCGTTAGAGGTGGTGATACAGTCTGTAGATTGGCGGACGGTCTTTTGGTGGTTAGCTGGAATGTCGGTACTTTCTGGTTTTCTTATCTTTGCTCTTGTGCCGGACAGGACCCAGACAGCACCACGAGTGGAACCCGGGAAATCCTCCTTTTCCAATCAAGTTTCGGAACTTAAATTGGTGTACGGAAGTCCCTACTTTTGGCGCTTGGCGTTCATGGTATTTCTGCATAATGGAGTGTTTCTGTCCTACCAAGCTTTGTGGGCAGCACCGTGGTTACGCGACGTGGCGGGCCTGGACCGGGGCGGTGTGGCTGATGCAATGTTCATGTTTAATATTGGGATGTTTGTGGGTGTTTTGTCTATTGGTTTAGTGGCCGAGCGACTACAAAAAATAGGCGTGCCAACAATTGTACCCGCGGTTACGGGAATCACCTTGTCAATCTGCGTTCAAGCCTTATTTGCAGCCGAGTGGGTCAATTACCCCGCACTCTTGTGCCTTTTATTTGGATATTTCGGATCCACCGCGACACTGGCGTATGCAGTTCTTAACCAGAAGTTTCCTGCAAAATTGACCGGTCGGGTGAACACCGCACAGAACATGCTGACGTTTGTCGCCGCATTTACCATACAGTGGTTGGTTGGAGTGATCATTGGGTTGTATCCTTCAACCGGGGATGGAACATGGAGTGCGGAGGGACATCAGGTGGCTCTACTTTGTTGCCTCGCGATACAGATTGCCGGATTAATCTATTTTTTATGGCCGCGTCATACCCCGGACCCTTTAAAATGAGTGAACGCGAATACCCCACTCGACCAATTTGCGCTGTCGGTGTCGTTTGTTTCAAGGACAAAAACGTGTTGTTGGTAAAACGAGCGAAACCTCCGATTACTTGGGAATGGTCAATCCCTGGGGGTGGTCAGGAACTCGGCGAGACAACTCGAGACGCCGCACTTCGAGAGTTAAAAGAGGAAACGGGGATTGACGCGCGATTAATAGGGTTGATCGACGTAATTGATACTGTTCGAAAGGATGAAAACGAGCGGATTCAATTTCATTACACGCTTGTGGATTTTGCCGCTGAGTGGGTTTCCGGAGACCCTGTTGCCGATGACGATGTATCAGCCGCCCGTTGGGCACCGTTATGTGATATCGAAAAAGAAGGGCTTTGGTCTGAGACCGTACGAGTGATTCGTGACGCGGAGAGGCTCAGAAAATCTGATGGCTAAGGATCTTCGGAGTTTTGTTGCCGAAAACACTGACAAGGTTTTGCATGTACCCAAACCCGTGTCGAGGGACGACCTTAGCGATTTAATAGTCCAAGCCAACCAACCAGTTATTTTCGAAAATATCGCGGGTTACCCCGGTTGGCGTATCGCCGATTTGTTTTTTAGAGACAGGGACGCGCAATCAGCTGTTTTAGATACTAAACCAGAAAATGTAATTTCTGAATTAGCGGAGAGGTTGACGAGACCTCCCCGCAAAACCCGGCTAGTGAACCATGCGCCCCATAAAGAGAAAATACTTTTAGGTGATAAAATAGACCTAACTGCAATACCGGGATTTAAGCACGGAAAACGCGACCCAGTGCCCGCTCTAATTGTTATGAATATATGCCGGGCACCCGAGGGCGGCCCTGTGAACCTCTCATTTACGCGATTATCGCCTTTTGGCCGACGCCACGCGACAATGTTGATAGGTTCTTCACCCCATCAACGGTTAATTTTGGAGAAGTGGGAAGCGCTGGGGGAACCGATGCCGATGGCGTGCGTGATAGGCACGCATCCAGCGTATGAGATAATGGCCAGTTATAGTGTGCCCGAGCATTTGGAGCATTTTGGAGAACTTGAACTTGTAGGCAATCTTGTGGACGAGACCGTGGATTTAGTGGCGTGTGAAACAGTGCCCTTGGAAATTCCCGCCCACGCAGAGTTAGTGATAGAGGGATACGTGCAACCACACGAGAGGCGCGCTGACGGGCCGGGGCCTTCCCAAGCGTTATATTATCTTCCTGGCGTGACCAAACAGCCGGTCTTTGAAGCGTCCGCAATTACAATGCGTCATGACCCAATATTACGCCAGCACAACACACTAATGTACTCGGATCACCAGCCACTTATCACCCTTCCACACGAATGCCTCATGTACTCTCGTTTAAGGGGGACGGGTTATGATGTGAAGGAAGTTTTGTACGTTCCGTGGGGAGGCACACTCGCGTGTGTGGTTCAAATGATACCTGAAGTCGAAGACCATGTAAGGAGAGCGTTAACGATAGTGCTTGAAGAGCCATGGCCGTCTTGCAGGTTAGCAATAGCAATTGACACTGATGTTGACGTTAATTCGGCGGAAGACTTAATTTGGTCGATAACGACCAGAGTGGACCCTGCTCGACACCTTTTCCAGATACCAAATGCAAAGGGGCATCCTATTGACCCCACAGCGAGGCAAAAGGGTGATGATCCACGGGACGTCGTAACAAATAAGTGGGCTCTTGATGCTACGAAACCGTCGTTGAAGGATTTGGAAGAGCGAAGCCGTTTTGAGCGCTCCGAGCCACCCAATAAAGGTAGGACCTCTTTGAAGGAATTTTTATGAAGGACACTATGCGCGCAATTGTAGTGGATCGCCCCGGGGGGGTAGAAGTTTTGGAGTTCCAGGACGATTGGCCTCGTCCCCCTGTAATAAGCGGCCGCGTGCTAATCCGTGTTATGGCATTCGGCGTGAATCGCGGTGAACTATACACTCGGTTGGGGCACTCGCCGACGGTTCAATTTCCCAGGGTTTTGGGCATTGAGTGTGCTGGAATTGTTGAGAAAGCACCGGATACGCCCTTTGAACCTGGGCAGACTGTCGTGGCCACAACTCACGGGATGGGAAGAGCGTACGACGGTGCGTACGCAGAATTCGTATCGGTTCCCATGGCGGGGGTCCACGCAGTTTCTACGCCTCTGTCGTGGCAGCAATTAGCGGCAGCACCGGAGGTGTTCCATACTGCCTGGGGAGGGCTTATCCCATCGCTTAATATACAAAAAGGCCAATCGGTTTTGGTTAGAGGAGGTTCTTCTTCTGTGGGTTTGGTAGCGGCTAATTTTGCTTCCGGCATGGGAGTCAACGTTTTGTCGACCACCCGAAGCGAAAAGAAAATTAAGCTTCTCAAAGGGTTTGGCGCGACCAGCGTCATCATAGACCGGGGCGAGATCGCGCCAACTGTCCGCGAGGAGGTGAGCCATGGCGTGGACGCGGTGTTCGATTTAGTGGGCACACCCGTACTTGCTGATTCCTTTGCCTGCATTCGGGCTGGGGGCACGCTTTGTATGGCTGGTATGTTAAGTGGTGAATGGAATATAGAAAATTTCATGCCTGGCGCCGTAATACCATCAACAACAAAATTTACCTATTTTTCAAGTTCTTCTACACCAATGCCAACACATGCATTGCAGGAGTACCTTGACGGGATTTTGGACGGGAAATACCGGATGCCACTAGACCGGGTATTTCAATTTGACGAAATACGAGATGCCCATGCATATATGGAATCTAATAAGGCATCCGGCAAGGTTGTGGTCTCGGTAGTGTGAAACATCCGGTCTTTCTTGTCGCGTCCTTCGCTTTTGCTCTTGTCCTCACTCTTTTAGGTTTTATGGCGCCAGCCTCGGTGCTGGTTGATATAATTACTGAATGGAAACTTTCGAATGCGGAGGCCGGTTGGGTGGGAGGTGCTCTCTTCGCTGGTTACATTGCGACGGTTCCATTTCTTACCGCATATACTGACCGGATCGACCCAAAACGAATCTATCTGTGCAGTGCGGCAATTGGTGCACTGGGAAACTTTGGCGTGGCCTTGGTTGCGGATGGGCTCTGGTCTTGTGTGTTATTTCGAGTTCTAACGGGCATTGGTTTGGCGGGAACGTTCATGCCCGGCCTTAAAGCACTAAGTGACCAGTTGCCGGAGGGTAAGGTGCAACAAAGGGGTTCAACCTACTACTCTTCATTTTTTGCACTCGGTTCAGGTTTGTCTATCCTAGTGGCCGGTGTTGCGGCTGAGTTTTTAGACTGGCGTTGGGCCTTTATAATTGCTGGTATCGGGGGACTTGGCGCTTTTTCTATTGTGTGGGTGGTGTTGCCTTGGAAAGTTCCACAGATTTCGAATATGGGCGCAGGCGCGGCCCTGGATTTCCGACCAGTTTTACGAGATCGCGCGGTGATGCCATATGTTTATGCGGGTTTGGGCAATGCATGGGAAGTCTTTATTAGCCGTGTTTGGCTCGTTACTTTTTTTGTTTTTTTACAAAGTCGTTTACCTTCCGATGAAATAGGCTGGAGCGCCCACGTGTGGTCGACAATTGTTGCACTTGTAGGAGTGCCAGTAGCGATGGTAGTGGGTGAATTATCGGTCCGATATAGTCGTCAAAAGATACTTATGTGGATTTCCTTAGTATCTTGTTGTTTGTCCGTTCTCGTAGGGTTCTCTGTGTTTATTCCTTATGAACTCGGTTTATTTATTTGTGTGATTTTCGGAATGTTTTCGTATGGCCGTAGCGCTGCTACTACAGCTGGCGCTGTGGCAGCCGCTGAACCCCGACGACGCGGCAGTGCACTTGCCGTTGTCGCATTCGTGGGCTTTTCGGGTGGCGTGCTGGGTCCACTCGCGTACGGAATTGCACTTGATTTTCTCGGTGGGACTACTCACGAGGTGGCGTGGATCGTAGCAATGTGTGTGATGGCTATCGGTCCTCTGATTACGTTTGCCTCTATGTTGAGACCGGCAACAGGCCCGCGGGCTGATCATTGAGCGAAGTTATTTACGTAATTTTGTTTTGGTTGTTGATCGTGAGGACATTTTAATGTTCGTTTTGTCCATGAGTAATAAGTTGTCCCTTAAAAGATATTTGATCGTTCGTATTGTACAGGCCAATTAAAATTATCGGCACGGAGTTTAGTGGCTGCGTGCATCGGCCAATAGGGATCAGCGAGCAAAGTTCTTCCGAGCACTATGAGGTCGGCGCGTTCGTTAGCGATTACTTCTTCGCAAAAATCCGGGCTATGAAGGAGCCCCACTGCGGCAGTGGGCACCCCGGTGTCTTTCCTAATCTCGGCGGAAAATGGGATCTGGTAACCAGGGTGTACAGGTATTTCCTGGCGTGGGTCAATGCCGCCCGAGGAACAATCGATGAGGTCCACATGTTTCGTTTGCGCTATTAAGCCAATAACAGTCTTAATGTCTTTTATAGTGAGTCCGCCATCAATCCAATCGGTGCACGAAAGCCTCAGGAACAGCGGTAATTCGTTGGGCCATACGCCACGAACAGACTCAATAATTTCTAAGAGGAACCGGCTTCTGTTTTCTAAGGATCCACCGTACAGATCTGTACGTTCGTTGCTTAGCGGTGATAAGAAGCTGTGAATAAGGTAGCCATGGGCCCCGTGGATCTCTATTACTTTAAACCCGGCTTCCAACCCTCGCCGCGCCGCGGCCGCAAAGTCTTCGATTACCCTGTTAATGGTGTTCTGATCCATTGCGGCGGGTATTTGCCACTCTCCGAAAGGTAGCTCAGACGGTCCGATAACTTGCCATCCATTTGACTGGTTTGGCGCAATGGGACCACCCCCGTCCCAAGGTCGATCCGTGGAAGCTTTACGACCTGCATGTCCAATCTGTAGGCCGGGTACTGCTCCTTGTTCCGCGACGAATTTCGCGATCCTTGTAAAGGCTTCTTTTTGTTGGTCGTTCCATATTCCAAGGCAGTGTGGTGTTATTCTACCTTCCGGAGAAACATGGGTCGCTTCGGTGAACACAATACCCGCACCACCGACGGCTCGGCTGCCAAGATGCACGTAATGCCAATCAACTGGGAGGCCGTCTTTCGCAGAGTACTGGCACATGGGCGACATCATGATCCGGTTCCGTGCTGTAACGGACCGGAGTTCTAGTGGGCGAAAAAGGTGTGGCTGTCGATCGCGTTGCAGGATACGCCTTTTATTTTCGGCCATTATTAAAACACTTTCTCGGATTGAAATGCCTGATGTGTTACTTCCCCGTAGAACTCCGGGAAGTTGGCAAAATCAGTTCGTGCATCGGATCTGACGTCTGATTTTAGAGCAATATTTAAAGCGGATATATCTTGAAATTTCATTTCTGCGATTAGTAAATTACCGCCCGGAGTAATAGGGTGAGGGTCTTGAAAGTCGGCCGCATGATGCAGAACCAGGGCCTTGATACCGGGAAAATTTTCCAAAATTGGCGCGTGGCTATTTCGGTAATGGTTGATAAACGCTGTCTTGTCGTCTGCGTAACCCTGGTATCGAACAATATAGGATGCCGTCATCGGTGTGCTCCGTTTGTTTTAAAAGGTCAGTGGATACTTCGTGAATAACTCAAAAAGCCATATTTTGCTATTTGGAGAGCGTATTTAGGACTATGATTTTGTCTACACTGTACTAACAGAGAATAAACGTAGGCGGT
>CAZOHS010000017.1:15107-22485 GCA_964579285.1 uncultured Rhodospirillaceae bacterium | reverse complement strand
CAGGTTGGCGGGGGTTGTAACATAAATTGAACAAGGGTTTCTGAAATGATATTCGAACGCCGGGCATACACAATGGAGCCGGGACATATTGATGCTTTTGATAAGGCGCAGATCGATAGGGGTTTTGACCTTGTTAAGCCGTACATGGACCGTTTGGTCGGTTATTTTTCGACTAGGACAGGGGTGTCCGACCAGATTGTTCATTTGTACCGTTATGACGACTTAGACGATTGGAATAAGCGCCTTCGTGGCCTTTATCATGTGCCCGAGCTTACGCCGTATTTTGTTAACACCAGAAAAATTGTACGACGGCAACAAAATGGTTTTTATGAGCCCCTTCCAATCGACCCAATAAATCCGCTGTGGGGTGGCGGAAACGATTGGCTTCCAGGCATCGGGAAAACTCTCGCCCCGTTATCTAAGAAATTAGTTGTTGAGGAAAAAGTTTTTCAACTTAAGCCCGGCGGGATACCAGCTTTTGTTGAAGCGTGTAATCAAACAGGCGTCGGCACCTTGGATGCTATTAGGCATCAGTCGATCGGTACTCTGATGTCGATGATTGGGAACCTGCATACGGTTGCATTTTGGTGGTGGTTTGAAACTTCTGAGGATCGAGAGACCCATGCTAAATGTCTTTCGGCCGCGGCTGAATGGAACAATTTTATTGCTGAGGTTGCTGCGGTTACCCTCGAACAATCGAGTTTGTTGTTAGAACCCCGACCAATACCGCAAATGTCACCCTTGTTTTCTTGACAGCGTTGTTGCTCAACCACGATAATTAGGGGCGTAGGAATGACCGTGAACAACTGTTCTAATGGGAAAAGGCCTCATGGGTTTCGTTAAAAATGCATGGTATGTCGCTTGTTGGACGGATGACATTACGAACGAGCCTCGGGCAGAAACCATCCTCAATGAAAACGTTGTGTTGTGGCGTGGTGCCGACGGTCTCATAGGTGCGACGGAAAACATCTGCCCTCATCGTTTTCTGCCTTTGTCGAAAGGGAGAGTTACAGGTAACGAATTACAATGTGGTTACCATGGCTTAACCTTCACACGTGAGGGCGCATGCGTGGGCGCTCCAACGCAGGACGCGTTGCCGCAAAATTGTCGTTTAAGGTCTTATCCCGTTTATGAACAGATGGGATTGGTGTGGATTTGGATGGGTGATCCCGCTCAGGCAGAACTCCAAGAAATCTATAATTTACCTGAGTATGAGAAAGATGATTGGGGGGTTGCACATGGTGATGCACTCGATATCAAAGCGAATTACCTACTTTTGTGTGACAATTTGTGTGATCCAACCCACGTGAATTATGTCCATCCTTCAACCCTCGGGAACCCGGATGGAATTAACGCGCCTGTAAGTCATGAAGATACCCCTTGGGGGGTTTTAACGGAGCGCTTGACGCTAAATTCAGCTCCTACCGGATTTGTTAAGGCTTTTAATGATCACGACGGAAAAGTTGATATGTGGCAACGGTATCTCATGTATCTACCCTCCGTATCAATCATAGATTTCGGCGCAATAGCGTCTGGCACAGGGAATTGGAAGGGCGGTGGAGATAATCGAATTCAGGTTTACTCGTGCCATTTTATGACGCCCGTGACAGAGACCCATACCATTGATCGGTGGCTACATGTTCGAAACTTTAGAGCGGATGAAACCACTATTGGTGTAGGGATCAGTGAACAGTTCCGCTCTGCGTTTGCCGAGGATAAAGAAATTTTAGAAGCGGTGCAGGCGAAAGAATCACTATACGTCAATCGCTCAAAGATTGGTCTTGAGCTTGACGCCTCAGCGGGACTGTTTCGCAAGAAAATAGACCGGCTGTTGCGGGATGAGGTGTCCAGCGCAGTCGTGTAGATAGACACTGCGTTCCGACTTTCTATACGCTATAATCGGTGGATGTTTTGTTCTCAAAAAACTTAACCAACTGGACCCATTTCTTTCGCAAAGATTTCAACTCTCATAATCTTTAGAGGAATTTTTAGTGACAAATTCTGAAACACGCCATCCAGATACTGACAATCGACGTAATTTCCAGCTCGATACCGACTTGAGAGGTTATTTAAAAACAAACTCAGATGTGGTCACAGTAATCAGTAAACCTGTGTCTGAAAGACTTGTCGGTGCGCTTTCGGCTAAGAGTGAAAAACCAATACTCTTCGAAAATATTGTCGAACGGCCAGGCTACAGTGTCCTTGATATACTGTTGAAACACCGAAATCTTCAGGCACGAGCGCTTGGTGTTACGGAAGATGAATATCTTAAAACGCTGGCGTATCGGCTAAGGCAGCCTCCGCGCGGATTCAAGACGGTTGATGCTGGGCCGGTGCAAGAAGTTGTATTAACTGGTTCCGAAGTTGACTTGGGCAAATTACCTATCTTTAAGCACTCCGCAGAAAATGATCCTGCTATCGGCACCATGGTCTTTATCCGTGACCCTGAGACCGGTTTTCATAATACCATGCATTGTTATACGACAATAACCGGTACCACGACAGGTAATGGATTATTCCTCACGCCCCACAGTGTTGAAATACTTCAGAAGTGGATGGACCGTGGTGCGGATGAAATGCCTATCGCATATGTTGTTGGTCTGCCGCCGGCGTGTGAGATCATGGCAAATTTCTCGGGCATGCATATGGACATCTGGGGTGAAGCCGAGATGTTTGGGACGATACTCGGACAAGATTTTGAAACCGTAAAATGTAAAACAGTTGACCTAGAGGTTCCCGCGAATGCGGAAATTGTGCTCGAGGGCGTTGTTAAACTAAATCAACGTGAGCTTCAGAGCGGAGGCCCCACTCCTTTGATGTATAGAATTCCGCGTGAGAGTTTACAGCCTCGTATTGATTTTACGGCTATAACGATGAGAGCGGATAAACCAATATACAGAAATTACCAAACTACGCCCGAAACCGACCATCAGGTTATTCCGAGACTGTGCCATGAAGCTGTTCTGTACAATCGGCTATCTGAAATGGGTGTGCCCGTTTCCGACATCAGGTTTCCTACATTCGGAGGAGCGATGTCCTGTATATTGCAACTCTCATCGATTCCGCGAGAAGGTATCATAAATGATGCTCTCATGATGATGATGAGTTGTCCGTGGAATAATGCGAAAATGTCTGTCGCAATCAGCGATGACACAGATATCAGCAGCGCGGCTGCCGTGTATCACGCTATTGCGACACGGTGTGATCCGTCTCGGGACATATTTATAGTAGACCGTACCCGCGGTTCTTTGTGGGATCCGTCTGCGAAGCTAATTCCCGATGACCCCTCCGGTCATCGGGTGGTTGGCAAGGTTGGTATCGACGCCACCATTAAGGCGCGCCACGATGTCCAAGATTTTGAACTCGCTTGGCCCGAGGGCTGGGATGAAGCAAAATTGGAAGATTATGTATGATGAGAGAAAATGACGCGTTTATTCCCTACGCTGACCGAGAAGCACTGCCTAAAAAATTAAAAGATTTACTGACGCAATATGAGTCGCGAATGGGATTCATGCCTAATGCACTCAAACTTTATATGCACCGCCCCGAGATATTGTCGTGTTTAATCCAACTTAACAACACGGTCATGCGCGATACTAGTAGCCAATTGGATGATGGTTTGAAACGAAGGATTGCTGCGATATGCAGCACTTTGAATAAGAGTGCATATTGCATTGCTCATAATACCAATACGTTAATGGGTAACAATGAGAACGGCGGCGAGGGATGGGATTATTCCGAAGAGGAAGTGCGTAGACTGCTCAGTCCTGATTATGAACCAGAAAATCCGATTGAAAAAGCGGCATTGGCCTATGCCAAAGCGGCCACGATAGACCCTACGAATGTGCCGAGCGCTATACTGGCTAGCCTCACGGAAACAATGACACCGCCCCAGATTGTTGAACTCGCCTGTGTCGTGGGCTTTTGGGGTATGTATAATTCGGTTCATGAAGCGCTAAGCGTACCTATTGAGGAACCGGTGCGTGACCGTACCGCGTTTTTGGACGTCAACGGGTAGGGGACGCATTGATATTGTGCTGGGCGGCACCCATGGTCCCCTCGCATGCTATTTTCGTAAGCAGCCGCGAGCCGAACAAAATCTTTTCTGCAAACAATGGGTGTGAACAAGGGACGTTAACATAAACACACTAATTCTAACGTTAACCAACAGAATACATTTTTAAAGAGTACGGTTATTCCAAGCTTGATCAAGAACGAAAATTCGAGTTCCCTAAAGAGCCAGCCCTCGCCTCAAATGGCGTTAGTGATCTGTTTGGGGTTAGTTGGCACTCTCGCGCCTCTCTCTATAGACATGTATCTCCCCTCTTTTCCCACACTGCGTGAGGAATTTAGCGCGTCTGCCGCGCAAATTCAGTTGACGCTGAGTGGGTATATGCTGGGCTTTACTCTTGGACAGTTATGTTATGGTCCAATTTCGGATCGATTTGGACGCCGACCAATACTTCTGTGCGGAATTAGCGTTTACGTTGTCATGAGTTGCCTGTGTGCGGTCGCGAATGACCCTGAAACGTTGGCTGTTTACAGGTTTTTCCAGGCGGTTGGTGGCGCTGCTGGAACAGTATTGTCCCGAGCAATTATTCGCGACAGTTTTTCTGGGGCGTTTATGGCACGTGCAATGTCATTAATGCTCATGTTTATACTATTCGCGCCGATGATAGCTCCGGTAATTGGGGGCTATCTGCTGATCTGGATAGGGTGGCGGTCGGTGTTCTGGACGCTCTCAATTTGTGGTGTATTAGCAGCTTTGGTAGTCGTTTTCGGTATCCGCGAGAGCTTGCCGCCCGAACGTCGGATAAAACCCGGTATTTCTTCCTTGTTGGGCGGTTACGCTCTAGTTCTTCGCCACCGTCAGGCCTTGGGATATATCCTCTCGGGTGGCGCGACTTTTGGGGCGCTATTCGCTTTTCTATCGGGAGCGCCTTTCGTCTTTATCGAATATTATGGAATTGCACCCGAACACATGGGTTACATTTTTAGCCTTAGTGTAGTCGGCGTTATAGCAGGCGGCTGGTTAAACAGCAGACTTGTTATGACGCGGGGTGTTCACGAAATGATGACTATTGCCGTTTATCTTTTGATGGCGGGCGCGGGCCTTATTTATCTTCTTATCGTATCTGATATCTTTGGTGTTTGGGGAGCAATAGCAGGCATAGTCGTCTTTACCCTCCCTCTCAATATAATTAACGCGAATGCTGCTGCTGGCGCCTTGGAATACTTTCCTGACCATGCGGGGACCGCATCGGCAGTGGTTGGTTCAATAAGATATGGCTGGGGTGCCGTGTCCGGTGTGGTAGTTGGCCTAATACACGATGGTACTCCGATGGCGATGGTCTGGGTGATCGTCGGGTGTTCATTTATCAGTTTTGTGTTTCTTAAAACGATGGTGCGACGGAAGGCGTAATCAGCTTTAGTCGCGTGGCCAAACCTGTGGGCACTGATCTCCCAACAAACTGAGTGGCTCTCCATCGTTGAGTTTTTTGTCAAAAATTAACGGAGCATCAGACCGATTCTTCCAACGAATATCGTCACCCGCGAAACGCAAAGATAACGCCCGACGACTTATGTTGATGTCACTGTTACCTGAGGACGAATGCAAGGATAATCCATGAAACACGATGACATCCCCGGGATCGGTTTCTAGTAAGAGCGTTGGGTATTGATCGGGGTTATTATCTATATCTGGCACAGTGGCTATCAAGTCATCTTTATTAAAGCTGCCGACCGGTTTGTTCTCACCGATTTTGACAGGTTGAAAGAGTTTGCCCCAACGGTGCGAACCCTTCGCAAACTTTAGTGCACCGGTATCGGCGCGGGTCGGATCAAGCGAAAACCAGATACTCGCCAAGTCGTAACCGTCAATTGCGAAGTACGGGAGGTCGTGATGCCAGTAGGTGGGGGCTGGGGCGCCTGGTTCCTTAATTAAGAGGTGTTCATCATACAGGTCCAACCGACCCGATCCGAGTATTTCAGCCGCGGCTTGAGAGAGCGGTCCCTCAAATAAAAACCTTTTAAAAGGTTCAAAACGATTAAAAAGACGGTGGTCGGTGTAATAACGGGGTGCGCCCGCTGGCCCATAGCTTTTTGAGAACTTACCCGGTGATGCAATGGCTTGTGAAAATCCTTTATCTAATAAATCGAGCCAGTCACTCGAAATAATTCCCTTCAAACGCACGGCGCCATCTTCGTGAAAGCGCTCTACATCTTCTTTTTTAACCAGTCTTTTCATTTCGTCAGGGTGCGGCCCGTATATAGATCGGGTCCGATTGTGCCTTACAGGCTTGGAATTTTCAATGCAGGCACAATTAAGAAATTAAATTCGCTGTTGAAATAGATAATAAAATTAGCTATATTACTAATATAAATAGATCGGTACATTTTTATGGTGTCCTCTCCATCACAGTCAAAAGATAACGAACCATGGCGGCTTCCGCCCACGACAAGCCGGGATCAGCTGTTGGATGAGTCCGGAGGTGATACACACTTCAGGCGTATGATTTATGATATTTTCACAATGACAGTGAACTTTGATCGAATTCGTGAAAGTTTAGCTATAACGCTGGGCCTTTCGGGTATTCAGTACCATATTCTAATGGTTGTGGCCGAGCTGTCTCCCGTCATCCCGGTATCTATTTCTAAGATAGCGGAACGCCTCCACACGTCGGGCCCCTATGTCACTATGGAAACAAAGAAGTTATTGGGAAAGGGGTACCTTGAAAAAACTCCAAACCCCAAAGACGGACGCAGTGTTTTGGTGAACTTAACGTCAGAGGGGCGTGAACTAATAGAGTCCTTTGCGCCCGAACTTCGAGACATCAATGACAACCTATTCGAAGGTATTGGGCCAAATACCTTTAAACAATTTTGTACCATTGTTGACCATATGACACGAACAAGCACCCGGGCAGCCGATTTGGCTGAATTACTATCGCAAAAACCAACCCAGGAAGACACGACTGTTAGCGCTATAGGGCGTTGAACAGAACGTTAGGAGAAATAATATGCTAAAAACAGGTGCCGAACACCTCGCCTCTCTTCGAGACGGACGGAGAGTTTATATTGGAGATGAGTTGGTAGAGGATGTGACCAGCCATCCAGCGTTTCGGAACGCCGCAGAATCGTTTGCCATGATCTACGACCGTAAACGTGATCCCGAAAATATTGAAATCACCTCCTATGAAGCTGAAGATGGGGAAGTCAGCACATCGTGGTTTCTTAAGCCCAAATCCAAGGATGATCTCCGCAAACGCCGCGAGACGCACCGATTAGTAGCCGAATGGACGTGTGGATTGTTGGGGCGTTCTCCGGACCATGTAGCAAGCTTCGTTACGGGTCTTTTGTGGAAACCAGAATTATTTGA
>CAZOHS010000017.1:4474-15007 GCA_964579285.1 uncultured Rhodospirillaceae bacterium | reverse complement strand
ACGTGGGTGGGTAATCTACTGCCTCTCGGCGAAGAACAGGCTGCAGAAAGCGTCACCTGTGCGGTTCCGCTTAACTGGGCGGGTGTAACAATATGGACGCGGAAACCTTTTGAACGCTTTGCTGTGTCGGAATTCGATGCACCATTTTCCTGGAAGTTTGATGAGACTGATGCAATGGTTATCTTTGAAGACGTTAAGGTGCCCTGGGAACGTGTTTTTACCCACAATCATGCGGCACTGTCTCGTGAGATCTACTTTCAAACGCCAAGCCATGCGATGGGCAACCACCAGTCAAATGTCCGCTTTGGCGAAAAATTAAAGTTGATCCTTGGGATTGCCCGAAAGTCGGCTGAACTTAACAACGTTGTCCAAGTGCCGGCCGTACGCGACACACTTGGCCGATTAGCGGCGTCGGAAGCGGGGCTGCAGGCGATGATTTCGGGTCAGATAGAGGAAGCGGAGGAACTGATACCGGGCCATTTCAGTGTAAATCGTCGTCTGATGTATGGTGCTTTGCACTGGTGTACCCAGAACTATGCTGACCTATGCGAGACGGTGCGCGAGTTAATGGGTGCCGGCCCCTTTCAAATGCCCGCAGATGTTTCGGTAATCAATAATCCTGAGCTCAAAGAAAAATTCGAGACATATTGGTCCGTTCCCGGGCAATCCGCTATTGAACGAATGAAATTTCTAAAAATGGGATGGGATCTTTTGGGTAGCGATTTTGCCGGACGACACCAACAGTACGAGCGTTTTTACGCAGGGCCAGCATTTATTAATACTCTTTATAGTTTCTTTAACTGCCCCTGGGATGACATGACAGGAACTGTAGACCGCGTATTGGCGGACTACGGGGTTCCTGACGAGAGTGAGATGCGTCGACCGTTTGCGGCAGAATAGCGGCAGCGTCCTATTCGCATTCGTTCACTATTGGTCTGGACTTTTGTAGCGATTAAAAATGGGTATTTGACTAAGGCTGAATAATAACGTGATGCCTATAATTCCAAATACCTTAAAGTTGACCCAGAAGTCTTCTGTTTGGGTCCGCCATACAAGCTCATTAAGGGCAGCCATTACGAGGAAAAAGAGACCAAAATTACGGCTCAATATTCGCCAGCCGGTGTCTTCCATCGGCCATGCTGTGCCCATTACTTTCTTTAATAATGGTTTTCTAAAGACTAGCCCGCCCAGCAGAATCGCCGCAAATAGTACTTGAACGATCGTAGGCTTCATTTTGATGAAGGTGGCATCATTAAAGATTAATGTCAGTCCGCCAAAAAACCCGACGACAGCAGCGGTAATAATCGGCATTAGTGGCACCCTGCCATTTACCGCTAAGGAGAGAGCTAGCGCGATGCCTGTCGCAAGAATTAGGGCAGCGGTCGCCGTATAAAGGTCCCACATTTTATACGCCGCAAAGAATATAATAATGGGCCCGTAATCAGCTACTGGCTTAACCCATGCGCTTTCCGGTTTTGATTTCAAATTTGTCATATGAGACCCATAACACTTTAGAAGCAAAGACCACAGTCAAGATTTGTTTTTATGCACAAATTAGTCTTTCAGGTTTGGTGTAGGGACACGCGCAAAATCGGTAGCAGCAGGATTGTTTGAGGGCGAAGAGAGAGTTTATGGCTTGTCTACTGTCGCAACTGTGACTTTGAGAAAGAATGAGGCTATCAGACACCCCCGAGCCGGGAAAATGCGCACCGTTCTCTAGTTTCTGTTTGATAATGGGTTCGGGGTCCGCTATGCCCGCCCTATGGTTGTTGGTAAAAATGCTGTTTTAGATGTGCGCCCTGGCCCGGTCGTAGAGTTGTTTCTTGAGGATATAGAAATCGGCCGAGAGCGGACTGTGGGACCGATTACGGTGACCGCTGAAGAAATCATCGAATTTGCTGATCGTTATGATCCGTTGCCAATGCATATGGCCGACGCTGGAGGCCAAGCCACAATACATGACGGCCTTATCTCGTCCGGTGTTCTAACTGTTGCGCTTAAGCAGAGGATGATAATGAGTATTGAGCGAAATACGGCAATAATTGGTGCGGTAAAGATAGAAGAGCAGAACTTTTTATTACCCGTTCGGGCAAATGATCAACTTTATCTGCGCCAAAAATGTATAGATAAGCGCATATCTTTGTCACGGAAAGATCGTGGACTCGTGCTATGGGAATTTGAGATTACTAACCAGCGGGACGAAGTTGTATTTACCTCGCGCGATCTCGTGATGGTGCACCGCCAAGCAGAGCAAAGTATTGCCACACCGTAATTCGTGCGATGATTGTATATGAAGATATCTATGAGTGATCTCCGTTTCGATGGACCCGAGAATGCCAAAAAAACAGTGGTTTTGGCTCATGGCGCAGGTGCGTCGATGGATTCTGAGTTTCTAGAGGTTTTTGCAGAGGGTTTGGCTGCCAACGGTTTGCGTGTTGCCCGCTTCGAATTCCCTTATATGGCGAAACGTCGGATCGACGGAAAAAGGAGACCCCCCGATCGAATGGACGTTCTTTTAGCTGCCTATCGCCATATTGTATGTGCGACGCAAGCGGACACGCTGATAGTTGGAGGAAAATCAATGGGGGGACGGGTGGCTAGCATGATCGCGGACGATCTTGAGGCTGCGGGTTTGGTATGTCTTGGGTATCCATTTCACCCACCAGGAAAACCCGAAAAATTACGTACTCAACACCTTCAGAATTTAATTACTCCAAGCCTGTTTTTGCAGGGTGAGCGGGACCCTCTTGGGACGCGGGGAGAAATCGAGAACTATGGCCTCTCTCATTCTATAACTATTAAATATTTGCCGGATGGGGATCATGACCTGAAACCGCGCAAGGCGTCCGGTCGGACTCGTGATGAGAACTGGAGGGAAGCAATAAGGCACATGGCGGAGTTTGCAGAACGGCTGTGAAGCTTTACAGCGAAAAGGCCGCTCGGTAGGCTTGCTCAGCTTTTATTTCAGCAGGATTAATGATGTCTGGCAGGGTCGACGGCCGTGTGTGTCTTGTGACCGGTGCGGCGCAGGGGATTGGTGCAACCTACGCTAAGGCGTTGGCACGAGAGGGCGCCAAAGTAGCGGTTGTGGATATTGATGACACTTCTGGCGTTGTCGAAGAAATTATCGCAGCCGAGGGCGAAGCCGCTGGTTTCTGTAACGATGTTTCCAATTGGGGATCCTGCCAGGAAATGGTCAGGGCAACGAAGGAAGCGTTTGGGCGCGTTGATGTCTTAATCAATAATGCAGCGATTTTTGGTAAGCTCGAACGTGCGTCGATCGATGAGATAACGCCGGAGCTATTTGAACGCGTTATGAAGGTTAATGTTACGGGGACATTTCTTTGTTCCCAAGCTGTAATTCCGATAATGCGCGGTCAATCGTACGGAAAAATAATAAACATCACGACAAGCCGTATTTTTGCCGGTCTTCCCTTTTTTTTGCACTATGACGCGTCAAAGGGAGCGGTGTTTGGGATGACACGGGCAATGGCCAAAGAATTGGGTGATGACGGAATTCGGGTCAATGCAATCGCCCCGGGGTCTACCATGTCAGAAAATGTAAAGGCACGTACAGATTGGCGCGACGGTGGGCCCGCGGCAAAACTTGCCGGCCGCTCAATAAAGCGAATTCAGGAACCAGGAGACCTTATTGGGGCGTGCCTGTATTTTGCGTCTGCAGAGAGCGACTTCGTAACGGGTCAAACCCTCGTGATAGATGGGGGAGGGGTTACGTGGTGACGCTTGCCCAAGTATAGAGCTATTGATACAAGCAATTGAAAACTATCAGGAGTGTATGAATGGCGCGTTGCGCCCAAGACCTTCATGAACAACCGCTGCTCGCTGGAGATGCAGTTCGAATGAAATCCGATGGAACCGTGCGATTGATTGGCGGGGAATGCCAGGCTTGTAAGGCGAAAACGTTTCCCTTGGTGTTTGTTTGTCCTGAATGTATGTCCGAAGATATTGCAGACGTTGAATTACCCGATTCGGGCGAATTGTATACTTGGTCTGTCGTGCATGTTGCGCCCAAAGGTTGGACAGTACCGTATATTGCGGGATACGTTGACCTACCAGATAGCGTTCGTGTTTTTTCACACATCGTCGGTGCTGACCCTAGCGAGCTTAAAATGGATATGTTAGTGGAGTTGACCACTGCTACTTTGGGAAAGAACGAAGATGGTCCGATTGAAAGTTATGCTTTTACACCGGTCAGGCGATAGGAGGCGATTATGCGTACTGTAACAGTGCTCGGAGTAGGGATGGTTCCGTTCGCTAAGTATCGCGATAAAACGTTATCAGAGATTGGATGGCCGGCCGTTAAAGCAGCTATCGAGGACGCGGGTATATCCAAAAAGGATATAGAGGCTGCCTACTGTGGCTCTGCACTCGGTGGAATGATGTCTGGCCAAAGAGTTCTCAAGCAGCTTGGTATTACGGGTCTCCCTATCACGAATGTTGAGAATGCTTGTTCTTCTTCCTCGTCAGCATTTCGACAAGCGTATATATCAGTCGCTGCCGGCGTCTATGACGTGGTTTTGGTGCTTGGGGTAGAGAAATTGACGAAATTTGGTGGGGGTACTTTGCCACTGGAGAAAGAGGACTTTGAAGTGACGCATGGTCTCGTCATGCCAGCCCTATACGGGATGCGGGCACGGCGGTACATGCATGATTATGGCCTTACGAAAGAGCAGTTGGCGGGTGTCGCGGTTAAGGCTCATAAACATGGTGCTAAAAATGAAGACGCACAGTACCGAAATGAGGTCACTTTGGAAGAGGTAATGAATGCCCGGGAGATTGCCGATCCGTTTACGTTACTGCATTGTTGCCCTTCGGGGGACGGCGCGTCTGCCGTGGTTATTGCGTCGGCTGACAAGGCGCGTCAATATACAACGAAACCAGTAACAGTTGCCTGCTCCGAGGTAAATTCAGGAAAATATATGACAGGATTTCGAGATATGACGACCCCTGAAATTACGGTGCGAGGGGCGAGTAAAGCTTATGAAGAGGCGTCTATGGGTCCGGAAGACGTGGATGTTGCGGAAGTACATGACGCGTTTACGATTGCAGAATTGTTATATTATGAGGCACTTGGTTTTTGCGAGAAAGGCGACGCGGCTAAGTTGCTAGAGGACGGTGAGACGTCCCTCGGCGGTCGGATACCGGTAAACCCGTCGGGCGGTCTCTTGTCCAAGGGTCACCCCATTGGAGCAACAGGCACAGCCCAAATAGTGGAAGTCGTCCGCCAGCTTCGCGGTCAGTGTGGTGATCGACAGGTCGAAGGAGCTAAAGTAGGGCTCACCCACTGCACTGGGGGTGGCATCTCAGGCTTCGACCATGGTGCTTGTTCCATTCATATGTTCTCGGTCTAAAATGAAACCTCCTCCGTTTATTTACCACGATCCAAACACCGTTGATGACGCTGTAGCGTTACTTGCGGAGAAAGATAATGCGAAACTTCTAGCAGGTGGCCAATCTCTAATGCCCATGCTTAACATGAGGTTTGTTCTCCCTGACGATATAATAGATATCAATAAGATAGAGGAATTATCGTACATAAAAGATGAGGGTGAAGCTTTGGTCTTTGGTGGGATGGTTCGTCAACGGGATATTGAATATTCAGATCTTGTGTCTGAGCGTTGTCCACTTATGCGAGAGGCAATACTCAATGTAGGTCACCGGCAAACTAGGAACCGCGGGACCTACGGAGGGTCCTTGTCTCATCTTGACCCAAGCGCTGAATTACCCAGTGTTTCCATGGCTCATGATGCGATTATTACGGTGAAGAAGAAGGGTGGTTCACGAGAGATTGCAATGTCGGATTTTCCGGTCGCCTATATGACGCCTTCCTTTGACATGGACGAAATGGTTACAGATATACGTGTGCCCCTGTGGCCGGCAGGGCACGGTTATGCTTTTGTAGAATTTTCGCGTCGTCACGGAGACTTCGCGATCACCTCATCTGCCGTTTTAATGGATGTCGGTCTGGACGGAAAAATTCTGCGAGCGAGTGTCACGGTGGGCGGCGTCGGTCCTTCTCCGCTGAGGGTTGCGTCCCTCGAGGAAGCGCTAGTGGGTGAGGTCGGAACGACCGAGCTTTTTACGGAAACAGCTGAAAGGTGTCGCGAAATTGACGCGATGGAAGATGTTTACGCGCCGGCTTGGTATCGGCAACATTTGGCCGCGGTACTTACGCGCCGAGCCTTGGCAAAAGCGTATTCACGAGCTGAGAATGGAACAGAGATGACCTTACGATGAGTGACCAAAGAACCATTTCCGTAACAATAAATGGCGAGAACTACGAGCGGACCGTGGAAACGCGGTTGACACTCGTTGATTTTATACGCCACGAAGTTTTGCTTACCGGCACACATGTTGGGTGCGAACATGGCGTGTGTGGGGCCTGCACTATTTTGCTGAATGGCCGCACTGCCCGCTCCTGTCTGATGCTCGCTGTGCAGGCAGACGGTCAGGAAATTCTTACCGTTGAAGGTATAGCGCCAAATGATGATGAATTGCATCCGTTGCAACAGGCTTTCCAAGATAATCATGGGCTTCAATGTGGTTTTTGTACCCCAGGTATGTTGACGACGTTGCTTGAGTTTCTACAAGACAATCCAGATCCAACAGAGAGAGAAGTCCGCGAGGCAATTAGTGGTAATTTGTGTCGTTGCACTGGTTATCAGGGAATAGTGGCAGCTGCGCTTGACGCAGCAAAGAGGCTGCAGGCCGAGGTATAGCGCTGTGGGCGCGAAAATGTTTGGTGCCCGCGTTAAACGACTCGAAGATCCGAGTCTTTTGACCGGCGAAGGCAGCTATACAGACGATTTTCATTTACCGGATACGCTTGAGGCAGCGTTCGTCCGGAGCCCACATAGTCACGCAAAAATAAATAAAATTAATACCACAAAGGCTGAGGCCTGTCGGGGTGTTGTAAAAATATACACGGCGGCGGATCTACCAGTAACCCTGCGTGAAACCACGGTACCGTTTCAGGTGCCAAATCCCTCCATCACGCAGCCCTTTCAGCAGAGACTTCTCGAAGATCGTGAAGTGTGTTTTACAGGGGAGCCTATTGTGCTCGTCATCGCCGACACACGGTATGCCGCTGAAGACGCCGCGACGATGGTGGAGATTGACTACGACATTCTTCCGGGTGCAGCGGATTGTAAGGCCGCACTCGACGGCCATGCTCCGCTGTGTCACAGCGGTTCCACGAACAATGAGGGTGCTAAGTTTACGATTGGCTATGGGGACGTCAACGCCGCTTTTTCGGATGCCTACGTTACGCACCGGGAAGAATTTTGGATTCATCGTGGTGGTGGATTTGCCATCGAAAATAGGGCGGTTCTTGCTGAATATGACGAGCTTGATGACCTCATCACCATCTGGTCGGCTACACAATCACCATTTCTCGTAAAGCAGAACGTCGTCGATATGTTGGGATGGGAGTCTGACCAGGTTCGGGTGATAGCACCTGACGTGGGCGGAGGCTTTGGTCCCAAGACAATTTATTACGTCGAAGAAGCTTTGATACCAATTGTCGCGAAAGAGTTAGGCAGACCTGTAAAGTGGGTAGAAGATCGACGTGAAAACTTTCTCGCGACCAATATGGAACGGGACCAGTATTGGGATATGGAGATTGCTGTAGATGCCGAAGGTATTTTGCAAGGTGTCCGTGGAAAGATGATCCATGATACAGGGGCCTATATGCCCTGGGGAATTATTTCGCCGTATATTTCGGCCACTACATTGCCAGGGCCTTATATTCTGCCGACATACGAATTAGAAACACGGGTTGCCTTGACGAATAAAGTGGCGGTCACCCCAGTAAGAGGTGCTGGTCGGCCCCAAGCCGTATTTTGTATGGAACGGCTTATGGACCGTGTAGCGGATAAACTCGGTATTGATCGCGCCGAAATCCGTCACCGGAATCTTATACCTGCGTCCGAGATGCCCTACGCTTTAGGACTTATCTTTCGCGATGGTAAGCCCATGAAATATGATTCGGGAGATTACCCGAAGTGTCAGTCAGAAGCCCTCCGACTAGGTGATTATAAGGGTTTCCGGAGCCGTCAATTAGCGGCGCGGGATGAGGGTCGATATTTGGGAATAGGTGTCGCGAATTATGTTGAAGGTACGGGCCTCGGACCATTTGAGGGTGCAACTGTGAGAGTTCAACCATCGGGCCGGATCTGTGTATATACCGGTGGTGGTGACTCCGGTCAGGGGCATTGGACAACGTTGGCACAGGTTTGTGCTGATAAATTTGGCGTCGGCATTGAAGAGATCGATGTCCAGAAAGGCGATACTGGTAAAATTTCCTCAGGTGTTGGCACTTTTGCAAGCCGCATTGCCGTCAATGCCGGATCGTCGGTTCATTTGGCCTCTAACGAGGTACGGGATAAGGCAATTAAGGTTGCTTCCCATATGCTTGAAGCCGCTGAGGAAGATATGGCAATTGAAGATGGGTTGGTTGTTGTTAAGGGTTCTGATCTTTCGGTTAGTCTCGCAGAGGTGGCGCGGGCAGTGCAGGGTATGCCCGGCTTTTCGTTGCCTGGAGGCGTGGAACCGGGTCTGGAAGCGACGCATTATTTTTCACCAAGCCAATCTTCCTATTGCAACGGTACCGCTGTGGTGGAGGTCGAGGTTGATCCCCATACTGGTCACGTAGAGATCGTAAATTATTGTATGGCTCATGACTCGGGAACCCTCATCAATCCTTTTGTTGTTGACGGTCAGGTTCAAGGAGCCGTTGCCCAGGGTGTCGGTAATGCGTTGTTAGAATGGATGGTTTATGACGACAATGCGAACCCGCTGTCGGTCACATTGGCTGAGTATCTTCTGCCGTCGGCACCTGAAACCCCCAACGTGGATGTAACCCATGTTGAATCGCCGACGCCAATTAACCCACTAGGGGTAAAAGGTGCGGGTGAGGGGGGAACCATACCAGCGGCTGCCGCTATAATTGCAGCAATAGAGAATGCTTTAGAGCCTTGGGCAGTATCTATTAGCGGTGCGCCCGTTACACCCTCTCAAATTGTTGAAAAAATTCACGGGGCATCTGTTAGAGCGGGATAATGATCATTGTATCAATCCGCTCTGAATCACAAACGACGAGACGTTCCTTAAATAGAAGATCTTTGTCCATTTCTACCAGTTTGTCGAGGTATTTGCCGGTGCAAAAGACCTCGGGACTACCCGTTTCCATAATACGATAAACAACAAAACTAGTCTGGACTGAAGCTTCCCCATCAGATTGGTTAATCACCAATGGGGGGTCAACGAGGTGACGATACGTGTGGGGTTCGTATACATTAGCAATCCGCAGCGCGGAGACGCGGTCCTCCATCATCGCGCGGTTTTCGCAGAACATTAAACCTGCCTGCATGCCATTTGAATGGTTCCAACGCGTAGTAATACGGTATGTCCCATCTTTTACGAAAAAGCCGGGCCAACGTTCGAATTCTCCATCATCAATGACGTGGCAATAACGCCGGTTCAGCCCATCAATGAGAGCGTTTAGGGGCAGGTTTTCATGTGTGGTTCGAGAGTGTTTATTAGGCAATTTTTAGTTCCGCATAAAACCGGACCATCCCTGCCAGAACCCTCTCACCGAAAGTTCGCTGCAACGGCTATCCGAAAATCGTTCCGTGTCTCGACCGCCCATGGCTAGGATGGATTCCTCGTGATCCGATCCCGCAACGCCGCGGCGGACCCAACCAACAACACCACCATCCTCCAATGCAACATATCCACCGGGGCCTATAAGGTTTGACTGGCGCAATCGTATTGCTCTCTGTTCCGGAGTATCTTCGACAGCGCCCAAAATCCACCATGTCAGATCACTCTTTTTGGGTCCTTTTGGTACGATTAGACGAACAGTAATGACATTCGAAACCTGCTGGACCGAAAAATTCGGAAAAATACTTTGAATTGCTAGAGTCGTGCCGCATTCGTATTCGGGCCAGCCTTGAAGAAGCTCGGGTGCTTTTAGCGCATAGCCATCTTTTACCGCCCGCAAATCCTTTGCGTTGTATTGGCTTTCAGACTGATCGCTGGATTGTATTGAGTACGTTAAGTGATGAAGGCCGCCTTCGCTCAGTTCAATCCCACCCCTCATCGATAACCGGTTTAGTCGAAAGGTTGGAAAAAAAGAATGGAGGAGCGTCGCGTGATATGTATCGCGAACATTCTCCATATACAGTTTCCAGTTACCATCAAGAACATGCTGAAACCGCCCAATAATTTCCATTTTTCTTCCAAGGACCCGGTCCATATTGGTTCGCATCTCTGGACCCAGGTACTGATGCAGAGGGATGGATTTTTCCGAAAATGTGCCGAAGATTAATCCCGCGTAGGTTTCTACTCGGAGCCTTTTTAGGCCGTGACGTTCTCGGTCAAAATCTGGAGCGATTCCTCCTTTGCCTTGTATACCTTTTTCGAATGCGATTGAGGCCAGTTTGCCGTCCAGGTCGAAAGTCCAGTTGTGGTAGACACAGGTTAATCTCTCGGCATTGCCTCTTTCTTGCA
>CAZOHS010000017.1:0-4374 GCA_964579285.1 uncultured Rhodospirillaceae bacterium | reverse complement strand
GCACCTGCACTGTGGTCAGTGACGTCAACAACCTGGGCAATCGTCGGAACCAGTTTTTTAATTTCAAGCTCAACACCTTGGCGAAGGGTGGCGGATGATGCAGAACACCCCTGGCAACCGCCCTCCAAACGAACGAATGCGGTATTATCTTTCACATCAATTAATGAAATATGACCTCCGTGACCCGCCACTTGAGGGTTAATCTGGGAATCTAAAAGTTCAAGAATTGCCTTACCTTCGTCAGTTTGCAAGCCTGGCCGATCCTCTAAATCAATAGCGTCTCGAACGTCCTCTACCTCCGGTACATAATGTTGAAGCATGTTCTGGATTGGCTGCATAAGGCCGTACGCCGAACCTTCAAAACGTATATAGGCGATGCCGTCCTTAAACGCTTTGAAAGAAACATCACCTCCACCATCTTTTGCGGCAGGGCGAATTCTTGTGTTCACTATTTCCTGTATTTCGAGTGCCGGACCGGTCAGCTCTTCGGTTTGATCGGGACTGACCTCGCTGGGTTGTTCCGTGTCGTTAATGACCGGTAATCCAGCCATAAAATGCTCCATAATCGACGCAAGGATCTGGGGTCGTAGGGTATGCCATTCCGCGTCATCGGTTTTGGTGACCTGGATATCCTCGGTACCAAATGTAACCCGCGTAATGTTTTCCAAATCAAATATTTTGTCCGCCAGAGGTGAACGCCCGGCGTCGGCTTTAGTCAATTGGGTCGTAACGGGTGATACTTCAACGCCTGGAAGGAAACGAAGAGTGTTTATTTCTTGAGTGTCTTCTGTTTGGATGAACATGCCTTTACCTACAATCAGGTTGTCAATTTACCTCTAAGATAGACCTTATACACAAAAAACACAGAAAAGTTTATTTTTCTGGATTCTCGAACGTGTTTGCAACATCGATCAGTACGACCCTCGAGGGTGTATCCTCGACTACAGTATGAATTTCCGCTTCCTCACAAAGCTCTGCTCCGCCTTGTGCTGGTAGTTTTACATTATTTATTACGAGCGGTCCGTCGACGGCGAGTATGTAGGCGCGTCGATCCGGGCAGAGTTTGTATATTGAAGTGTATCCAGGTTCCAATCGTGTCCCCATGACAGCAACATTTTGGTTAATCGTTCTTAATCCCACGATATGAGGTGCCCCAGACGCATACACCGTGAAATTTCCTTGATCATTAAGTGGAGGCGCAATTAGATCAGCATAACTGGGCTTCAGATTTAGCTTTTCGGCATAGAACCACATTTGATAAACACGGGTATATTTGTTGGATGCGTTGATCTCGCTATGCCGGACACCGGCACCGGTTGTCATGACTTGCACATCACCCTCGTTAAGCAATCCCTTTGCACCAGTCGTGTCCTCGTGGGAGAGCGTGCCCGATACGACAAACGTGATAATTTCAAAATTTTTGTGTTCGTGCATCGGAAAGCCCGATTGGGGGCTGATCCGAGTATCTGCGAGTACCCGCAAAGCTCCAAGGCCGTAGGATGGCTTTCCGTGATTTTCAATTGTGCCGCGAAAGTGGTCTCGGATACTAATATTAGCAGTATCGGAACCACTCAGTGTTTCATAAGGAACAACACGAATCATTTGTTGGTCAAAATCCAGCCAAAGTATAAAACATCACCTAGGACATTAATGGGATAAATCATTGTGCGCGAATACATTTCCGAAATCACGGTTTCTTGGGCCCACTGCGACGCGGCTGGTATTGTTTTCTACCCCCATTTTTATACTTGGTTCGACCAGTCTACCGAACGTTTTTTTTCAGCTAACGGTTTATCATACGGGGAGCTAGCTCGTGACTTTGGGATTGATGGGATGCCCCTGTTAGAAACTGGAGCGGCGTACACAAGACCGTGTAAGCTTGGATCGACCTTGTCAATTAAAAGCTGGGTAGACGATTGGGATCGCAAAACGTTTCTTGTTAAACACAGAATCAGTCATGCGTCGATGGATGAAGCGTTAGAAGGATTTGAACGACGAGCGATGGTCGTTAATGATAGCAATTCGAGCCGTGGTATGCGTGCAATAGAAATTCCCGAGAGTATACGAAACCGGTTTTTGGATTAAGTTGTAATATTAGCATTAATGTAAGATGGGTCTGTAGCAAAGAACGGCTTTTATAATGTTTGCGAGCTACGGTTCAACTTTGAACTGTTTGGAGAGTCTCAGACCCTGTCCCTGATAATTAGAACCAATGTCCGTTCCGTAAATTTTTGTGGGTTGTGCAGCCAGTCGCTCATAACGCAGACGACCGATAATCTGTTCGTGCTCAAGAAGGAAGGGTACGTCATGTGAGCGCACTTCCAGAACGCCGCGGGAACCAACCTCGGCGTTTGTGTTGCTCCATCCAAAACCAGGATCGAAAAAACCAGCATAATGCACCCTAAATTCGCCGACGAGGGTGTCATACGCCACCATTTCGGCAGCTAGACCTGGTGGTACGGTTACAGCTTCGCGAGTAGCGAGAATGTAAAAATCATCTGGGTTTAAGATGACACACTCTTTCCGCGCTAGGACCGGTTCCCAAAAGTCTTCAGGCTCATAAAAATTTAGACGATCAATATCAATAACACCCGTATGCTGGCGGGCACGCCACCCCACAATACCCTTAGAAGAAAGATCAAGCCTCAGGTTCAGGCTTTTATGTTCCCTCAATTCGACTGGGTCGACTGGCGCGTCAATCAGGCAAAATTTTTCTTGTAAACCCATTAGTTCATCGGGAGTAACTTCCGCACGACCATTTCGTAACCGAAGTTGACTTAAGCGTGAACCAGTGCGAACAGCGATAGAAAACGTTTTCGGTGAAACCTCCGCATATAGAGGACCATCATAACCGGCGCGAATGAGATCAAAACGGGTGCCGCTATTGGAAATTACTCGTGTGAAAATATCGAGGCGGCCCGTTGAGCTCTTCGGGTTGGCGAAGCCCGAGATGTGTTCTGGAAGGCGAAGTGATTCCAACAATTGAACGATATAAACGCAGCCTTTTTCTAAAACCGCTCCATTTGTTATATCGATACGATGCATACCAAGATTGGTGACTTTGTCTTCGACAGTCGCATCTATCCCCGGCAAAAAACTGGACTGGACGCGCCAGGCAACTTCTCCTAACCGCATATCAAGGCTAGCGGGTTGAATTAATTCGTCATTAATTTCTTCTGCAGAGTAGATACATCCATCTGAGATCATCTGACGCAGTGTCTGGGCAGGAAGAATGCCCACACCGGACGTTTCGGGGTTCGCGTTGATATCAAGAGAGGACATGAAGGTACCATATTACGCGAGGGTGATTAACTAAAGTCTCGTATTTCATTTGGCAGAGCTTAAAAAGACTGAAGTGGTTGGCGGAAATGGAACATGTATGTTATCACTTGGCGTGTATTATTTTAAACTTAAACTAATTTTTCATCTGTAGTTTATAGTCCGGAGATTAACTGTGAAGATTGAGATCATTGGTGGAGGTCCGTCCGGCCTTTATTTTTCCTTATTGATGAAGAAAGCGGACCCAACGCACCAGATCAAGATCTACGAGCAGAACCAGCCGGATGATACTTTTGGTTTTGGGGTCGTGTTCTCAGCTGAGACGTTGAGCCATTTTCGCGACTATGATGCTGTCTCTTACGATCGAATACGCGAAACTTTCGCGTATTGGGATGATATTGTTACCTACTATAAGGGAGAGAAAGTAGTTTCCCGCGGGCATGGTTTTTGTGGGATGTCGCGAAAGGATTTACTACTGATACTTCAAGGTTGTTGCGAAGAGGCCGGCGTGAAAATGGAGTTTCAACACGAAATACGCTCGCTCGATGATATCGATAGAGATGCCGATTTAGTGCTCGGGGCAAACGGAATTAATTCGTGGATTCGGGACAACCTGTCCGATCATTTTAAGCCTCGGTTTGACTGGCGACCAAACAAATTTGTGTGGCTTGGATCAACCCGACCGCTGGACGCATTTACTTTTGATTTTCGCGAGGATGACGCCGGAATATGGAATCTCCATGCCTACCAGTACAACCAGGAAATGAGCACCTGGATTGTTGAAACGACCGAAGAAACATGGAAAAAGGCCGGGTTAGAAGAAGCCACAGAGGACGCGACTGTTAAATATGTGACGGGTCTTTATGAAGATCTTCTCGATGGCCATCCGGTTATTACAAACCGTTCTATTTGGCGGAATTTTCCAATGATCCGCTGTGAGACATGGGTAAAAGATAATTTGGTACTGGTTGGAGATTGTGCTCATACTGCGCATTTCTCTATCGGTTCCGGTACCAAACTTGCAATGGAAGATGCGATCGCGCTGTTTGAAAGTTGCCAGGCGGAGAGCAATCCAATAGATGCCCTTCAAGTTTA
>CAZOHS010000016.1:11418-29935 GCA_964579285.1 uncultured Rhodospirillaceae bacterium | reverse complement strand
TGACCGCACTCTATGTCTGGTAACTCGGCCGCCATTGGAACCAAATAATCTGCCATGTTCGCGTTAAGCATTTGACCTTGGTCGTCGTACAGGCACTCTTCCCAGAGCGCGCCGCCAAGGCCCTGAACAACCCCTCCGCGAATTTGTTCATCTACGAGTAGCGGATTTATAACTGTGCCACAGTCTTCCACGCACCAATGGTTTAAAAGGCTTATGAAGCCTGTCTCTGTGTCGACTTCTAAGTACGACGCTTGAGCCCCGTTTGTGAACGCAAATGGGAATTTCCTAGGCACGTAGTGTTTGGTGGCGACCAGCTCCGCTTGAAATCCATCAGGCAGGGTATCCGGTCGATAGTAACAAATCCGTCCTATTTCATCGAGGCTGATCCGTTCATTCCCTGTCGCGGCATCGACGACGACGCCGTCACGAATATCAAGCGTCGACGCATCCTCTTGCAGCATGGCGGCTGCCGCGTCTAGCACCTGTAGCCGAAGCTGACGGCCGGCTTGCGCGACCGCTTCGCCGCCAATACCCGCCGCGCGAGACGCCCAAGTACCTCCTCCGTACGGCGTGTGTTCCGTATCACCCGTAATAATTTTGAGCCGGTCGGGTGTTACACCAAAGGATGTCGCGGCGACCTGAGAAATCACAGCTTCCATGCCCTGGCCCTGCTCTGTGGCACCAGTAGATACGAATACATTGCCCTTGGCGTCGAGCCTCATGGTTGCGCCGTCCTGCGCAGAAATTCTGGCGCCACCAACCCCATAGAACATGGCTGATGGGTTCGTTACCTCAATGAAACTGGCAAACCCTATTCCGCGATATGTTCCGGCCTTACGGTTTGCGTCGCGGTCTTGTTTCAAATTGTCGTAATCCATCGCCGCAAGTAATTTTTCCATACACTCTTCGTGCGATAATTTTTCAAACGGCATCCCTTGGGCCGATTTAGTGGGATACGAATCGTCCGGGTGGAAGTTTTTTTGCCGAAATTCTGCTGGATCCATATTTACGGCCGTCGCCGCCTTGTCCACCAGGCCCTCTGTGACGGCACATTTTATGGGGTGGCCGACCGCGCGGTATTGGCACATCATTGCCTTGTTCTGATATACGACGTTGGCTACTGCGCGGTAGTTTTCGAATGAGTATGGCCCGCCAATCATGTTGACGATTTGATTTGCTTCGATCCCACTAGTTCGTGGATACATCGAGTAGGGACCAATTCCGGTCAGATCGTCAATTTCGAACGCCGTAATAGTCCCGTCATTCCTGACGGCAACTTTACCATTCACTCGGTGGTCACGAGCGTGAATGTCGCCGACAAAACTCTCTAAGCGATCTGCAATGAATTTCACCGGTCGTTTGAGGAGGATCGACAGTCCGACGGCCGCTATTTCGTCGGCATATGTGTGGACCTTAATGCCAAATGACCCACCCACGTCGCGCGTGATAACGCGGACCTTATGTTCTTCAAGCCGAAACTTATCAGCGAGAATATTTTGAACCATGTGAGGGCACTGGTTGTTGTGCCAAACTGTAAGTTGTTGCTCGGAGGGGTTAAAATCTGCGACAATTCCGCGAGCTTCCAGACACACGCCGGTGTGACGTCCAAAAATGAAGGTCTCTTCGATCACGTGGTCGGCTTCTTCGTAGGCCGCATCGACGTCTCCAAAATTTGCATTTCGTTGCCACGCGAGATTGTCGCCAAGTTCGTCGTGAATCACAGGCGTGGAAGCGTCTGTGGCGCTTTCTGCATCCGTTACTGGCGTCAGTGGTTGCCAATCAATTTCGACCAATCCAGCCGCGTCTTCAGCGATCGCTCGCGTTTCGGCAGCCACAGCGACGATTGCTTCACCTTGCCAGGTAGCTTTTTCGAGCGGCAGGGCATACTGAGGGGCGGACTTGAGGCCCTCCAAGTGGGTCAACACACCTACCCACGGGTCATGCACTTCCGCCATTTCGTCGGCGGTAATAACCGCAATAACACCCGGCAGCTTCTTGGCGGCTGACGTGTCTATAGATTTTATTTTAGCGTGGGCGTGCGGTGATCTTACGTACGCGGCGTGAGCCATTCGCGTAAGTTCGACATCATCTACAAAGGTTCCGTGACCTTGGGTTAGCCGCGGCGCGTTGGGCCTGGGCACGGAGCGCCCTATGTAAGAGTTTGGCCTATCCAGTATCCAGCGGTTGGTGATCTCTTCGTTCATGACACAGCTCCCTTGTCTCGTGCTATTTCGACCGCGTCTACGATGGCCTGGTATCCGGTGCATCGGCAAAAATTACCGGAGATGTATTCTCGAATTTCTTCGCGGCTCGCGTTTGGGTTCTGGTCCATTAACTCAGCGATCGTCAAGAGCATGCCCGGGGTGCAGAAACCGCATTGCAAAGCATTGCGTTCCACGAACGCGTCTTGAAGATGGCGTATCTCACCGGTCTCCGACACGCCTTCTATGGTCCACACGTCACAGCCGTCAGCTTGAACCGCCAGCGTCAGGCATCCGCGGGCAATCCGCCCATCGACCCGTAAGGTGCAGGCGCCGCACACGCCGTGTTCACATCCCACGTGGCTTCCCGTTAGTCCAACTTCGTAGCGTATAAAGTCAACCAAATTCGTTCGGTCTTCGACGTTCTTGGTCAGTGTTTCGCCATTTATTCTGACAGTAATTTGGGTGCGATGCTCCATAGTCACTCTCCCGCAATCTGCTGCAAAACTCGCTTCGTCAATACGCCCGCAAGATGCTTACGCATGGCGCTATCCGCATTTAAGTCCTCCGGGGGGTCCAATTCCTCTTTGAGCGAAGCTGCCAGGCGATCTGCGAGGTTTTCCGACCAACTTTGGCCTTCAAGCAAAGTCGCTGTTTGAGGTGCCGTTGTCGGCTTGTCGGCCGAATTGAAGAAAACTAAACGAGCCTCACCAAAGGTTGCGCCGTCGTATTCAGCGTGAACCGCTAAGCCAATTATCGCGTAATCTCCGAGGCGCCGTGCTAGTTCCATAAAGCCTGATTTCCATCCCTCCTCAATCTTAGGTACCGAAACCGCCGAGAGTATTTCGCCAGTACCAATCGCTGTTTCATATAGACCTTTAAAGAAGGCCTCCGAAGCGACTTCTCTCTCACCGTCCTTACCCACTACGTGCATCGTGGCTCGTAGGGCGACGGCGCACGCGGGAAGTTCCGCGGCGGGGTCCGCGAAGGCGATCGAACCGCCAAAAGTCCCGCGGTTTCGAATGGCTGGGTGGGCGACGTGTCCCATCGCTTTCTTAATTAAGGGAGTGGTAGTCGCTATTAGACTTGATCTTTCTACGTCAACGTGGCGTGTCATTGCGCCAATCTTGAGCCTGTTTCCGGCGTCGTGAATGCCTGAAAGGCCCTCTATTCTGCTGATGTCAACTAATACGGCCGGCGCTGATAGTCTCATATTAAGCGTAGCCATTAAGCTTTGTCCGCCGGCAATTATTCGCGCGTTGTCTCCGTGTTCAGCCAACAAGGCCAGGGCCTCGTCGAGCGTGTCAGCGCGAGCATAAGCGAAGGGCGCGGGTTTCATGGGCTTTCCTCACCTAATAGTTTGGCAGCTAGTCAGCGGCTCACTACCAAACATTCTGACTTGCGGCGCGTTAAGGTCAAGGAATTCATTAAACCGCTGGAACAGTGTCAGTGCACAAGACCAAAGTGACCGCTGACGTGAGCGAGTAGTGGCTCGAGGGATTTGACGGTTGTATACGCGATCAAATTTGAAGGTGTTCACAGCGGCTGTACATCTATTTAAGATCTCCGTGTTGTCCTGACGCGAAACAAATTGATTTACGATTGAAGAGGGGGAGATGGTATGAGCCTTAGTTCACTGGACCACTGCTCAATCCGGACCGTGAAACTTGACGAGACGCGAAACTTCTTTGTTGAAATACTAGGGATGGATGACGGAGACCGTCCCGATTTCCCCTTTCCCGGCGCGTGGCTATATGTTGATGGCACCGCGGTCGTGCATTTGGTGGGCGTCGACCCAGCGGATCCCGCGGGCCTTCAGGAATACCTTGGCGGCAACATAGACGCCGAATCTCTTACTGGCTCCGGTTCATTCGACCATATCGCATTCAGGGCGAAAGATCCTGATGTTTTGGTGCGGAGGCTTAGGAATAAGGGGTACCCGTTTCGCGAGCGAAAAGTGCCGTCGATGGATCTTTTTCAGGTTTTTGTTGAGGATCCAAACGGGATAACGATCGAGTTAAACTACTGGGCCGAAGACCAAAAAGTCGCATAGGACGATGGAGAACGCACAGAGTAAAATAAACAGGGGTACTGCGCCCGATCGTTCCGAAATGGTTGAACGAGCGAAGTCTATGACACCCAAGCTCGCTTCTAGAGCGGAGGATGTGGAAAAAAGCCGGATCATTCACCCGCAGACAGTCCAAGACTTTTGGGATACCCAGCTGTGGACGGTGGTGAAGCCCAAAAGGTATGGAGGGCTGGAACTTGACTACGGCGTATTCATAGACCTCTCTGATTATATTGCCCGGGGGTGTGCGTCGACGGCGTGGATATACGGCAACCTAATCAGCCATGACTGGATGTTGGCTATGTGGAACTCGCAGGCGCAGGACGAAGTGTGGCAAAATAATCCAAAGGCGTTAATCGCTTCGTCTTTGGTGGCGACTGCGGGCGTCGCAAAGCCGGTGACCGGTGGCTACGAGATTTCTGGCCAGTGGCCCTATTGTAGTGGCATTGACGTCAGTGATTGGATGATGATGGCCGCCATGGTGGTCCAAAACTCCTCACGGAAACCAATTTGGATGGTATTGCCGAGAAGTTCTTTTGAGGAAATTGACACGTGGCATGTTAGTGGGCTCGTGGGCACTGGCAGCCGTGACGTAAAGTGTGAGGCGGTGTTTGTTCCCGAGCACATGACATTATTCCCCGAGGAAGCCCGCGGAGGGCCTACGCCTGGGTCGACGCACGTACCAAATCTACTCTATCAACTCCCTGTTTTAGGGTTATTCCCTCACATTTTGGTTGGCCCGATGATCGGCATCGCGCAGGGGGCCTACGATGACTACGTAGGTGACATGCGTCAGCGGGCTTCTACATACAACGCGACAAAGCTATCCCAATATACCCAAATACACATGCGGGTTGCGGAAGCGGGATCTTTAATAAAGGCGGCAAGGCTCCTCGCGCACGATAATATAAAGGAAGCGGAAACAATTGCCGCTTGTAATCGAATGCCTAGCGTTTCTGAAAAAATTCGGTGGCGCCGTGATGGCGCGTTCGCCGCCCAAAACTGTGTAAAAGCGATACAGCTCCTTCAATCGGCTGTCGGCGCCGCCGGAAACTTCCAGTCTAGCCCATTTCAGCGTCGATTTCGGGACATGCACGCGGCGGCTTCTCAAATTCAGGTTAATTTCGATGTAAATGGCGCGGAGTTCGGACGGGTGGAGTTGGGTCTGGAAGCCATTAACAAACTCATATAATGACAAAAACTCGCGGACTGTGAAGTGTATCTTTGATATTACTCTTACGCTAACCTTTTGACGTACGTTGGGAGCAATAAAATGGCAGACAGAGCAAATGCGGCGGTTCTTACCGAACCCAGAAATTTTGAGTTTCAAGAATTTGATATCCCAGAAATAGGGCCGGATGAGGCCGTACTGCGTGTGGAGGCGGCAGGGCTTTGCGGGACGGATTACGAGCAATATGCGGGACATTTAACAGGCACACCGTGGGATGTTTGGCCGATTATTCCTGGCCATGAAATTTTTGGTTGGATTGATCGTGTTGGCGCCGACGCTGCTAAACATTGGAACGTGAAAGAGGGTGATCGGGTTATTGTTGAGGCAATTATACCGTGTGGTCATTGTTTCCAGTGCGCTATCGGCTCCATGACGCTTTGCCAAGCATCACAAGGTTACGGTCTCTATGCGCCAACAAGCGTCGCTCCCTCGCTTTGGGGTGGCTACGCCACACATATGTATATTCATCCGAAGGCGCTCCTGCATAAGGTCGCGTCAGATATTCCGACAGACATCTTGTCACTATTCAATCCACTGTCCAACGGCGTGCGCTGGGCCTATGAAGAGCCTAATACGTCCCTTGGGGAAACCGTCGTCATAGAAGGACCCGGACAGCGGGGTCTTCTGTCCGTTGTTGCAGCCCGCGAGGCGGGAGCCGGCAAGATAATTGTAACGGGAACTGGACAGGACACGGCGCGACTAGATCTCGCAATACAGTTTGGCGCTGACGCGGTAATAAATGTCGACGAAGAAGACCCGGTGGAGCGTGTTCACGAGTTGACCGAGGGGCGCAAGGCGGACGTGGTGGTTGAGGTTTCTGCTGGAGCTACGCAACCTGTGGTCGACGCCGTCGACATGGTTCGCCCTGGTGGGCGAATTGTTTTGGCGGGTTTAAAAAGCTTCAAGCCAGTCCCAAACCTTGTCACGGACAAAATAGTTATAAATGAAATTAAAGTTATGGGTGTTTTGTCCGCTGGTTGGCCCTCCATTGAGAAGGCACTTGATATCCTTGCGCGCCGCGGCAACGACCTAAAGCCGCTCTGCTCGCATACGTTTCCATTGGAGGAAGCTGACACTGCAGTCCGCGCACTTGGGCGAGAGCTTGATGATGGAACTGACGTAGTGCATATCGCCCTTGAAATTGGTTCGCCTTAATAGCGGGAGCACGCGGCGATCGCTCGCAATTTGTTCTATAACAAGGGGCAAAATCCTTTAAGAAATTCGGCTCCGGACGCGACTTCCATAATTAGCGTGCCGCTTGCGAACAAATACGTTGTGTGTCATTTAACAACTTGTTGATTTAAAAACAGTTTGGTGTCCAATTATTGAAAGCTAGAATTTTGCTGTATCAGTATCGATTAGGTGACTTCCAATGAAATCATTGCTCTCACTAACTGTAAACGGGCGTCGCCGAGACGACGGGGTTTCCGGAAACCTCCTTCTCGTCGACTATCTCCGGGAGATTGTCGGACTTACTGGGACCAAGATTGGCTGTGACGGAGGAGAATGCGGCCTGTGCACGGTACTGGTGGATGGCAAGGCGCAGCATTCCTGTTTAACCTTGGCTGCTGCGTGCGACGGGAAGAGTGTGGAGACGATAGAATCGCTGGCGGATGGCGGCCGGCTTAATTCCATCCAACGTGGATTTCACGAGAAGCTCGGCGCTCAGTGCGGGTACTGCACGCCCGGCATGATTATGGCTGCGGAAGGCTTGCTGCGCCGGGAGCCTGATCCTGACGAGGAAACTATACGGAGCGAAATGGCTTCCAACATATGCCGCTGCACCGGATATGTAAAAATTATCGAGGCGGTAAGGTTCGCGGCGGAAGAAATAAAAGCGAATAAGGACGCCGCGTAATGGAAGTAAAAGATTTGCCGCCGACGCCCATAAAATCAATTGGTAAACCCTTACCGATGGTGGATGGGCCGGAAAAAATTTCGGGCCGCGCGCAGTACACCGCCGACTTTTACGATCACAACGCGCTTACTGGGCTTATTAAGCGTGCCGACGTAGCGCATGCTCGAATTCTGTCCGTAGACACCTCGGCCGCGGAGGCTTTGCCGGGGGTCCACGCGGTTATCACCGGCTCTGAAACGGATGAGGGACACGGCGTGTTGCCGGTCGCGCGCACGGAACTACCTATCGCGTTCGACAAGGTCCGTTACCGCGGCGAGCCGGTCGCGGCGGTCGCTGCCGACTCTATTAGCATCGCGAAAACAGCGGTTGACCTAATAAAGGTAGAATACGAGGAATTGCCAGCCTATTTTACAGCTGAAGAGGCGATGGAACCCGGAGCAGTCGATCTTCATGACCATCGACCCGGCAATATTGAACGCCACGTTGAATTCGATATTGGTGACGTCGACGCGGGTTTCGATGAAGCAGATATGATCCATGAAACGGAGCACCACTGCGCTGAAGTTTGTCAAGTTCAAACGGAGCCTCACGCCGCATTTGCTGAATACGACGGTGAGCGTGACGAGCTGACGGTGCGCGCGAGCACCCAGGTTCCGTACTATGTACACCTCATGCTGTCGAAAATTCTTAAGATGCCGAAATCTAAAATTCGGGTAATCAAGCCGTACCTTGGTGGCGGCTTTGGCGCACGTACCGAGGCACTTAACGTCGAGATGATAACGGCCATGCTCGCGCGCCGCGCGAAGGGCACAGTGCGCACGGTTACGAGCCGAGAAGACACATTCATTACGCATCGGGGACGACAAGAACAAACAGTAAAAATCCGCATGGGAATGACTAATGACGGAAAAATAACCGCCGTTGATTGCGAAACGATACAGCGAGGTGGTGGGCATTCCGGTTACGGAATTGTCACTATCCTGTATTCGGGGTCGATGTTATTTGCAATCTATGATTTGCATAATGCACGCTACGACGGCAAGCGCGCGTTGACGAACACTCCGCCGTGTGGGGCCTTTAGAGGCCACGGCACCGTCAACGTTCGTCACGCGTTTGAGAACACACTGGATGAAATGGCTGCAAAACTTGGCCTTGATCCTTTTGAGGTGAGACGAACAAATTTGATCAAGGAGATGGGTTTTACGGCAAACGACCTTTGGGTTAACTCCTACGGCCTTCCAGAGTGTTTGGATGTGGTTGAGAAGGCCTCTAAGTGGAAGGAGCGAAAAGGTAATCTGCCTGTCGGAAAGGGCTTGGGGATCGCGTGTTCGCACTATATTTCTGGCGCGTCTAAGCCCGTAAACTGGACAGGGGAACCGCATGCGACTGTAAATCTAAAACTCGATTTTGACGGGACAGTGGTCATTTTAACCGGCGCGTCTGAGATTGGTCAGGGGTCTTCGACGATCCTCGTTCAATGCGTGTCCGAGGTTTTGGGTATAGATCCCGCGAAAGTAAAAATTGTCGCCGCCGACAGCCGGGTGACACCCAAAGATAATGGATCGTATTCCTCCAGGGTAACCTACATGGTCGGGAATGCCGCTATCCAGGCGGCCGACAATTTAAAGGGTGTCTTAATCGAGGCAGCCGCGAAGAAACTTGATGTAAATCCAGAGGACGTGGAATGTCTAGGTGAAGTTTACCGCGCCGGCACCCAGGACGAGGGGCTCACTTTTGAAGACGTAGTAATGGCGGCGTTGGAGGGAACAGGTACAATCACGGTTAAGGGTAATTTTGATACCCTACCGGAGAGTTGGGGTGGCAAGAAATACCGTGGAGCGGCTATCGGCGGGTCAATGGCATTTTCGTATGCTGCTCAGGTCGTAGAGGTAACAGTGGACCCCGACACCGCGGAGATCTCTGTTGATAAGGTGTGGGTCGCCCACGATTGTGGCAAGGCATTAAACCCGCTAACGGTCGAGGGGCAGGTGCAAGGCTCTGTCTGGATGGGCATGGGGCAGGCGCTGACCGAAGAAACCCAGTATCATGAGGGGTTGCTGATTTCCGGCAACATGCTTGATTATCGTATACCCACATTTGTTGATTCGCCGCCCATAGAAACCCACATTGTCGAATGCCCTGATCCTAATGGTCCGTTTGGCGCGAAAGAAGCTGGAGAGGCATCGCTGGCGGGGTTCCTGCCGGCATTAACCAGTGCAATAGCGGACGCCGTGGGCGTGCGCGCGCGTGAACTGCCGGTGACACCCGATCGTTTGTTGCAACTGCTCGAGGGAAAGGAGCAAGAGAACAGCTCCGTGGGGGCAGGTTGAGTAATGGAGTATCTACCAGAATTTACACTTCATCGTCCGCAGACCGCTCAACAAGCGGCGACCTTGAAAGCGGCAGACGAAACATCGCGTTACGTCGCGGGCGGCACCGACATGATAGTCAATATCCGTCGCGGAATAGAAACGCCAGGCACCTTAATCGACCTGACAAATATTGACGATTTCGCGCAAATATCACCGGGGCCCGACGGCATAAAAATTGGCGCCGGCGTGCGTTTGACGGACCTCGCGGATCACCCAGAAATACAAAAAAACTATCACGCTGTCGTAAAAGCGGCGGCTTCTGTTGCGGGGCCAACCCACCGACAATATGGAACGGTGGGCGGAAATCTGTGTTTAGACACGCGATGCTTATATTACAACCAGTCCCAGTGGTGGCGCGAAAGTAATGATTTCTGCTTAAAACACAAAGGTGAAGTCTGCCACGTCGCGCCCGGAGGCAAAATTTGTTTTGCCGCTTTTTCCGGTGATTTAGCGCCCGCCTTACTGGTTCACGACGCTGAAGTTGAAATAGCCTGCAAAGACGGCACTCGCGTTATGCCGCTGGAAGATCTCTACAGAGACGACGGGTTGGACCACTTGAACCTCAGCCATGATGAACTCTTAGTTTCGGTGCACTTACCAAAACCTATGGAAGGCTCAGTGTCTTCATACGAAAAGTCCCGGATACGTGGTTCGATTGATTTTCCTCTTGCGGGTTGCGCGGTTTGTTTATCAACCGAGGGACAAATAATAACAGACATTAAAATTGCTCTGACGGCGGTTAACCCGTCTCCACAACTCCTAAAGGGCGCGGGTGAGTTGGCTGGCTTGCCAGTGAACGACCATGTCTTGGACAAAATTAGAGATATGGTGAGAGCCCAAGCGAGACCAATGACAACCACAACGGTAAGGCCTTGGTATCGACGCCGCGTGATTGGCGCGTTGGCTCGAAGACTAGTGAAAAAGCTAGCAGTGGCGTAGTCTTAGGTCAAACGCCGTATACTTTACTGCTTACCCTTCAACGTCTTTAGCTCCGTTAGGATGGGCATTTCGCGCAAATCTTGATCGGTGAGGCGGTCCCATTCTATGGCCGACGGCGCGGGCGGGGGGTTTGTTACCCGAACGGTCTGGGTCGGCGTGGCTAAAACGGAAAGCGGCAAGTCGTTTGTCTCAATAGGAATTGCTCCCACGACCTGAATATCATTTACGGTGGTGGCGACAGGAACCGGTTCATGTCCTAACTCGCGTAGGATGCCGTACTCGATATCGCTATATCCTCCTCCCTTGCCCGCGCGTCGTCCCGATTTGGTAACAGCGACGCACCCGGTCACGATGGCGTCCATTTGGGGCATATCGGCCAAGCTCACCGTCTCGGCCCAACGCGCACAACGGGACATTTGCGAGGCGTCGGCAATTGCGTCGAAGGGGATTTTCGCGGGATCTAATCGCAAAAAACCTCCTTTTAAGCGCGGCGTTGGAACATAGACGTCGATGCCTCGCCTTAATGCCTCCGCGCGAACATACTTCTGCGGGGAATCTGGATTAACTTTCAGTCGTTTAGCATCTCGCCATTCCGGTTCTTGAAACAAGCGGAGGGCCGCCTGTTTAGCACCTTTAAAATTTGGGATGCGACCGTGCGGCGGAAAGGGGAAGGCGGCTAGTTTTTCCGCCTTTAACCGGTCCCATACCACGTTGCGAATTTCTTGTTTCGATCTATAAGTCAAACTCGTGCCACAATTCCGATTACGTGCGAATTCAATTAAAAGTTGGGGGTTTTGCCGGCAGTTTTCAAACTACTTTCGGCCATCTCCAATACGTCTCCCTCCCACTCGCCTCGGCTAAAATTTAAAATACGCAGAGGATCACTGGGCCCCCACGTAATTTCCAGCGCCGTTAACGGGGCCGCGACGGTCAGGTGATAGGTTTCCTCCCAGTGTGGCTCACTCGGAATATGCGAAGGGAGTATAGTTTTTTCGGAAATACCCGCGGGAATGTTTGGGCCTTCGAGCGTGATCTCTATAGTGGTTCCGCCCGACGTTTCAGTGCGTGTGTCCCAAAAATTTTTACCGTTATTTCCAGTCGTGTTGTTTGCTTCGCGGGCAAGAACAGTTAACGCCGCCGCGGACAATTCGATTAACGCCGGCGCGGTGTCGGTGTGGTATATCTCTGTGTCGATTTTCCGGTAAGGGCGCACCGTAGCGTCCGAAGAGGGAACGCTGTCGGGCCCCTTGGGTGTTTTGTATCCCTCTTCTTTTCGGACCTTCATGTAGTCTTTAAACATGCTACGTTTATTTGGGTCGCCGTTCTCCTTATAGATATATGGACAGACGTCTACGCAGATATGGCAATAAGACTCCCGGAAGCGAGAAATCGGATAGCATTTTTCGATGTTCGTCAGCCATCTTTTGACGCCGTCGGTGACTATGTAGTCGTCTGGTATTGCATCACCCGGGCAGTTGTTTCGACAGAGATTGCAGCTTAGGCAATAGTCCTGGATTCCGAATTCTCGGGGTTTGTCGAACGCGACGGGCAGGTCAGTGGTGATAAAACCTGGCCGGAAGTTTGAGCCGAGCTCTGGGTGGATTAAACTACCATGCCGGCCTAATTCACCAAAGCCAACTTCCTGAAACACTGGAATCGCCTGTATTTGAAAGGAGCCATTGTGGTGGGCTATCGCGGGATAGCCCAACTCTTCACGTATAAATCGGGCTAACTCGGTGGCTATATCCGCGCATTTGGCGTAGGCGGTCATCGCCTCGAGGTCTACCTCGTCGGGACCCTCCAGCGCTTTTGCGTAATCTTCGTAAACAATTACCGCAATTACGTTTTTGTGAGTAACTTCGACCCCCAGTTCAATAAACTCAGGCTTCAACGCGGTCATCCCTGTGTCGGCCGCCCCCAACTCGGCTGCCTTTTGTTTGACAATGTCACTCATTCGCTGTGGGTCTTGAACTTCAACCTTGTCTTCCGAGACTTGCCCGTCCCGCAACGGGACGAGTTCATCCCAATGCGCCATCATGGCTTCCCGGGCTGGGAATTTTCGCTGCCACAATGGAATTTCAGTCATTTTACGGTCTCGAAGTGACGCGCAGAGGAGGGCATCTTGCATGCCTTGCTCTCGGATCCAACTTTTTCCGATCATTGTCGTATCATCCTATCTTGGGCTAGCGTTTTTAGGTTAGTCCTTTCCACTCCCCCGTGACAAGCCAGCACTATAAACCCTGTGAACTAGTTCTATAACTCAGGCTGTCTGGGGCGCGAGCTCGCGTTTAATTGGCGTATCGTTGATGGGGTAATTCATCAGCGTAGCAAACAGTCCCATGCCGATTGCAGCCCACCAGACGATGTTAAAATTACCAAACATATCGAAGAAGAAACCCGCGCCGTAAATACCGATGAAACTACCAATTTGATGAGCCAGAAACGCAAATCCTAGGAGCATTCCCATGTGCTGCAATCCGAATACACGCGCGATAATAGACCCTGTCAGAGGCACGGTTCCGAGCCATAACAACCCCATTATTGCGGAAAAAATTAGGACGCTTGTCGCGGTGATGGGCAGGAGGATAAAAACCATCATGAGAATTGAACGCAGGGAATATAACCAGCAAAGGAGATATTTCTGGCGGTACTTGCCACCGGCAAATCCCCAGAGAAATGTTCCGACGATATTAAATAGTCCGATGATCGACAAAGCGTACGCGCCAACAGTTACGTCGATGTCGAGATTTTCAAGCATGACTATAAAATGTGTGCTTATAAACATTGTCTGCAATCCGCAGACGAAGTAACCAGCGATCAGAAATTTGTATCCGCTGTGTCCAAAAGCTTCCCGTATTGCCGCGCCCGTGTCTTGGTGAGAGAGGTCGGCGCGAGCCGGCGTTCCCGTGCGCGGGCTTGCCATCGCAATGGCGAGCGGAATAATAAGGGCGGTAAGAGCCGCCATGATGTAGAGCGTTATAACCCAGCCCTCAGTGTCGACAAGGTATTGCCCAATCGGAATCATTACGACTTGCCCGGAGGCTCCACCCGCGCTAGCGATGCCCAGGTAAAAATCTCGCTTTTTAACTGAAACAGTTCGGCTGATTGCTGAGAGTATGATTGGAAACATAGCGCCCGACATAGCGAGACCGGTCAACAAGCCTATCGAGAGGTGTGCCATGATTGGTGTTGTGGAGACGGTCATTAATAGCAGTCCAATAGTATAGAGCAGGCCTGCGGCAGCTATTACCCGTCCCGCGCCGTATTTGTCTGCTATGTTACCGGCGACAGGCGTCGCGAGACCCCAAAACAGGGACTGAAGCGCGATCGCGAGTGAGAGTACTGCGAGGCCGTCGAACAACTCTTGGCTGGCCGGGTTAATCCAGACGGCAAATGCCATGCGGACGCCGAATGAAAGAAAGGCGATAACCGTTCCCGCAAGCAAAATAATAAAAGGCGTGCGCCACCCAGTATATTTCGGTGGCATATTCATTGATTTTTCCCCAGTAAAGACAATAAGTTAAATGCCTTTTCTGTCCGGCCACAGGTCAATAATATCGGCCGATCCAGTGACTTCCCCAAAATGCATTTCCACGCAGCGTAGTGTCTTGTCGTGAAGGTCGCGATCAAATGAGGCCACACAATCCCTTGGAACCACGATATAATAGCCCCGGGCAGACGCGTCCCGAAGTGTCGATTCTATGCACACGTGGGTCTGCACCCCCACCATGATCAGTGTTTGTATTCCCCGGTCTCTGAGTATTTGATCGAGCTCGGTACCAATAAATGCACTGTGTCGATGTTTTTCTATTACGAGGTCGTCGTCGTCGGGGTGAACGCCATAGAAATCGGCTCCCCATGTACCCGCGACACAATAAGCATCTTTGATGCCCCGAGAAACCTGCCGGGCGTGAATTGGTGGGGACAGATACGTTCGATCATAGTCTGCTTTCACCCAAATCACCGAACCCCCAGCCGCCCTCATTTGTGTAACCAATGTCGCGATTGGTTCGACTACCCCTTGGCAGTCTTCCACTGGTTTTTTGAGGTTTACCTCAGTGTGACCGCCAGTCGCGCAGAAGTCATTTTGAAGATCAATCGCTAAAACGGCGGTGTGGGCTGGATCAACTATGGCCTTAATGTCGGTCAACAAATTAATTGTCATTATCTTCTTCTCACGCTGGTATATTAGGTTTTTCTGGGTCGGTCTTTAATGCGCGCGTGCATCGTCGCGGCGTTAACGGGGATATTTACCGGCAAGTATTTTCTCCGTAACTTCCGTACCGACCTTTTGAAGCAGTGTCTTGTCGTCCTTTATGTTTTTAGAGGCTGGAATGCGCTGAATGGTGTCGTGGGCATATGTTCTTATGCTTCCCTTTTCCCGTTGCGGCGCCGGAATTGGGTCACCTCCGTCCTCCACGTCGCGTATGCCGCGTTTAACAAGGCGTCGAAATAAGCTTACGCCCGCGTCTGTGGACGCGAGGTGCTCACGGGCGTGTACGGCGGTCGGCCCCATGCTTACCTGAGCGTCATAATCGCCCGGCAAAAGTTGTCGTTCCCGGTATGGGCGATCTGGCATTTGTCCAAAATCCGTGCCCGCGATGTATTTTTGTGGGTCGGGCGGGTTATTCAGGTCGTAATGATTGTACCCGATGTTCATCGTGTGGGTGTCGTCCAAAGGCACCGCCCACAGCGTTTGCATTGGCCGAGAGAACGTTTTTGGCTCTTCCCCAGTTTCGAAAGTCGGCGCTAGCTGGTGTAAATTGGGCATTATCATTTCAGTAGACCTGACCCACACGTTATCTCCCACGCGCCGAACGGCTACGTACATCATTCCAAGCGGGTTTTCGATAAAATCGTACTGGGGAATTACGCCAAACGACTCCGTAAAGTTAATACTGTGCAAAAATGCTGTGTGAACTGGGTCCATGGCGTTTTCTTTCACTTGGATCCAGTTACACGGCAAAATATTTCCTCCCCAGGGCTCGAGCTTGTAGTTGTCCAACCCAAAGGTGTCGTACACTGGAAAGGGGGGCTCTTTGTCCGGCGGTCCCATGTATGTAAAAACCAGCCCCTTGTAGTCGCGAACCGGATACGCGCCATGCCACAGCCGGTCCTTTAAGGTACTGTCCTCCGGTTCACCCGGCGTTTCGAGGATCTTGCCGTCAACGTCAAACACCCAACCGTGATAGCAACACATAATTCCACGTTCTTGAATAATACCGAATTCCAGTGAAGTGCCTCGGTGGGGGCAGTTCAGAGCCACGAGCCCGACACGCTCTGATTTATCCTTAAACAGTACGAGATCCTCGCCGAGTATTCGGATCCGGTGCGGAACGTCATTTAAGTCGGCACTGAAGCCGATTGGATGCCAAAAGCGGCGTAAATATTCGCCGCCCGGCGTGCCGGGTCCGACTTCCGTTAATTTTTGATCAATAGCGGGCTTTGCGAGCGCGCCGTAGTAGCCCGCATAACTATTGCGCAGAAATGTCGCTCGTTCCGTCATTATTACTGCCTCCCACGGAAAACAAACCGCGCACAGTGCCTTGGAATTTGGGTTCACGTATGGTGTATTCTATTAGCAAATATATCATTGAGGAGTTGTGATGACAAAACGCCAATATATTAATCCAAAAGGCGTCGCGGCGCCCCCCGGTAATTTTTCCTGGGTGGTTGCGTCGGAAAAGACACTATATCTGGCGGGCCAGGTGGGCATTGATGAAAATGGTAATACCGTTGATCCCAATGATGCGGGTGCCCAAGTAAAGCAGGCCCTCTACAATATTGACGCTACGTTACGTGAATTAGGCGGGACGCTGGATAATATTGTGCGGACGACCACATACGTGGTGGGGAAAGAAAACCTTGATAGCGCCCGCGCGGGACGAAAAGCGATAATGGATGAAGGGTTAATGACCAATAAGCCCGCCAACACGTTGGTGGTCGTGGCGGGTCTCGCAAGTGATGATTGGCTCGTTGAGATTGAGACGACGGCGGTACTTGACTAGGTTAGAAAAAGATTTTCGTAAGGCGACTAAACTCATGACATTCCATCCTACGGATAACAGCCTACTTTGGCTGAGATTTGGTCATTAAACCCATGGCAGAAGCGGTATTTCGCAGTTTTGATCAGGAGGGGCTGGATCGCGAATACAATAATCGGGGTAAAGTGGCGAACACCGATCACAAGATCTATCAATCGGAAGGATCAAAGCGCGCCAAGGCCGCCTTTAAAACAAAATTTGATGTGACCTATGGCGACGGCCCGGATGAGTTGCTTGATCTTTATTTGCCGGCCGGCGCTGGGCCCCACCCGGTTCACTTGTTTTTTCACGGCGGGTATTGGATTTCTAATACGAAAGATGATTTTGGCTTTATGGCTCTGCCCTTCGTTGAGCATGGCGTCGCCGTCGCAGTCGTCGAGTATGGCTTAATCCCATCCGTGACAATGGCAGGCCTCTTAAGTCACTGCCGAGCGGCGTTAGCGTGGACTTGGAAAAACGCTGAAATTTTTGGAGGCGACGCAAATAATATTACGTTGTCCGGGCACTCCGCGGGCGGCCATATCGTTGCAATGTTAATGGCGACAAATTGGCCTGCATTCGACCCGGAGATGCCTCTCGAGCCAATCAAAGCCGGCTGCGGTATTAGTGGCCTTTATGACCTGGAACCCGTGCGACTGTCTTTTCTCAATAAGGACCTCGGCTTGACCCCCGCGGCGGCGCGGGCGTTTTCACCGGTATTGCTTGAGCCTGAGGTTCGGGTGCCTCTGCTACTCCCTGTGGGCGGCGAGGAGGGGCCAGAGTATATCAGACAGAGCCAGGACATGGCTGGCGCCTGGCTGACGAAAGGCGTTGACGCCAAGGTATGGGTGATGCCTGAGTGCAACCACTTTGACACGATCAATCAATTTCTTGATCCTGTTAGTGTCTTATCTAATGCGGTTCGCGATCAAATTGGTGTCTAACAGAATGAGATTCGTAGAATGTTTTGACTTATTCTTAAAACACTTTTTTGAATTAGATCACCGCCGGTGGCAGAAAAATAATAAAAAAGAAAATGGAAACACATGGATCTCGGTATTAACGGCAGGATAGCACTTGTAACGGGCGCGAGCAGAGGCCTCGGATACGCTTGCGCTGAAACTCTATCAAAAGAAGGGGTGAGGGTGGCGGTCTGCGGTAGGAGCGCCGACCGTATAAACGACGCCGCCAAGGAAATCGCGGATCAAACAGGCGGGGAGGTGGTACCCTTCGTCGCCGACGTTTCCAGCTCTGACGATATCGACAAGTTGCTGCGGGACGTGACGATCACGCTCGGTGGCATTGATATTCTCCTCGCCAATAACGGGGGCCCGCCACGGGGTGGTTTTGATGCACTGAGCGATGAAGCATGGCAAGAGGGGTTTGATATTACAATGATGTCGACGGTTCGGCTCATTCGTGGTGTTCTTCCGTCAATGAAAGAAAAAAAATGGGGCAGGGTGCTCACTGTGGTTTCGTCCTCAGTCCGTCAACCTGTCGATAGCCTTGATCTTTCTAATAGTATACGGCCCGGTGTCGTCGGCTTGTTCAAGTCCCTGGCGGTGACGATGGGGGAACACAACATTTTGTTCAACTGCGTCGCGCCTGGCCGTATTATGACAAAACGTTTTCTGCAAGGTTCGAAGAACGCAAAAATGACCGAGGAAGAGTATGCTGAAAAGCACAGAAAGACTATTCCCTTAGGTCGGATCGGAACCCCTGAAGAGTTTGCGAATGTGGTTACTTTCCTTGCGTCTGAACGGGCATCTTATGTTAATGGCGCGACTGTTATAGTTGACGGCGGAATGATCCGTTCATTGCATTA
>CAZOHS010000016.1:0-11318 GCA_964579285.1 uncultured Rhodospirillaceae bacterium | reverse complement strand
GGAGATGTCCACGCTCCCTTTACAATGTCGATGGTTGTAGCGGGGTCGCAACGGGTGCACATAGCCCAAATCAGTTGTTCAAGATTAGTTACGTCAATGTCATCGTCCACCACGATGACGAACCTATTTGCGTAATTGGCAGCTTGGCACTGCGCGGCCACGTGGCCAGCCTGCTTGGAATGACCGGGATAACGTTGCTTTATCGACACACCATGCAGAAGTCGAGACGCACCAATTTCGTGACACCAGACCCCAGTGATGTCGGGTACGCCGGCGTCCGCCAAATTTTGTTTCAACATTGCGGAACGCAATACCGCTCGATAGCGTGCCATCTCATCTGAGCCTTGCCCCATCGGAGGAACGCCTAAAATAATTGGATCATTGCGGTGGTATAGTGCCTCCACCTCAAGAACGGGCTCTGGGTGTTGGCCACTTGCATAGTAACCGGTCCACTCACCAAAGGGCCCCTCGTCTTTTACTTTGTCCGGGTAAAGGTGTCCTTCAAGAACAATTTCCGCATTCGCGGGAAAGGGCAGACCGGTTATCCGCCCTGAGACACATTCCACTGCCTTGTCTCTAATTCCGCCGACAATATCGAGTTCAAAGGTGCCGTAGGGAGCCTCGGCCCCGCCGTTAAAGAAAGCGATTGGCTCGCCGCCGATTACCATAACCACGGGGCAGGGCTCGTTTTTCTGCCAATATTTGTTGCGGTGCGCGTGACCGTGCTTTCCGGTAACCATAAAGCATCCAACCGATTTTGCGTCGTGCACCATGGCTCGGTACGCGCCGCAGTTGAGCCATCCTTCTTCAGGGTCACGAGTGACTGTGTAGGTTCCGGTTCCAATGTATCTTCCACCGTCTTCTGGATGCCACATCGGTGTCGGAAATTTCATTAAGTCGATATCCTCGCCGGTCACTATATTCTCAAATACGGGCCCGTCTTCAACGACACGATGCGGTATGGTTTTACGTTCTTTGACGAAAGACTGAAAACAACCGTTCGAAAGCTCCTGTTTTGTTAAATGGTCCGGAAAGCCCAATGTCATATTACGGCGGGTTCCGCCGAACACATTGATCAACACTCGAAAACCTTCCGGACAGCCTGGCACTTTGTCGAACAGGACAGCTGGCCCGTCGTCTTCTCGGATCACAACCTCCGCGGCAAGCCCAATATCGTGTTCCCAACTCGCGCCATCGACACGTTTTAATTCTCCCAACCGGTCAGCTTGTTCAATCCACTCACGTAAGTCGTCATAAGTGAATTGTTGTGCCGTGTTTAGCCGGATATCTGTCTTTGTATTCATTATTCTTTCCGCGAAGGTTCCACCGATTATAGCAGACACATCAATAAACGATTATATTTGCTATTCCCCGTTTTATTCAGCGACACTTTAAGTCTCAAGGACGCTCTTGGCGTCTTCGGACGGAAATGAAATGCCGCACTCTGGACAAATTAGATTTACGTTGTCCAAAGCCATCAAGGAGGGTGACACGTGAAACCAGTGTTCGCATTTCGGGCATTGGGCCCAGGTCATGTTGCCACTTTTTTCGAAGTCTTGGCCCACCATTATTTTGGCCATCCCGACGTGTCTACGTCACCAAGTATAGATTTAGCTTTCGCCAACGCTTCCTCAGACACCCTGTTTCGCGGTGCGACTGGCTTGGGCAGGCTGGGTTCTGATGCTGCCGGCAACGTCGCATCTATGGCCGCTTTTGTAATCGTTTTTCCATCCGCGGGTGCCGAGGGGTCAAGAGGAGCCAAAGTAAGACCATCCAAAAGCATCAAATCGCGCCGCCACTGGACGCGTGTGGCAATTGCCCACATCGCTTGACGATCGTCAAAAATATCAATGTCGTCGTCAAACGCATATACCGCTTTCAATCGTCGAAACGAAATTGCGGCCATCATGGCGTCTCGGACTTCACCTGGACGGGGGTTTTTAAATTGAAGGTACGCGTGAAACCTCCGGCCCGAAAAGGGGACATGTACATTTATGAGCGAAGGCGAAACTTGCCGCGACAAAGAATATACATAGCCTTCCATAGCCATATTGTCAGGGACGAGGTGGTCGGGCAGCCCCGAACCGCAATCGTGGTAAATTGCGTCGCGTCGTCTGGTGATACATGTAATTTCGACGACCGGATTGGGGATCTGAGGCCCTTGATAACCTGAAAATTCGGCAAACGGACCTTCCGCTTCAATGCGGCCCGGAGGAAGAAACCCCTCTATGACAATTTCGGCATCGGCGGGCACCATAATTTTGTCACCGTGAGTAATAGAAGGCGTCAGCCGAAGTGCCTCACCCAGCGCGCCGCCCGCCACGGTCCAGTGGCTTTCGGGATAGCCCAGCTTTGTTTGGGCGCCCATTTCCACGGCGGGGTGATGGCCAATCCAAATTGCGATGGGACACGGTTCATTTCTTTCCCAAAATTTGCGGAGGTTGATCATGTTATGGGAAGTTTCCAGCATATAACATCCCATTAACCTTTTCCCGCGCACCCAAAGGCGTTGAATGCCCATATTGTCTATGCCAGTGTCAGGGTCATATGTGACGACGTGTCCACACGTGACGTAGTGCCCGGCGTCACCCTCGTGCTGTCGCAAAGCCGGCAGCGCGAGAAGGTCGACCTCCTGGTCCCGGTGAATAATTTCGCGCACCGGCGCGTCTTTTGGTTCCACCGAGATTGGTTTAATTGCTTTGGATGAAAGAGCGCAGAGCGCGCGGGCAGAATCTCTGTGGTCGTCAATTCCAAGCGCTCTCGCAGACAATTCCCTGCTCGCAAAGAGGTTGGTCAGAACGGGTATGTCACTGATGCGGCCGTCTGCGTGTTTGGGTTTGTTTACAAGGATCGCGGGGTTTGAATGGTTAGCGGCCATGACATGCTGGAGGGCCGTTATCTCCTGGACTACGGATACGGGTCCGGGGGGGCGGAAAATAGCGTTGTCGATTTCATTGAGGTATTTGCGGAGATCCGTCATTCAGCGGCGGCTGCCCGTTCGATCTCTGAGACATTCTCGGGGTCTACATAACTGCGCCAGAACTTCTCGTAGTATTCCAGGTTAGCGGGGTCCAAGTCAGTCTTGGGCAGCGGATCACTTTTCCAATAACCATATTCATCCTCCCCGCGGACCAAAATGCCAGAATTAAGTTCGTTGGTTGGCTTTACATAGGGTGGACAAAATACGAATAAAATACCGATGCGTCTCCGGTCGCTCAGGTTTGCTTCAGAGGAGTGGGCCAGTCGGAAGTGATGGATTGTACATTCGCCCGGCTCTAATTCCACGTTGATCGCTTTACGCACGTCAAAATCTTCCGAAATACGCTGTCCCCTCGACAGCATGTTATTTTCTTCAAAGGTTTCTTCATGGGCCATTTCCGGTTTTAGGTGACTGCCTGGAAGATATTTCAGGCAACCGTTATCTTCGTGGCTGTCTGTTATCGAAATCCACGCTCCCCAGACGTCCATGGGGTCGTATCCAAAGTACGTCGAGTCTTGGTGCCAGGTTACAAAACTGGGATCATTGGCTTTTTTGGGCCATATCGCACATGTGGTCAGTAGAAGGTTGGGACCCAGAAGGTCCTCCATTGCGTCGAGAAGTGTCGGCGTTGTGGCTAGTTCAAAAAGCCACGGGAATAAAATGTGTGGCTTCACGGACAAAAGTTCCGGGACATCCTTTCCTTTGCGTGCTTCGATTGCTTCATATGTTGACCGATATTCGTGGGCTTTTTCAATTTCCATAATTCGGACAGGGAAGACGCAGCCCTCTGTCTGAGACCGGACTAATTGTTCTTTTGTTAGAATTTTAGACATTGCCTGACCGAAATATTGTGCTTTAGACAGAGAATGGCGAAGTGCGACCTCTAAGTCCAGAGAACAGTGTGCCCAACCCCAAGCTAAACCACCAATTATTGCATTCCAGGCTCACTGTCTAATTGTGGCCGTGTCGAGCTTCCGTGTCCGGACAATCGGCGGATAGCGTGACGTTAAAGTGGTAAGCACCAATTTTCCCAAAGAATTGCGTGTTTTGGCTCAATCCGTTGTCGAAATACAAACGCCTAGAATGTTGATTATTTCATTAATCTGTTCCTCGGAAACAATTAGGGGCGGCGACATCGCGATTACGTCACCTGTTTGTCTTACCAGGAGGCCCTTTTCATAGCATGCCAAGTAAATATCAAAAGCCCGCGCTGTCGGCGCGTTTTCGCGCGGCACTAATTCGACGGCGCCCATCAAACCTATATTACGGATATCGATTACGTTGGGTAAACCTTTTAAGCTATGGAGGGCGTGTTCCCACGTCGCGGCGAGGTCTTTGGAACGAGAAAACAAATCATCCTCCAAAAATACCTCGATAGTTGCTAAGCCAGCCGCGCACGCGAGTGGGTGAGCTGAATAGGTATACCCATGAAATAGTTCGATCATATTTGGCGGGCCCTGCATAAACGTGTCGTAGATCTCACTGCGGACCGCGACGGCGGACATGGGGACGGTCGCGTTGGTCAGTCCTTTGGCCATAGTGAGCATGTCGGGGACTATTCCGAAATAGTCGGCAGCGAATGGATCACCAAGCCGGCCAAACCCGGTAATCACTTCATCAAAAATCAAGAGAATGCCGTACTCGTCGCAAAGTGTGCGAAGTTTTTCGAGATAACCCTTTGGCGGGACGAGAACGCCCGTCGAACCGGCCACCGGTTCTACGATTACCGCTGCTATTGTCGACGGATCGTGAAGCGCGACAATCCGTTTTAGATCGTCAGCGAGATGCCCCCCCCACGTTGGTTGACCACGGCTAAATGCCATTTCGTTTAAATCGTGGGTATGCGGCAAGTGGTCGACGCTTGGCAAGAGTGTGCCAAATTGCTTACGATTGTTCGAAATGCCCCCGACGGACGTGCCCCCGATACCCACTCCATGGTATCCGCGTTCCCGGCCTATAAGGCGCGTGCGCTGACTTTCCCCACGCAGTTGGTGGTATGCTAGTGCGATCTTGAGAGCGGTGTCCACCGCCTCGGAACCCGAGTTTCCATAGAACAGGTAGTCTAGATCGCCCGGAAGAAGATTTGCTAACTTTGACGAAAGGTCGAATGCTCCGGGATGTCCCCACTGAAAAGCGGGCAGGTAGTCGACGCTTTCGGCCTGTTGTTTGATGGCGTCGACGATCTTTTGTCTGCCATGGCCGGCGTTGACACACCACATCCCCGACGTGCCGTCGAGGATTTCTCGACCTTGGTTGTCCGTGTAATGCATGCCGCTGGCCGATACTAAGATACGTGGATCCGCTTTAAACTGCCGGTTTGCAGTGAAAGGCATCCAGAAATGCTCTAAAGTGTTTGCGCTCTGTTGCGTGGGGGTACCATCCGGCATACTTAAAAAAACCCTCTCGATAATTAGTGGTCCCAAATTTGGACCCACGAAAGGCTAACAACCGATTGTGTGTCCAGCAAGGTGATTGAGGGGGCATTTTGTATAAATTCGGTTAAATATTCTATATGCAAATTACTTCTGGTCTTCCCGCGTTGAAGGTAGCTCTTTCCGAACGCAACTACCGCAACTTTTCGTTCGGAAACATTGTCTCGCACAACGGTACGTGGGCGCAACGAATTGCGGTGGGATGGCTGGCGTGGGAATTGACAAAATCCCCGTTTTGGCTCGGACTTGTGGCCGTCGCGGACCTCTTTCCCGTGGTAATTTTAGCACCTTTGGCTGGCGCTATGGCCGACCGCGTAAATTTGCTTGTGATGATGAAGGTTACTCAGGTCCTGGCAATGGTTCAGTCAATTTTACTAGCGGTTTTCACCATTGTGGGGATGATGACGCCTGAGCTTTTACTTGCCCTCGTCCTTATCCACGGCGCCGTTATTGCTATAAATCAGCCGGTCCGGTTGGCCATCGTCCCCCACCTGATATCGCGTGAAAACATGACAACCGCGATAGGGCTCAACTCCATGATTTTTAATTCAGCACGTTTTACTGGACCCATGATAGGTGGGTTGCTAATTGACTACTCAGGCGTAGGTTGGGCGTTCCTATTTAACGCCCTCAGTTACGTATGGTTTGTCGTTGTTTTAGGCTTAATACACATAGACAACCCCCGAAGCAGCAAGGAACGGACACACGTGCGTGAAGTGCCGCGGGAAATACGCGAAGGCTATCGCTATGCGTCCCGGCACAAAGGCATCGCGCGGATGCTTATCCTCCTCACGGTCGTGGCGATCTGCGGCCGTCCTTACATGGAGTTGTTGCCTGGTTTTGTGGACAATGTGTTTGGTCGCGGCGCGCAGGGCCTCGCGTGGCTGGTCTCTGTGACGGGGTTAGGCGCGATGTGTGGCGGGTTTTGGCTCGCGCAGCGTGGCCAAGTAATGGGCCTCACGCGACAAGTTGTAATTCATACCCTTGTACTGGGTTTGAGCTTGGTGGGTTTTGCTGCAACGAATTTATTCGGCTTTGCGCTTTTGTGTTTGTTTGTTACTGGCTTTGCGATGATTGTGGTTGGTGTCGGCGAGCAGACGCTACTCCAGAATGCGGTAGATCCCGCCATGAGGGGTCGTGTGATGAGCCTGTATGGAATGATTGGCAGAGGCGCCCCAGCCATAGGCGCACTGGCAATGGGTGGGCTGTCCGAGACGATGGGTCTCCAAGCGCCTGTTATTGGTGGCGCGTTGATTTGCGTGCTTCTCTGGTTCTGGGCTTCACGTCGCCAGGAAGCAATGACCGGCGCGCTGGAGAAAGATCCAGAAAAAACCGGCTGAGAGGTAGACGGGGTTTGAAAAGGAGCCACAGATACGTTTTCCGCACTTTACTCTATGGCATTAGCTTCGCTGACCATCTGAACTAATGACGCTCGCAATAGGTAAGCGCGGTGGCTTTCTTCATCAGCGGCAACGTCGGCTAATTCTTGAAGCCTTTCTTTCCTAATTTCTGGATCGGGTTCCTGGAGGAGCCTTTTGTTTTGTATCGACTGTGCTTGGACGTATTTTTCAGCCATCGGTCGCCGCTGACGGTCATAACGTGCGAATAGCGCCTCGTGATCGACTCCCTTTGTTGCTTCTATCAACTTTTCAGCAATATTTAAGCCGTCGTGGATGCCGCTGTTCATGCCCATGCCGCCTAGCGGATTATTAACGTGCGCGGCGTCCCCCGCAAGCGCGACACGCCCAGAGGCAAACGAAGACGCGACGCGTTGGTGTACACCATATAGATTGCGGTGCAATAGGTCGTAAGGGGGATCGTATGGGTAGCATTCCGCGAAGCGCGCTTGTATCCACTCGTCACTCAGCACGTGTTCGTCGGGGTCGCTACCAAAAGCTGGAAATAAAGCGCGCCACACACCTTCGCTTTCTTCCCCCGGCACTTTGATTAAGGCGCACCATTGTTCTGGATGGGCCACGTAGTTGCGATACCGCCACCCGTCTGCTTCTTCAAAGTCAAAATATGTGGACACGATTATGAAGCGTTCTTCCCAAGTGAAGCCGGGAAAATCGATGTCGAGGATTTTTCTTACTACAGACTTGCCGCCGTCAGCCCCAATTAGGAATGCACCCGTATGTACTTCCTTCTCGCCATCTTTTCCTTCAACCGTTACCTCAACGCCATTGTCGTCTTGACTAAAAGTCATCAGCTCTCGTTCACGGTATAATTCAAAATTATTATGCTTAAGAGCTAAATCACGGGCGACCTCAATAGTTTTGTGCTGTTCGACCTGAAGGGCGTAAGGAAATTTAAGTTGATCTGATATCAAGCCGTAATCAAACTCAGCGACGATGTCGCCGCTGACCCGATCACGAAATTGAAATAATGGCGATTTGATACCTCTCCCAATCAAGATATCTGTCATCCCAAGTTCTTCTATCATCATTAATGTCGAGGGGTGCAGCGTCGACGCCCGATGATCTCTCGGAATTTCAGCTAAACTGTCGAAAACCTTGACGGGGATGCCGGCCTTCGCCAGCGCGAGCCCAGTTGTCATTCCAACCGGGCCCGCCCCGGCTATCAAGACTGTATGATTGCTTTTGTTCATTCGTAAATATTCCGGTTGGTTGTTTGTTGGTCTTTGTTTTAGTGGTTTTAAACCTGCAGCTTGCGACCAGAGGTTACGAGCCAAAGGCCAATAAAAATTATTGTTATTCCTACAATGTGGTGCTGTTTAATGGCTTCGCCAAGAATCAGAACCGACAGAAACACCCCAAATATCGGTATTAGATATTGCGTCATACCAGCGACGCTGGGTCCCACCACTGGCACGGCCTTATTCCACATTATATATGCTAAGAACGACGGAAAAATCACGGAGTAGGTGATTATGAATAAGTTGTCGAAGTTTGCGTCGAACGAGATGCCGCGCCAAAGATCTATGAGGTAGAAGGGAAGCATCATTAAGGTAGCTAATATACAAATTGACGTCAGAAAGGGTATTTCTCCCAAATCTGACGGTTTCCACCGTAATAACACAGTGTATACGGCCCAAGAAAAAAAGGACACTAACACGAGAACGTCTCCAATATTGATTGAAAACTCGTGCAGCGCGCCAATATTTGCTCGGAGCGCGATTATTAGCGTCCCGACCACGCCGAGGATCACCCCAAGCGTTTGTTTTCTCGTTATGGTTTCTCCTGTCATTAAAAAAGCGGTAACGATTATCCACAGTGTTCCTGACGCATTCATCAAACTCGCGTTAACGGCGACCGTGAACTGCAGACCCACGTAATATGGGACTGTAAACCCAACAATCCCAAAAAACGCAAATGCCGTGAGTATCGGCCAATGTTTTATTATGATGTCTCGTTGCGTCCACGTTTCTCGCCAGCCAATCAGTAGAAAACATAGAACGACAAAGAACCACCTAATAAAGGATAAGGAGAACGGCGGCACGCTGCCGGACGCGGCACGTCCCGCAACTGAACTCCCAGCCCAAGACAAAGCACTCAAGGCTAAAAATAGGAGCGCGACCCAGTACGGAATAGGAAGCCCAGCAACCTTTCTGCTTGTTTTGTTGTTTTCTTCGGTGCTCGGTGACATTTTCTCCGTGATTAAGGCACAATAATCTGATTACCGCTAATCTATTATTTTTGTCAGGTGCAATTGCCTTGACAGAAAATGTACCCGGGATCAGTTATTGAGGTATCCAAAATATAGCAGTGGAAAACGGCTTGCCAATATGCATAAAACCCCAACCGATTTTGGTGGCGCAGATTTTAAAGTATTATTGAGCGCAATCAGAAAACTCAGCGACTTTGCGCTGATAAATGAAAATGACTTAGAGCCAATGCATGCTAAGGGTTTGGTTCATGCTCATGTGCGAATTAATGGAACCGGTGCCGTACTGAGGATACCTCGTTATAGTGCTGCTGGTCTTAGCCCCGATCTGAACATTTCATATCAGGCGTGTTGTTTTCGCCGCGCTTCGGCCAGCGGGCATACACCATTCTTAGTAGATACTTTAGACCCCTGTGACGGACTTCCCTGGGGCGCCCTTATAGTTACAGAAATCTTCGGCTCGGTTCCGCCATTACCGGCCAGCCTGCCGGCAATTGCCAAGGCGCTCGCAGCTATACACGCGCTAGAGGTTCCTACCAGAACTGAGCGCCTTCCCATTCCTTCCTTCGAGGACCCATTAACTAACACACTCGAAAACATCGAAGGCCAGGCCGGCTATCTTAAAAAGGCGGGCATAGCATCACGCTCGCTTGTCCAATTGGAGGAAGAGTTGACGCGAGCGCGTGAATTTGTTGAAAAAAAACGCAAGGAAAATGTGCCTGTGGCGTTAGTCGGCACGGATACCCATCCCGGAAATTTTATGATCCGACCGGATGGTACAGCCATATTTGTGGATCTTGAAAAAACTGCCTACGGCATGCCTGCAATCGACCTGGCTCACGCGAGCGTTTACACGTCGACAATGTGGGATCCAGATATCGCTACGGAGCTCACTGACGACGAAGTTAGAGAATTTTACAGACACTATTTTTTGGAACTACCGGACGCTCTTAGCGCAGCGTGGCGCCCCTGGTGTGAACCGCTCAGACGGTTTACCTGGCTCCGCACAATGACGTGGTGCGCAAAATGGCAGGTTGAATCCCTTGAGGGTGCTAATTGGTCTGTTATCAATAACGATCCTGCTTATATCAAAAAGGTACGTCGTCGAATTGAAGGATATTTTGACGCTGATACGATCGAAAGAGTACGTTCGGGTTTTAATTCGACAATGGATATTGGCTGCGACTAAAATGCCTTAACAACCACGAAACCTGACTTTTTTCTTTTTCAGAAATGATGTCCATGCCGTGTGGTAGTCTTCTGTGTCCCCATACGACGCGGCAAGTTTGAAATCTTCTTCCGTGGCTGGTCCCGCAATGCCAACCTTCCGTATAGCGTTTCGATTAAAGCGATTGGCAAGGGGCGCACCAGAACAGATCCTCTCCACTGTTTTTTCTATCTCGCCATCGAGTCCGTTCGGAGGAGAAAGGCGGTTTACCAAGCCTTTCCTCAAGGCCTCGTCCGCGCCTATTTTCCGTCCCTCTAAAATTAGTTCCAATGCGGTGGTCCTTCCCACAGCATTTACCAATGTTTCAACTAACGCAGGATCCAAGAAAATACCCATGTCTTTTACCGGTAAGCCAAAAGTGGAATCTGGTGACGCGATCCGTATATCGCACGCGAGGGCTATTTCCAGTCCGCCACCCAGGCAGTAGCCTTCAATTCGAGCGATTGTGGGGTGAAGACTATTTTCAATGGCGTGTATGGCTTTTAGCGTAATGTCATTATACGCGCGTACTTCACTCGAGTTTGTGCGAAGTGTTGCAAACTCGGTGATATCATTGCCAGAACCAAATGCCTTGCCCCCAGCACCCGTGAGTATAATGCATCTGAGGTCTCTATTCGACGATAGTTGTTGAAAGGTGTCAGCTAGTAATTGCCAAGACGAACGATCCATCGCATTTCTGCGTTCGGGACGATTGATTGTTACCCTACCCGTTGTTTCATTGATTTCGCAGAGGATCGATGTTGTCATATCAGCCTTCGCACATTTCTTAGCTTAAGTTTTAGCCTATTTCAGATGCCAGGTTACTAATTAATTCTTCCATATCGGCGGTAGCATTGCCGCGACCCCCAACTGCGGTATGGGGGGTTAGAATTGTTTTTGAAAAGCTCTTGAGAGGCTCATTTGACGGTGACGGTTCTTCATAATGTACGTCAAGGGCAACCCCGCCAAGCCGATCGGATTTTAATGCGTCCATCAGCGCGTTTCTATCAATTATATCTGCGCGGGAAATATTCACGAGAAACGCACCATCTTTTAAGAGCCTAAATTCTTCTTT
>CAZOHS010000015.1:5446-31517 GCA_964579285.1 uncultured Rhodospirillaceae bacterium | reverse complement strand
GGTCGCGTGTTCGAGTCACGCAGGCGGCACCATCTCTGTTTACCACATATTTCTCTGTATTGAGTTCTACAGCCTGTTCGTTAAGTTGGTAGCATCACACAGGTATTAAGAAGTGATATGCTGCGGTTTTTATATACCAATTTCCCGATTAACAAGCGCTGTGCCGGCGGCTAGTGACCGCATTTTCCCTTCGGCTGCAAAACGACTGCGTGGCACCATTCCACAATCAGTACATGCGATAAGTTTTTCGGGACCAACATGCTTTAAAACCTTCCGGATCCTATCTGCAACGAGAACAGGGGTTTCGACTTCGTCGGTCCCAACGTCGATTACACCAACCATAACTTCTTTGTTAGAGAGACAATCTAATACATCAAGTTGGACCTGGGAGCCTGCGCATTCGACCGAAACCTGGTCGATAGAACTTTTGGCGATAAGGGGTAGGGTGGTGTTATAATGCCCCCAATCGGTGTTAGTATTTTTCCAAAGAAGCACTTGCTCAATTCCGTACCCGTAACAAATATGAACCGCTCTCTTCGCGGTGGCCCCGTCAAAAGCTAATTCTAATAGTTCTAGACCCCAATCTTTTACTTCATCTGTGTATATATTGAAGCATGGTTCATCGATTTGAATAATATCTGCCCCGGCCAGTGATAGAGCGCGAACTTCCATATTTAAGAAACGCGCGTACGCTGCAGCAAAATCGGCGTCGGTTCGCCTGCCAATTTCGTCATAAATGCTATCTGCCACCGTCATCGGCCCTGGTAAAGTAACCTTCACCGGTTGGTTTGTTCGAGCTTTCATAAACCGCAGGGCATCAACAAAAATCGGTTTGGACCAACACCAATCCTCAAGGAGGCGCGGCGTGGGGGTCTCAGGTAAATATCGTTGACCTCGGCTGGCCTTTCTGGCCGGGTTCTCAAAATCTACAAGACCCAAATGCTCTATAAAGCCCCAAATGTAATGGCGGCGACGTTGCTCCCCGTCACAGACAATATCGAGGCCCGCATTTTCCTGCGCGGCGAGCCACAAAGCGACCGCGTCGTTCTGTCCGGTAATAAGAGCCTGTCCCTCCTGTCTCCATGGGGCTCTGAGCTTTCCAGGTTCTGCCAACCAAATTGGTTTTGGAAGACTTCCAACAATAGAGGAGCGGATTTTACCCATGGCTATATTTCATTCCGTAAATTTTTAGCGCGAAGTACCGATCTCAGGAGCGTGAGGCTCACAAGAATTGGAATTAATCCAAGACTAACAAATGCCACACGATAACTTGAAAATAACTCGAGGATCAGGCCAAGAAGTCCCGGGAGTACCATCATCCCCAAACAAGCAAAAAAGACAACGCCTCCCGTAACAACACCAACTAATCCCGCGGGTGAAATTCTGGCTATTTCCGCTAATAAAACGCCTTGATAGCCAATACCTGTTAGACCGAAAGCAAACGCAGCTGCGAATACAACGTGTGCATCCCATGCAGGCGTTATCGTTCCTATTATCATACAGGTAAAGCCCATGATGGCGCCTAGGGCGGCAAGCAGGATTAACGGTCTAATATAACGAGTACTTACCCATCCCCAGAGAATTCTACCAAATATGCCCCCTGCCATAGATATTGAAAATGCGACACCTGCCTCAGAGAGTGACCACCCTGTTTCTATTGCTAAAAACGATACAAAAAATGCCGCAAACGCCATCTGTATCCCTGTAAAAGAAAAGAGGCTAATTGCTAATAAGGGAACCCCGGGAGTTTTGAGAACAGTGCTAAGGGTTTTACGAACGTCGCTTACTTGAAATTCACGGTTTTGTTGTCTATCTGAGTCGAATTCCGCTCGAAGTGGTTGAAGTAAAACGGTAAGGATGACTACCATCAGTGCCGTCACAAAAATGGCACCTTGCCAGCCAAATGAAGAAACGCATAGGGGTAACAAAGAGCCGGCAAGGATGCCCCCTAACGGTACACCGGTTTGCTTAATAGAAAACATTAACGGAGCGTTAGCGGGTTTTGCATATCTGGCGAGAATCTGCGAGCTCGCGGGTGTTGCGGGACCCAATCCCAGACCTATAATAATCGCGCCAAAAACGAAAAGTAACAAAGAGCTTGAGAGACTCAGTAGAAGCCCAAGACTAATAACCAATAAGCATACTTGGCTAAGACGTAATGCTCCGTACCGAAGTAGAAAACCGCCACCGATCAGAGATGAGATTGTTGCACCCCCATATAGAAAGGCAGTGTAAAGTCCAACTAAGCTTGGGTTAAGCCCGGTCTCGGCGGCAATGGGGGGCGCTAGCAGTGGAACTGTCAGGCCGCCCATGGTTGCAAGTGCCTGCTGCAGCGTCATAGCTGCGACAGCAGTATAAATTATTGGTCCTTTCATGGAGTTATTTGTTTTGTGGCTTTGGTCAGCGGGAGATCAACTCCAAAACCTTGGAGCCAAGTAAACTTTTCTCATCACACAGGTCAAACACAATGTCGAAGTGATTACGGGCGGGATGTTCAAAAATATCAACACTCCATCCGCTTTCTGTCCATGCATCGGCAAAAAGGTGGCTCTGGCGTTTGAACTCTGAAGTTTCCGTGGCACCATAAGACATTATTAAGGGGCATCCATTATTCGGCAGGTGATGCACCGGGCTATTGCGATGAGCTTCGGCTTTATCCATGCCGGCCCAATCATTAACATTTGAGAGTTGCACAGGTTCAAGATCGTAGAGACCATTTAAGGGAATTGCTCCCTTGATCGTATTTTCCGGGATTCCATGGGCCTCATGCCAGCCTCCGGCCACCATCATCCCCGTGAGGTGCCCGCCTGCCGAGGAACCGCACACGAAAATGCGGTTGGGGTCGCCGCCAAAACTGTGCGCGTTCTGTTGTGTCCAGGCGACCGCATCCCGGCATTGCCGGACGATCGTGTCAATTGATGCACCGGGCGTGAGGGAGTAATTTACGGTGACCGTTGCAATACCATTTTGCGCCAGACAGGGGGCCATAAAGCCAGATTCCTTTTGGCTCAGCATTCTCCAATATCCACCATGAATATATATAAGCACCGGCGCGTTTGTCCCGGCCGGAAAAATATCAACCACTTCATCCTGGTGACTCCCGTATGCCACATTTTCCTTGCACTCGAGGGTTTCGCGGGCGACAGCACTCTGGCGAGCATATTCGGCGATAAATGGGTCAATATCGGGGACCGTGTCTCGTGCGCTATATTCTCGGTTCAACGTTTCCTGGTCAAAATTGTTGTATATGTGGGTCATCCGTTTGTCCTATAGGTCAGAGTTAGGGTCAAAGTTTGGCCGGCGTTTCTCTTTTAAGCTTAGCAACCCTTCTTTTGCTTCCGGGCCTGAAAAACCAAGAAACTCCAGTGCTAAGGAAGTATCAAAATTTGGGCCCATCATTCGCAACCAGTTGTTAAGTGCATATTTTGTAAACCGGATCGCAGATGGAGCGCCGCGAGCTAGTTTGTCTGCTATCTTTAACGCTGTGGCCTCCAATTCATTTTGGTCGACGCACATCGAGACAAGGCCTATACGTTCCGCTTCTTCTCCTGATATTGGCTCGCATAGCAGCAAGTAATATTTTGCCTTTGCCATACCGCAAAGAAGAGGCCAAATAATAGCGGCATGGTCTCCGGCAGCAACGCCGAGGCGGGTATGACCATCAATAATGCGAGCATCTTTTGCGGCAATCGAGATATCTGCCATGAGCCCCGCCACTAATCCTGCTCCAACAGCTGGCCCGTGGATAGCGCTTACAATGGGTTTGGAGCAGTTAATAACGTTGTAAACAAGGTCTCGCGCTTCCTTCCAAACCCGGGTCCGTGCCTCAAAATTATCGATCATTTCATCAATCATATCGAAATCACCGCCCGCGGAAAATGCGTCGCCCGCGCCTCTCAGTACGGCAACTGAGATCTTTGGGTCTGCTTCAACGTCTTTCCAAATTCGCCCTAATTCGTCATGCATTATTTTGTCTGCTGCGTTGAGCTTGCCTGGCACGTCCATTGTAATTCGTAGCACTCTATCCGAAGGGAAATCGAACTTGAGACGTTCATATTTCGTATATGGGTCACTCATATTGTTTTCCGATCATGCGAATAATATTAATGCAGGTATTATCTTTATATTACATTAATTGATATCGAAAGGGCATTTCATACCCACTTTTTCGATATTATCTCTATAATCATTATCCATTAGGACATAAACCATGTCCTTTTTTTGCTAATTTTCCAATCTGCGTCTTTTTTTCGATTGTCCATTGAGTAATAGGGACAGAAAAACTGTTCTAATTATTCGGTGCCCTACCAAAGTAAATTTTTTACCGTTTTATCTATTAACACGCAATGATCCGAGGATCCGCGGCCAGGTTTGCCTGATTTCTATAACGTTCAACAAATTGCCCGGCGACTCGATTGAATTCTACTGGGTGCTCGAGGTTGCTTAAGTGACCCACATCAAACATAAGATGGTATTCGGCTTGCTTTACTTTTTCCGCTATTGCTTTTGTGACGTTCGGCGGGGTTAAAGGATCAAACTCACCCCCAATCACCAAGGTGGGAACCGTTATTTCCTGTAATACGTGTTCCCGGTCGAAGGTCGTTGTCGCCTCCACAGTTTTTAAATAAGAATTCTTGTGGAGCCTCGACATCGCTGCAATTCCATGATTTTTTGCCTCATTTGTTGCCTGTGGGCCGACCAGCTTACCAATTACTCTAGGAGCTAGCTCCGCTGGCTTTAAGCCATCTTGAATGAGTGGTTTGCTTCGTGCTTCCACGAATTGGCGTTGGGCTACTGCTGAAAACGATTTGAAACGCGTATGCACCCCAGCAAGGGTCATTGTTGCAAATCTATGTGGATAGTGAGCATAGAATTCTAGGGCAATTCGCCCGCCCATCGAAGTACCAATGATATGCGCTTTGTTCACAGCAAATGCGCTAATTACCTTCTCCAGATCGTTTGCTATATCGGTAAACGAGAGTGGACCATCATAGTCGTCACTATCGCCATAACCTCGCGCATCCCACGCAGCGGCACAAAACCCACTTTGCGCGAAATGGGAAAGTTGATAGGACCACGTAGACCGGTCCCCTCCAATGCCGTGGAGAAAAATCACTAAAGGACCATCCCCGATATATTCTACGGCAATTTTGGGGGCGTCGTTGATGTGTATTACCCGTGCTCCCCGTGTATAGGAACTATATTTATCGACTTGATCAGGCATGGTCGAAGCTTGCTTAATTTGCGTCGCTGATCAAGGTAATTTTTCCGTATTAATTACTTAAGCGAGTACTTGCCCACAGGGATACCATCGACAACAATGCGTATTCTGAAATGTGAAGGAAATATAAAATGTCAGACGCCTTTATCTGTGACGCAATTCGTACACCTATCGGTCGGTATGGTGGTTGCCTTAGCCGGGTCCGTACTGACGATTTAGGTGCCGTTCCCATTAAAGCGCTGATGGACCGAAACCAAACTGTTGATTGGGAGCAGGTCGACGATATTTATTATGGTAGTGCTAACCAAGCCGGCGAAGACAATCGCAATGTTGCGCGAATGGCAGGATTGCTTGCGGGCTTGCCCCTAGAGGTTGGGGGGGCCACGGTGAACCGTTTGTGTGGCTCAGGCATGGAGGCAACCGCCCAAGGTGCCCGTGCTATTCGAGTGCAGGAGGCGGACATGGTTATTTCTGGTGGCGTTGAAAGTATGTCACGGGCGCCTTTTGTCATGGCGAAAGCTGATACAGCGTTTTCACGTAAATCAGAGGTCTATGACACCACCATTGGATGGCGTTTTATTAATCCAAAAATGGAAGAGTTGTACGGTGTTGACGCCATGGGGGAGACGGCGGAAAACCTTGCGGAGGAGCGCCAAATTACCCGAGAAGATCAAGACAAGTTTGCTACTTGGTCACAAAACAAGGCGGAAGCAGCCCAGCAGGAGGGAAAGTTCGTAACGGAAATTATACCTGTTAAAATACCCCAGCGCCGTGGTGAAGATATCGTGGTACAAGAAGACGAACACCCGCGCCACGGCACCACTATAGGTGACCTTGGGAAACTGCGAGCGGCGTTTAAAAAAGACGGCAGTGTGACGGCGGGCAATTCCTCAGGGGTTAACGACGGTGCAGCGGCGCTTTTATTAGCCAGTGAACAGGCGGCTAAAAAGCATGGGATAACTCCTCGAGCGCGCGTTGTTGCTGCGTCGACCGCAGGGGTTCCGCCGCGTATCATGGGGATAGGCCCCGCGCCCGCAACCCGAAAAGTTATGAAAAAATCAGGCCTGACATTAGAGGATATGGACGTCCTGGAGTTTAATGAAGCTTTCGCTGCACAGGCCCTGGCTTGCACACGGGAACTTGGCCTCGCAGATGACGATGAGCGCATCAATCCTAATGGCGGCGCTATTGCGCTTGGTCATCCGCTTGGTATGTCTGGTGCCCGGCTTATAACGACCGCGCTAAATGAACTCGAGCGGAGGAATGGTAAATATGCACTCTGTACAATGTGCATCGGGGTTGGCCAAGGTATCGCGAGCATAATAGAGCGAGTATGACTGAATAAATTGCCAAATGTTTATTGGGCCCAAACATAGTTTTTCATATCATACGAAAATTTTCTAAGGTGGTTTATTTCGTTGCCAATTTGTCGGAGGGTCTTTTGTGTTTTTCTTCTAAGCCAAATAAACGCTCTGCGTTGTCCCAGGTCATCGCGTGATAGGCCTCTTCTGAAATAGAGGTTAGTTTTTCCACCGTTTGTGCCACATTCATGTGGGAATCCGGGTGAGGGTAATCTGTTCCAACAAGAAATTTATCAACTCCATATTTGCCAATAACTAATTCGAGGAGTGATTCATCTAGTCCTACAGCATGATAAAACATTTCAAAATATTCAGTTGGAGGCCGTTGGTTCATCGGTCTACCTCGGATATCGAAGTTATGGAATGCGAGTGGTGATTCAAATGTATCGGTTGTATCCTTAAGCCGGTCTTCCAAAAATGGCAGAAAACTCACGCCGGCCTCCGCGAAAAGCAATTTTAATTTAGGGAACCGGTCTAATAAGCCAGAATATATTAAGCAAACAATAGCGTGCATATAATCGAACGGAAATCCAAGGCAATTTCGTAGCCGCCACCGATCAAAACGTTCATGTCCGATTAGTTTGGTATCCGCGTCCCCATGCACGGCTATTACCACGTTAAGTCTTTCGGCCTCGGCAAACAAATCCCACAACGGCAGGGCGTCAATGGGTCCGCCGTCGACGTTTGGTGAAATAACCATGCATCGTAGTCCCAAGTTATCAACGCAGCGTTGCAGTTCAGCTACCGCCTCATCTGGATGTTGCATCGGAACGCAAAACGTAGACAGTAGTCGTCCCCCAGATTCATGTTCTGCAGCGGCCATACCGTCGTTGTGATTTTTGATGAGAGCACGTGCGGCACCGGCGTCTTCTATCTCATTGTAAACGCCTGAATGATTAGGAAATAATAACTGACAATCGATGCCCAACTTTTCTATTGTTTTTAACCTGTGGTCTACGCTGCAGGTGAGTTCGACGGGAATAGAATGTGCAACCCGCGGATGATTTGAGTCTAGGAAACGCATTGTCGCGCCCGCGCCGTCGGCAAGAATGCGTGGTCGCATATGGCGAAACTCCCCTTCCATTGCATCATAGGCATCTTTTGGTAAGAAATGAGCATCGGAATCAAAGAGCATGGCGCGTCCTTTCGGCTATTATAAGCGGGGTGAGTCCCCATTTTTGCAACCCGCAATAGACCTCGGGCGTCTCTTCCTTTTGGTGCGTGTCAACACACATAACGTTAGCGAGAGTATAAACGTGCACTTCCGCAATTAACCCTCGAGTTGAGAGTCTGTGGTTGATTCAAACGGGTCTATGTCGAGTTCAATCCCTAGTCCTTTTTCCTTAGCCTTATCATAAAGTAGTTTGCCTATGACTTGGTCACCCACTCCCCAAAACGCATTCTGCTTAAAGAAGGTTATTTGCCGATCATCAGTTCGGCCTGCTTCTCCGCGCATCACCATGCCGAGATCGGATACCTTATCCCATGATATAATTCCCTCTTCGGCGGCTCCCCACACAATAGCAGTCCGATCCAACTTGTCCTGTTCGATAGAATTACATACGACAATGTCGGCGCGTTTTAGAGTAGTGTGGTCGATTTCCTGCCGTGCTTTTGCAATAAAACCCGCTTCGTGCAGGCCTTTGTTGGAGGATACCAATGAGCAGACATGGGCACCCGGTGATAGCCAATTACCATCAAAAGTGGGCACATTTGAATTTGTGGCGGTTAACACGATGTCCATCCCCTCAACAGCCTTTCGGGGATCATCAACCGCCGTTATTTTAACGCCGAGGATTTGGGTCATTGATCCCGCGTATCGGGTGCGGTTATCAGGATTGGGACTGTATACGAACGCCTCTTCTATTTTTGGCATTGCGGCTAGGACCGCCGCCAACTGTCCACGAGCCTGACCTCTGGAGCCCAGGATGCCGATCTTTTTAGAATCCGGCTTCGCTAACCATTTGGTTCCCACTGCAGTCGCACAACTGGTTGGTATTACGACATTCTGATTAACACCTGGCAGTTCTGCTACTTCGAGTTCGCCAATTTGGATTGAAAGTAGCCCACCAGAACCTCCCTCATAAACAATTCGTACCCTCGCTCCCCGGTGAGAATAGGTTTGACGGTCGTCGTCACCTATCACTGGTTTTTCGGTGTGTAGAAGTGTCCCAATCGTATTCACACTAGATGGCGCACCAAGATGGACGGTCAGCCGCACCCCGTCAGCGGAGTGAACACGTTGTCGAAGTTCGGCCAGCCAAGCATTATCAGCCCAATCCCGAAAACCCTGCTCCATCGCATCAACAGCATCTTTTATTGTGATTAAACCTTTAATATCCTTTGGTCCAAGTATCAGCACCATTTTGGTTTCTCCAATTATAAATGCCCTCTGGCGTCCCTTCAGAGCCTGAGGTATTCAGGCTGTATGAATGCTCTACCCTATGCCATGGAATCCGCAATCGGGAAGACTGTTATAGCGGAAGACATAATTACGGCCGGACCAGTCGCCAACCTGATGGCTACGTTTGGCGTAGATAATGTTCTCCCAAAATTAGGAATGCCACTCCCGTTATTATGGCATGGATTATTCTGTACTTCGACATTATCTCCCTCAAGGCTGGGCGCGGATGGATTGCCAAGGAATGAGGTGTTGTTGCCAGAAACCGACCTATTCCCGAATAAATTATTTGGCGGCGCTCGATTTGATTTTCGAGCGTCACTTCACGTTGGCGATCAAATAATTCGGGAATCGGAGGTGATGTCGTTTGATGTTAAATCGGGTAAGTCGGGACCTTTTATTCTTTGTCGGGTCCAACACAGAATTTCTAATACAAAGGAACTTGCTGTAATTGAAGAGAATGACATAATTTTTCGGCCTCCATCACCGCAGCCACAGAGAATGCAGGCTAGCGTGTTCTCAAGAGGTGCCTCACTTCCTCCACCGGAATGGTCACGTTTAATTAATCCTGATCCAATATTGATGTTTCGACATTCGGCCGTAACCTTTAATAGCCATCGCGTTCATTACGATCGTGACTACGCTCGGGAAAAGGGGCACCCCGGCCTTTTGGTTCAGGGTATGCTAATTGCCCGCTTGATGCTTCATTTCTTGGAGAAAGAATTGGTGAACTACAAAGTTTCTAATTTTGCCTTCAAATCGATGAGACCTATCTATGATGTTGCTGAGTTTACTATTGCCGGGGCCCACCAGGACCGCAACGTAACTATGTGGGCTATCGACCAAACTGGCGAAATAGGGATGACAGCGTTGGCTTCAGGAGTTTTCGAAAAGGATCTTCCGTAGCCTATAAACTGACATGGGAGAAGGATAGTAAGACATATAGAGATTGGAACTATCCGGCGCGGTTTGCTCCTGGTACCCAAAGAATATCGTCACGTCCTTTATCGTTAGCCTGCCGAGCCATGACAAAGAGTAGGTCAGACAGTCGATTTATGTATTTTAGCGCTTCCGCGTTAATGGCTTCCTCCTCCGCCAGCGCCGTCATACTGCGTTCCGCACGACGGCATATTGTACACGCAAAATGCAAAAACGCCGCAGTTTCACTGCCACCCCGTAGAATAAACGAGCGGAGTGGTTCCAGCGTACCGTTTACATTGTCTATCTCGGCTTCCAACCAACTAACCTGAGAACTTTGGATACGGAGATTTCCGTCAATGTTAGATCCCGGCCTAGCAATGTCGGCTCCGAGGTCAAATAAGTCATTTTGGATCCGTGTCAGCGATTTAAGGGTCTCAGGTTCCGAATGTAAACGCGCCAAGCCAATCGCAGCATTTGTTTCATCTATATCACCCTGGGCGGTTATCCGGAGCGAGTGTTTGTATACACGCTCGCCGCTGCCAAGGGACGTTTGCCCTGTGTCACCACCCTTTGTGTATATTTTATCGATTTTAACCATGTTCCAATCTCTCACGCTGACTGCCAAATTCCTACCCATATTATTGTATAGTCAATTAAGGTGCGATTTTCAGCTTGCGCGCTTTTACGGCATGAAATTACCTGAGAGTGTCTCTGGGCCCCTCTACTTGGCGATTCGCTGTTTCCTATGTATATACACGCTTATGGTGGATGGTATTAGAGACGACGACCCTACGCAGGTCCGCGTTGCGTGGCGCTGCACGTGTTTTAACATTCGGCGCGCTTCGAGAGCGGTTACACAGTTTTACGATCAAATAATGGCGCCCAGTGGAATAAAGGCGACACAGTTTACGATGTTGGGGGCTGTAGCAATGATGGGTTCCCCTTCCGTCACGGCGCTGTCTCAGCAATTAAATCTGGACCGTACGACCCTCACGCGGAACCTCAAGGTACTCGTAAAAATGGGTTTAATCACAATTTCACGCGGTGAAGATCGACGTGAACGGGTGGTTACCCCTACAGAGTTTGGTCTAACGACGATAAAAGAGGCGACACCCGCGTGGCAGGAGGCACAGACATCCCTGGCTAAAAGTCTTGGGGAAGAGCGCTGGCGTCGTATGTTAGAGGACTTGTCAGACCTTGATATACTGATCGAAAATCTTGAAAAAAAACATACATGAATTAGGAAACTACAATTTCCGGCATTTCCTGAACGCAAACATTCTACTACACTAGATCGCCGCCCTCGGGCGTTTCTTTCTTTTATTTCCAGTTTAGACGGCGTTTATTTGCTCTTAAATATTCTCACGGTGATCGCCCCGGTATTTGTTTGTGCGGGCATTGGCTTTACTTGGCGGAAGCTTGGTCACCCGTTTGATACAAGAATGGTAGGAGCCTTGGCGTTAAATCTTGGAATGCCGTGTTTGGTATTTTCGTCGCTAACGCGCTTAAACGTTAGCTTAACCGCCTTCGCTGAAATGGTAGGTGCTTACGCAGTCGTGATGCTTTGTTTTCTTTTTGTCGGGTTAGCGGCGATTAGAAGCCTAAAGGTTCCGGCACACACGTACCTACCAATATTTACATCTTCTAACACTGGCAACATGGGATTGCCCTTGTGTCTTTTTGCCTTCGGTTCCGAAGGGTTGGCCTTTGGCATTTGTATTTTCATTCTTTCCTCTATTTATAGTTTTACCGTAGGTTGGAGTATTTATGCTGGGCGGCTGGCCGCAGATGTTCTCTACAACAATCCGCTAATCTATGCTGTCGCACTCGCTTTGATTTTTATGTTAAGCGATACAAGCCCCCCCGATTGGTTAGCGAACACGACAGAACTCATAAGTGGGCTTGCAATCCCTCTGATGCTCGTGTCACTTGGCGTGGCCATAGCAGACCTGCGGGTTCGTCGAACTGGCAAGATAGTGATCATATCTTTTATCAAGCTTGTGACAGGATTTATCGTAGGATATGCGGTGGGGGACATTTTGGGGATGGAAGGAGCGGCGCGCGGCGTTCTTATAATTGGGGCGGCCATGCCGATCGCTGTTCACAATTACATGTTTGCTCAGCGTTTTGACCGTAATTCCGACGATACAGCAGGTATGATAGTGATTTCTACTATTATGTCGCTGGCTACCCTACCCTTATTGATGTACCTCGCCCTGTAGTCCATGGATACAATTTTTCAACTGTTCGGAATTGTTGCACCTGTATTTGTCTGTGTTGGGCTTGGTGTACTCTGGGCAAAAATAGGCGCCGCATTTGATTCAAAGCTAATAACGTCTTTAGTCTACAATATTGGTGCCCCGTGCTTGATACTAGCAACATTTCAGAAGGTTGACTTATCGCCTGCGGCCATAGGCGAAGTCGCACTCGCGACAATTTCCTGTTACGCCGCCTTCACCATTCTTTCTATCCTATTAATTCGATTGCTGCGGCTCGAAATACCGTCGTATCTGCCATCACTCATCTTTCCTCTTACCGCGAGCATGGGATTGCCGGTGTGTTATTTTGCCCTGGGCGATGAAGGGCTTGCTTTGGCAATTGTCTATTTTGCGTTTGGTGCCATCGGGACATTTACCGCAGGAGCAGCTATCGCTGCAGGTACGCTATCATTCCGCAGGCTCATGCGGGCACCGGTCGTGCATGCCGTATTATTGGCTGTCGTGCTCCAACTTACCGATACAAGTTTACCCAAATGGCTTTTTAATTCGGTTAACCTACTCGGGGGGATGGTAATACCAGCCCAGTTGGTTGCGTTGGGTGTTTCGCTGCTGGAACTGCGAGTGGGCGGGCTTGTGCGAAGCTCGTTGCTTGGCGTGTTTAGGCTGGTTATGGGGGTCGGTGTTGGGTTCGCCGTCGCAGAAGCCTTTGATTTGGAAGGTGCGGCGCGCGCCGTCGTCATTCTACAAAGCGCCATGCCTGTTGCCGTCTCCAGTTACCTCTTCGCACAGCAATATAATAGAAAGCCCGATGAGGTTGCTGGAATGATCGTCGTTTCCACCGGAATATCATTTATAACATTGCCGTTCTTGCTACTGGCAGTTCTGTAGAAAACTCTCTTGGAGGCTGACTTGTTGGAATGAACGAAAACCAAACATTTTCTGTGCCCAAGAGCATCGTATGGTTGTTTATTATCCTTGGCGGTGTCCAACTCATAAGAGAGATCCTGCCACCAGCATCTGATGCGGCACTCGTATTTTTTCTGAGTTTTAGTAATTTTCAGGAAGGCATTTTTAACGTCAGCACTTTTCACGGCGTCGTCACACATATTCTTATACATAGTGGTTGGTGGCATCTTCTTGCCAACGGCACGTGGATAATTGTTATTGCTCCTCGGGTCTTTCCTTATCTCGGAGGCCCACGTTTTTTTGTATTTTTCTTTGCTACGGGCATCGTGGGTGCTTGTGTTCATGCCGTTCTTAACTGGGGCGCAAATGAATTATTGATTGGTGCGTCGGGGTCTGTGTTTGGTCTTCTGGGGGCAGGTGCCTTCGTCCTGGTGCGCGGCCGTGACGGCGTGTCACGTCCTAACGGCCGGGACATTGCGCAATACGTTTTGCTTATAATGATTGTTAATGTCGGTTACGCGATTTTAAGCCCCGGAAATGTAAGTTGGGAGGCACACGCAGGAGGGTTTTTAGCAGGGCTAATTTTCTATCCATTTATGCGGCGAAAACCATTCTAGTCAGCGTCTTTAGTAAATAACAAGAAAGGCGCGCTCTCCTTTGTAAAGAATAAGGCGGCTGGTGGAGCCGCCCTATCTATAGTTATTCCTATGGTTAATGCATGGCGGAACCACCATCCACGACTAATGTTTGACCGGTAATAAAGTCTGAATCAGACGATGCAAAAAATACAAGGGTACCAATTAAATCCTCAGGCACTTGTTCCCGTTTGATTGCCCTACTTGCTGTGTTGCCATCTTTAACTGCAATCCATTGGTCATCATCTATGACTTTTTCACTCATAGTTAGTCCGGGCGCAATACAGTTTACCGTTATCCCATCATCGCCTACTTCACGGGCGAGGGCCCTTGTAAACGCAACCTGTGCTCCCTTGGAGCTAACGTAATGCAATAACATCGGGGTACCCTTAAAGACTGTGCCAGAAGCAATGTTCACAATTTTTCCGTAACCGTTTTTCTTCATTTCTGGGACCGCTGCTTTTACGCAGCTAAAAACACCTCTCGTATTTACCTGCATAACTCTGTCCCACTCGGCTTCATCAATCTCTAGAAACGATTTTTGCTGCAGATCTGCAAACAACGCGGCATTCGTTACCATGATGTCCAGTTTACCGTATGCCTCCACCGTTTTTGAAACCATAGACTCTATTTGATCAGGTTTAGTGACATCACATTCGATGCCCATTGCTTCGCCTCCAGCCTGTTTAATAATGTTAACAGTGGTGGTTGGGTCGACAATGTCACTGACAGTAACCATCGCACCTTCCTCGGCCAGAACCTTTGCATATTCAACGCCAATCCCCCGCCCTGCGCCCGTAACGATTGCTACCTTTCCGTCGAGTTTACCCATCTTTTAATCTCCCTTCATTGTATTGGCCTTATTGTGATAAGGCGTATTGGTTTAAATATATTTAGGCGTTCAACAAGCCGGTATTTTTATTTTACTATCTCGGTAACGTAAAACCATAAGCCCCCTTCTTGGACCTATTTTTCCTTTTGGACAACTCTCGTCCACCGCCAAGTGTGTCTTAAGACACGTCGATCTAACGTCTGTAAATAACACCGCGTGCTGGCCTAACCTTTTCTCGTAGAGGCTGCAATCATTTCTACTTCCACTAAAAAGTTTGGGTCCGCGAGGCCTGCCACGATGAGGAGTGTAGACGCTGGACGGTTCTCGCCAAGGTATTCGGCTCGCACCTGGTTATAGGCGTCAATGTTTTTACTATCGGTAAGAAAATGATTGACCTTGACGACGTCGCTAATTCTAAGACGATTATGTTCCAGGATTGCTAGACAGTTTTCCCAGGCATTTCGTGCCTGTGACAAAAAGTCGTTTGGTACGTTTCCTTCAAAATCATTCCCCACTTGTCCAGCTGTGAAGGTTATTTTTGCGTCGTCGGGTATCTCGACGCCGTGGGCGAAAAGTCCGATTGGGGGATGCATTTTTTCCGGATAAAAAGCACGATTTTCCATAAGCCCTCCTTGGTTAAGCTTCTCTCTTTATTGCTATTCTATAAAAACCCTAGGTCAATACCGCAAGTGTGGTGATCAATCAGGTTTGGACTTACTACAGAAAACCACTAAAATAACCTCACATTTTAAAAAATAGGAGACAGGGATGTTTCTGAAGAATACTTGGTATGTGTGCGCACAGCCGGAAGAGATAAACCGAACCCCGATGTCGCGTACTATTTGTAACGAACGCATCGCTTTTTGGCGGAAGGAAGACGGGACGCCCATTGCCTTTGAAGACCGTTGTTGCCACCGTCGCATGCCCCTGTCTAAAGGAAAAGTTCTTGGTGACGTACTTGAGTGCTATTATCACGGTCTTCAATTCGACGAGGGTGGCAGTTGCATTCATGTGCCTGGTCAAAATACGATACCCCCCGAGGCGAGGGTTCACACGTATCCAATCGTTGAAAAATATAACTGGATATGGATATGGATGGGTGATCCGGCTCTAGCTGACGAAGATCTTATCGTCCCGTATCCATGGAAGACAGCGGATGATTGGGGTGATAAGGGAACGTATTTTTACGTTAAATGTGATTACCGACTTGTTATTGATAATCTCCTTGATCTCTCACACCTTGGGTTTGTGCACAAGTCGACAATCGGCAACGCTGCTGTAGCCGAAGCTGCTAAGATTAGAACCTTAAAGGACGATGACTCTGTGACCGTCGCGCGATGGACCTGTAGACAAAACCCCGCCCCCACGTATCAAAAAATGGGGGGTTGGACAGAGGACGATATTGTGGATCGTTGGCAGATAATCGAATTTCAGATGCCGGGTGCTGTTCGTCTATTTACCGGTGCGGCCAAAGAGGCAGCTAAAGGCAAAGATTTTGGTTGGACTGATATTGATTTGCCGGTCCCAGATGGAGGCTTCGGTTTTCATAACTTAAACTTTGTCACGCCGGAAACGGAAAACACCACGCATTATTTCTGGTCCAATGCATATCAGATACAGGGGAAACCTGTTACGGAAGAGATGACGGAGCTATCGTATAAACAGATTTTCACGGCGTTTCATCAAGATTGGGAAGTATTCAATAAGCAGCAAGAAAACTGGGATGATCGGCCGACTGTTGACACAATACAAGATGCTGGCTCTATCGCCGCGCGCGCGATAATTGACCGTAAAGTGGCTGATGAACAGGGGCAAATGGCGGTTGCTGCCGAATAGGTCACAACTTCAGATTAAAAAAGGCGGGCGTTAAGCCCGCCTTTTTATTTTGTATTAATAATGCGTTTGTATATCGGAACCATTATTAGCGGTAATGTGTATATTGGAAATTGACCGACGACGAAATAGACCAATAGCTCGTACTGCGCACTTGCGCCTATCGCTGCCAATACCAAAGCAACATTGGTATTGCCTGTTACCAAAGCAATGGTGATGGCTGCTTTTTTCCCAAGTTTCCAGAAAGTCATGGCTGCAATAACTTGAAGCAAGATGTTTATTGCAAATGTGGTGGCTGTCACGACGGCGGTGAACGCGGGTTTAGAAACTGCAAAATCGGGTAAACCGGACATAATCGAGACAGCTACCCCGACCATACCAAACACCATAAGTCCGTCCATTCGGGAGGCTTGTTTTTCTAGAAAGTCGCGACTGAGAACGCGTCTGACAACATAGGCGATCAAAAAACTGATACCCACAATCCTGCCGAGTCTCCATGTTAGTTCGATAACGCTAACATCGAGTTCAATCCCAAGAAGCCATAATGCCATTGGTGGCAGTGTGAATGGGACTAAAGCATATGATAGTACCGTCACGATTAGAGCTAAGGCGGCATCGAGACCAAACAATATACAAAGGGCCGGTGCTGACATAATGGGTGTTGTCAGGGCATGGAACACCAATCCGGCCCCTATTGGCCCCCGCACACCTATGACTTCAGCGCCGCACCATAAAAACAGGGGGGCCAGAACCATTGAAAAAACAAAGATAATGGCTATTAAAACAGGTCGCCGTAGGTATTTTGAGAGTGCGCCAGGTGCTATCCGCACCATTGATAGCGATAAATTCATAACGATCAAAGCTTCTAACCATGGCGCAAGTGCATTTGCGAGTGGTTGCCAGACAATTCCTGCAAACACCCCTGCGGCAAGCATGAAGGTGGCTCTTTTAGCAATCCAATCTAGAGCATTAAGGAGAATCATCGGCAATTAGTCGGCGGTATATGGGAAGTGCGATAACCGGCAGAAAGTACATTGGCACCTGGCCCAGCACAAAATAAGCAATAAGTTCAGGGGATGCCTTATCGGCCAAAACCACCATAACGAGACCCAAATTAGTATTGCCTGTTACTAATCCGATCGTAAGCGCCTGGCGCCTTCCGAGTTTTATGAAGACCAAGGTGCCGAATATCTGCATGAAAATATTGGCAAGAAAGGCCGCGATCAGGGTGAGAATAACGTAATCCATTCGGGCTTCGGCAAAGGCTGCTATCCCATCCATGATGCCTAAGCAGAAAATGACAATAAAGATTACACCAAAACCATCGATTGCCCGTGCATTGCGACTAAGCGTTTTCTTGCTGATGAACCAGCGTCGTATTGAAAAGGCTAAAAGCGCCGGCACAGCAATAGTTGCGAGTAATCGAGCAAACATTTCTAATGTAGAAACGCCTAAGTCAAAGCCAATGAGCCAAACCGATAGCGCTGGGAGTGTTATCGGAACAACGGTATACGTAGCGACCATCGCGGCAACAGCGAGCGGCGCGTCGAGGTCTAAGATTAAAGCAATTGCGATTGCTGAACTTATCATCGGTGCTGCAGCCATTAGCACTAGGCCTTGTTCCAATCCAGCTGGAACTTGGATGGGCATTATAATCACCCACATTAAAATAGGCGCAGCGATGAGATTTACGAGCACGATCGCGGTTATAAAAAGGGGTCGTTTGGCGTATGAACGGAGGCGCTCAATATCCAGCCGTATCATGGCTACGGTAAGCAGGATGACCATCGAATACAGGATGAACGGTCGAAAAAATTCAGCAAGCGGTTGAGCAAAGTAGCCAACAACCAACGCACCAGCCATTAACCAGGTGGCTGAGCGGGTTATGCATTCAAAGAATTGACGAATCAAAAGGGCGCGCCATCCAGTGTTGTAAAATTTCTGGTGCCGTCGGGTGACTTGACCATTACCATGTCATTATCTGGATAGCACACGTTTTCGCCCGCTGATCGATTTCCGACCTCAAGATAGCGGACCGTTGCCTCTGTCCGGTTCTCCAATCGATGAGCATCGCTCGCGCCGGCCGGAAAGCAGGCGCACATGCCGGGTTGTAGTGTTTGTTCGCCGGTATCAGTAATTAATGTCGGTCTGCCCTCCGTAATATAAATAAATTCATCTTCCTCAGAATGCCAATGTCTCAATGCAGACACAGCACCCGGACTTAGTTCTGTGAGATTTACACCAAACTTGGTTAAGCCGTTAGCGTCACCCAAGACACGTCTACGCCGGCCAGTCAGTGCTGTGTCGTGCGGCGGTGGATAGGGATTTCGTTCTTCCGTTGGAATTTGCATGGGATCAAAGGCGGAAAATTTTGTTAAATCAGACATGAAAACTCCATTAATCGGGAAGAAAATCAGAAAGGTCGACGTTGTTAAAATTCTTGGGCATTGCCCTTGCAAAGCTGGTACGTGCGTCTGGATCGGTTATTGCTGGTTTTGTGGCGTCAATGAGGGTTTTAGTTCCGATGCGGTGCATCGCGCTTTGCCCTGGGACAATATCTGAAACGTTATCTAAGGACCAAGTCCGGGTGTTCGGTATTTTTATTACGTCACGTTCAGCGTGAACCCTTGTGGTCATGGACCAAAAAATTTGTCGGATATCTGATGCATCAATATCTTCGTCGACAGCGATTGCTAATTTTGGATGGAGTTGGGGTCCCGATAAGGTTGCTAATAATGCTGTCTTTGCCTGGCCCTCTACACGCGGCTGCAATTTTATTATGACAGCCATCATGCCCGCTATTCCTAAGCACCTAAGATCTATTAGATCCAGACCCCCCTCGACATTTTTTAAATGATCCCACAATAACATGTCGATCGCGGTCGAGACGAGCGCCTGGGTATCTGTCATCGGTGCGCCGCATTGCATCGCGTAAAATATTGGCTGTTTTCGCCGTGTAACTGCATTCACGTCGAGGTATTGTGTGAAGCCCTCCATAGCATATCCTCCTGATCCTTCGCCAAACGGACCTTCAGGGGTCAAGGCGTCAGGGGGAATTTGACCCTCAAGTATTATTTCGGCTTCAGCGGGTACTTCGATATCAATTGTCTCACATTTAACCAACCGCACCGGCTCTCCCATGAGAGCGCCGGCGATGGTTAACTCGTCGACGCCATAGGGTGCCGTGTATGACGACGAAAAATAAATTGCGGGATGGGCGCCGATAACCATTGCGACGGGCATGGGTTGGTTTCGCTCTTGGTATTTTTGGTAAATACGCAAAGCCTGTCGAGGGCAAATCAGGTAGCCAGTCCTATTTTTGCCCATGATCTGTTGGCGATGAATCGACATATTACGGATACCCGTATCTGGGTCTTTGATAATGGCCATACCCGAAGCAATAAATGGTCCGGGGTCGAGCTCCGATGTCCACGCAGCCGGAAGCTTGGCGAGGTTGACCTCCTCTCCTTGATAAATTAGCTCCTTTACCGGCGCTTCGGTTTTATTCACCATCACGGGTTCAATGGGTTCTTTGACCCTTTGGTTAAATGTCTCTATTACCTCACCTTCTTCAACCCCAAGGCCAATTCCCCATTTCCTTCGGTCCGTGATAATTTGATTACAGACCTGCCAACCCGGAAAACCTGTAAGATTATCAAATAGTGACGCCTTACCTAGACGGTCGTATGTTTTCCAACCGATTGCGGTGAGGTTTTCTAGTGGATCAACTTTTTTCTGAAAGCGAACAAGCTCGCCCTGTTGCTCTAAATTTGCTAAATATCCCCGGATCGATTGATCCATAATCTTTCTACTCTCTGCTCGTGTTCGTATTTGAAATCTACACCGGTATGGGTGGGTGAGATCATGGCACAATTCGGTCGCTTAGACCATTGAGGAACATGGGATGGCAACGATTAAAATTCGAAAAATAGTTACTATCGTAGAGGAAACACGCATCGAAATTGGTGAGAAGGTCGACCCACCTACTCGTCAGTGTGCTGCTGTTGCTGTGATAGCCAACCCGTACGCGGGTTTCTATTCCAAGGACCTTACCGATCTGGAAATAGCCGGAAAAGAACTCGGAGAAACACTTGGCCGACGGGCTATGGATGCACTAGGCGTGACCGCTGCGGAGGTTCATAGTTTTGGGAAGGCGGCGATTGTCGGAATAAACGGTGAAAAGGAACACGCGGCTGCCTGTATGCATCCGACAATGGGCAAGCCCCTTCGTGGTCTCGTTGGTCCGGCACCCTCAATAATTCCTTCAGCGAAAAAAATTGGGGGACCGGGTACCACCATAGACTGTCCGCTTCACCATAAAGAAGATGTTTGGACCTTTTCGCATTTTGACGCGATGGAGGTCTCGTTGCCCGACGCGCCGCGAGCCGATGAGATCGTGGTAATTATTACGATCACTGATTCGGGAAGGCCGCTGCACCGAGTGGGAGAAAATGTCTCGTCGGCTGACGTAATGGCGGGCAAAGATTAGCTCGTTACCTTAAAGTGCGGGAAAAGTTTTGTTCTATTAGAAAACAGGAGATCTACCTACAGATAGTAGTGTCACAAGTGTTCTTTTGTTTAGTAGGTATGTAATCCGTTAACCCGGTGGGTCTTTAATTTCGACAACCCGATTAGGCGAGGTATGGATACCGTATGTTACTAATGGGACCGTGCCCGTGACTCGAAAGCCATGGGAGGTGTTGGGCGGTATTATCATAGTCATGCCGATGCCGATCTCTACAGGATCAACATCGCCCTCTATCCATGCTTCTCCAGAGCCGGCCAAAACAGTAATTATTTCTACGTAAGGGTGCGCGTGGTTCGGGGTTTCATACCCAGGAGGGGAGGTTTGTATGCCACAACGTACGGGAGTAGAGCCAGCATCGTTGCCGACAAGTGTTTTATAAGTGGCTCCACCGGGAAAATCCTCAGTGGCAATCGAATCATGGTTTATAATCTGCATTGCTATTTTAATTTAGTCCGAGCTCAAATTTTCCGGCGGGCGCACCCGTTTAGTGACAAACCAAGTTAAGGTTAACCCTAAAAACGCTATAACTAATACCGCTGGATTTTCGGCTCCCAGCCAAATTGTTGAAGAGCCAACAATTAAGCACGCCACGTACATCCCGGCTGCCGATATCCAACCAAGAAAATTTCCGGTCCCTAGTGCCGTAACAGAGTGAGCCAATAAAAAACCAGCTGAAACCGCAGTTATTAACACATAAATTATAGCGAGCGCTGTCCCCTCCAGGATAAGGGCGGGATTGAAAGCCCATAAGTAGGGCAAAAGGTAGGCTGTGGCTGCAAGTTGAACCCCGATAAAACCGGTTTTCCACATATCCGCACCTGCCATCTCCGCGGCCACCATCGACGCAATCGCGACAGGTGGTGTGAGCATACTGATAAGGCCAAAATAGAATAGAAAAAGGTGCGCGCCCATAGGGATAAGTCCCATCTTGATAAGCGCGGGTCCTATAACGGATACCAGAACAATATACACTGTTGCCGTAGGCATACCCATGCCGAGGATAATGCATATTAATGACGTCAATAATAACATGACAAAAATACCGTACGCGTTTCCGAGACTGGTCAGGATAATGCTAAGTTGAAAGGCGAGGCCGGTGGAATTCATGACCCCCAAGATAATTCCAGCGGCGCCTGCAATTAAAATGAGTGGAACTAATATTTCGCCGCTTCCAAATATAAAACTTTTCCAATGTTCTAAGGTAGGCAGACGTTTATCGCGAATGACCATAAGCACGATTAGGCTGGCGGCGGCATAAAGCGCGGCTACCCCCGGTGGGTATCCCTTCCAGAAAAGGAAATAAATTAAGATGATAATTGGTAGAATAAAGATCCAACCAATTTTTATAACATCGAGAACGATTGGCAGGTCTGCTTTAGGCAACCCCCGAATATTGAATCTGCGGGCGACGGCATCGACCTGAAGAAAAAGAACTAAAAAGTATAATAACGCCGGCATCGCCGCCGCAATGACAACTTCTTGGTAGGCTACCTCCAGAAATTCCGCGATTATGAACGCTGTTGCCCCCATTACTGGCGGCGCTATCTGACCTCCATTTGATGCAACAGCTTCTATGGCGCCGGCATACTGTGGTTTGAAACCAGTTTTCTTCATAAGGGGAATGGTAACAATACCGGTAGACATAATATTACCTACGGTGGAGCCCGAAATTGTGCCAAAGGCACTAGAAGCCACCACCGCGACTTTTGCTGGACCGCCCCTTCGGTGACCCATCCAGCCCATAGCCAGGTCCGTAAGAAATGCGGTGCCACCACTTACTTCCATCAACTTTCCAAAAATTATGAAGGCTAGTACAAGATTAAGGACAACCTGCAAGACGAGGCCTGGCACCCCATTATTGTCGGCGTAAAAATAGGTGATTGTTTTAGTCGGCGGGAAGATAGCCGCTTCGAGTGCGCCTGGCATATAATCGCCAAAGAAAGCGTATAAAATTAATACCCAGACTAAACCCGCGATAATCTTTCCCGCGGCCTTGCGCAGGCCTTCCATCATAAGAATTAAGGCGCAAGCGCCAGGTATCCATTTGTCGGGGGTTCGTTCGTGGGCGGTGACAATCCAATCTTCAAAATTATATGCCATCCAAAACCAAGAACAAAATGCGACTAGCGAAAGTAGCAGTTCCAGCAATCCAGGCTTTTCGAGATATGGATATCTAATAAACGCGCACGCACAGGCGAGGCCTAGTACTACAGCGATGACCTGTTGGAACGTTAAGGCAACGCCGAAGTAATCGGTAACGTGCAAAATCCATCCAATACCAATGATTGGGATGGCCGCTAGACAGCTACGCAGGAACAGGCCGGTGAATTTGTCCATCGGTTCTGTCCCTGCGTTACCTTAAAAACAGTCTGTCTATTTTAATAGAGACGCATCGTTTTTGGCGTTAGCGGCAGTATAAATGCCCACTTCTTTGTAATATTTTGCGGCGCCTGGATGATAAGGCATCGGGTTATTGGAGGGCGCAATGTGCTTGGTCCCTCGCAGTGGCGGATAATCCTTTTGCATTTGTTTCCAATTATCGTAGGCCGCTTTCGCCATGCGATAGGCATCTTCATTTGATACCTGCGAACCTGCGTTAAGATAGGAGTCAAAGGCCGCAATTGTGATATTACCCTTCACGAAGGGTTTCTTTTTGCTATTAGACTGTTTCACCGTGTAAAGGCCTGCCATGCCTTTCCAAAGAAATTCATCAGTGCCTTTCGGTCCGATTGGAATAATCCGAAGTCCACCTGGGACAGTAGCATGTGCCTTACGAAGCGCCGGCATTGCTGTGGCAACTGGAGCCGCATCCACACGCCCCTGAACGACCATACCAATACTCGCAACCACGCCACCAGACTCTACAGCTGTGATATCATTTAATGTAAGCCCCGCGGAACTGAGAACAACTTTATTACATTGGGCCAAAGACACGTTTGTCTTATATTTTACGACAACGCGTTTTCCTTTGAAGTCCTCCATCTTTTTGATGCCGGAACTTTCTTTAACCATATAAGCGTACGGCAAAATCCAAACACGAGCGATTGCTCTCACCTTCTTTGTCGCTTTTTTGTAGGGTGCGACGGCACTCCACGCCATTCCCGAATCAAGAGAAGAATTTACACCAAGCGTAATTTCGCCGACCTCCATCAGTGGCAGATATACCGAAGAACCTGCATGCGGTTGCGCGTTGGCCCGTATACCCATTTGTTCTTGGAAAAGTTTGGCAAAACCGCTGGCGAGCAGAAAATACACAGATCCTTGCGGGTTACTGCCGATGGTTATGCGTTTTAGTTTTGCGTTTACGGTGCCCGCACCCATGGAGAATGCGGCGACTGCAGCTGTAAAAACGGCTGCTTTTAATGCCTTATTTTTCATCGTTTGCTCCCTTAGCAAATTGTTTTTCATTTTTTTGATTAAACCCTTCTCAAAACGTTAACACACCTCGATTGGGTCGTTAAGGAGCCTTTAGTAAATTTTATTTGTGGCGTTTCCCCAATGTTTTCGGGGATTCAGTGTCGGAGCTATATTGCAGACGGGGTTTAAGTATTGCCATTACTTTCATAATCGTGATTGGCAAGTGCCGTGAGAATGCCCATTGCTTGCGCGCGGTCCGAAGTGTCTAGGGGGGACAGTATTTTTTTCTGAGCACGCTCTGTTGCCTCAAACGCATTCTCTAAAATCTTCTGTCCGTTAGGTGTTAGAAAAAGAGCGTTGGCTCTGCGATCTTTCTGAGTACGCGATTTAGAAATCATGTCACGCTTAATCATGAGTCGAAGCACCTCCGTTAATGTGCTGCGGTCTATTCCGCTTGCCTCGACTAATGTGGTTTGGCTCATACCGGGATTTTGATAAACATTTATCAGGACAGCAAACTGTCTTGGGTTTGGACCGTTTTCACCTACTTCATCCACGAAAAGGTCAACCGCTCGCTGCTGACACCGCCGTATCAAATGACCGGGAGCATCTCTGAGTGAGTACGATTGTAATTTTTTGTCCATAGGAAGCATCACGATATTCTATCGGTCCTACGAACATACTTAAATATTTCGTGGAACAATGATAGTCTGTACACGGAATAAATTTAAGGGTATCGTTAATCAGAGTATTTAATCGATACTTAGGCTTGTAACTTGGGAGATAAAAATGGAATTCGGGATGCAATTTTTTCCTGCTGTGGGGCCAGACCAAAAGTCCGGACAGCAATATTTTGATGAATGTTTGCGTCTTACAGAATTTGCGGACGTGTATGGATATACGCATATAAGGACTGTGGAGCACTATTTTCATCCCTATGGTGGCTATAGTCCCAACCCGATCGTATTTCTGTCCGCGGCTTCCCAACGCACAAAAAAAGCTCGCATGGTTACTGGCGCTGTTCTTCCAGTTTTTAATAATCCCCTCAAGCTTGCGGGTGAAATAGGGATGTTGGATTCTATTTCGGGGGGGCGCGCGGAAATAGGTTTTGCACGGGCTTTCTTGCCGCACGAATACGAGCGTTTTGGTATTGAGCTTGATGAAAGTGTGGCACGGTTTGATGAAGGCATGGAACAAGTGGACCTTTTGTTGACAGGCGAAAATGTGTCGCATGACGGCAAATTTCACAGCTTTAACGATGTCACCTCCCTTCCACGCCCCGCGCAACAGCCGAGACCTAATTTTTGGACAGCGGCATTTACTACACCGGAATCGTTTGAGAAGGCGGGGCGCGTCGGAAACTATATTATGGCAATCCCAATTGGCGGGGCACAGATGGCTGAGCTAATCGCGATTTATCGTGAGGCGTGGAAGTCCGCAGGTCACGAGGGGGAGGGTCGGACCATGCTTGCTTTTCATATGTATTGCCACGAGGACGCTGAGGAAGCTGCACGAATAGCGAGGGAGCCTCTCAACCGCTATCTAAAATCGCTTGTAAATGCGGCAAGTGATTGGGTGGATGGTGCTTCCTCCGACAATTATAAGGGCTACGACAAGATGATTGCAGCGTTAGATCGAGAAACTTTTGAAAGCCAAGTGGAGAAAGGAGCTGCGTGGGTTGGGACCCCGGAGACCCTAATTAAACAAATTCGAGACTATAATGAAGCTATTGGTGGCTTTGATGATGCATCTCTTCAAGTCAATTTTAACGACATGTCCTACGAAGATGCCGAACATTCAGTCAAGCTGTTTGGAGAAAAAGTAATGCCGACCTTCGCGGCAAGCAAGGCAGCGGCT
>CAZOHS010000015.1:0-5346 GCA_964579285.1 uncultured Rhodospirillaceae bacterium | reverse complement strand
AGAAAAGGCATCTTTATAGGTATATTTCTATGACCTTTATTTTTATATGTCGCGTATGACCACGCTCGTGACAGGTGTTGCCGGATTTATCGGCTACCATACAGCTACCCGACTTTTAGCTCGCGGTGACACTGTTGTCGGAATTGATAGTTTGAATGACTATTATAGTGTGGCGTTAAAACAGGCTCGTCTGGACCAACTAACAAAACATGAAGGCTTTACATTTCATCGTTTTGATATGGCGGAACGGGCGGCGTTTGAGGCCATTCAATCTGCAATTAAAGGGGTTGTTCGTGTCATACATCTAGCGGCACAGCCCGGTGTTAGACATTCAATTGAACATCCATTTGATTATGTCGACTCAAATCTTGTTGCACATATGACCGTACTTGAACTTTGCAGGCATAACCCTGAATTCGAGCACTTAGTTTATGGTAGTTCCAGCTCCGTGTACGGGGCTAACACTAAATTACCCTTCTCTACGGAAGACAGGGTGGAGCGACCGGTTTCGCTTTATGCGGCGACAAAGCTAGCTAACGAGCATATGAGCTATAGCTACGCACATTTATATGGCATACCGCAAACCGGCCTCCGGTTCTTTACGGTATATGGGCCCTGGGGTCGACCGGATATGGCCGTTTATCTTTTCGCGGATGCAATTTTCAAGGGGCGCCCGATACAGCTTTTCAATAACGGTGAAATGAGGCGGGATTTTACTTATATCGATGATATTGTGACCGGTATTATCGCGGCTCATGACAACCCACCAAACCCGACCGAAAAGCCGCCACACAGGCTCTATAATATTGGCAGTAGTGAACCCGAACCATTGCTTAGGTTGGTTGGAGCACTTGAAAATGCAATAGGTAAAGAAGCACGCCTTGTTATGAAGCCGCTGCAAAAAGGCGAGGTATTGGAGACATATGCGGACATCGCGGTTATAAAACGGGCGCTAGGATTTAAACCAACGATCGGGCTAGATATTGGAATACCTCGGTTTGTTGAATGGTTTAAATCTTTTCACAAAATATAGAATTTTCCGTTGAATTTTGATCGGATTAATATACCGCCCTAGCTGATAGCGTATTTATGATGTTATTATTCCACCGAAGCGGATTTTAGGAGGACAGATACATGAGCAGGGCTCTGCACGAAAAACCAGAATTGACCAATGCGCGTGCGGATTTTTACGGCCGCATGGCTGAACAAAGTATGACGCCACTCTGGGAAGTTCTGCATACTTTGTTGGCCGAAGCGCCGGTTACTGAAGCCACGCCGCATAAATGGGACTACGATCTTTGCCGTCCCTATATTATGGAGTCCGCTGAGGTAATCTCTGCTGAAGAAGCGGAACGCAGAGTTATGGTGTTGGAAAATCCTACACTGGAGGGCCGGTCATGTATCACGGAGGCTCTTTACGCCGGTCTTCAGCTCATAATGCCTGGTGAGGTTGCGCCGGCCCATAGGCATTCCCCAGCAGCCCTGAGGTTTATCGTCGAAGGGTCCGGTGCCTACACCGCAATAAACGGCGAAAAGGCATATATGGAGGTTGGTGACTTGATTCTGACACCGTCTTGGGTTTGGCATGACCATGGCCATGACGGAGATGTTCCGGTGGTTTGGCTGGACGGGCTTGATATACCGCTTGTTCGCCATTTGGGACCGGTTTTCGCTGAACCATATCCTGAAGCGGAATTTCCCAAAGGTCGTCCAACCGGTGACAATGTTGCCCGTTATGGGGGTAATATGCTGCCTTTTGGTGACACACACACCTCACAAAATTCGCCGGTATTTCATTATCCCTATGCTAATACACGCGAAACCTTAGAGACCTTATCCAAATCAGGTGATGTGGATGCGCGCCACGGTATAAAGTTGGAATATATTAATCCGACGACCGGTGGTCCTGTGATGCCAACTATTTCTACCTACATGCAGATGCTTACAAAGGGCTTTTCAGGCCAGGAGTATCAGACAACTGCCGCGTGGGTATATCACTGTGTAGAAGGATCAGGTCGGACAATTGTTAACGGTAAAGCTATTGATTGGAAAGCCAAGGACACATTTGTGGTCCCAGCTTGGTATAAACATGCGCACGAGACTGAGGAAAATTCGTTCTTGTTTAGCTTTACCGATCAGCCCGTCCAGCAGAAGTTGGGCCTTTTCAGAGAGGCCGCTTAAACACGAAGTAAGCTAACGTTCTTTAACCGCTATAAAGTTTTTTCAGAAGCGTAATGCATTTTTGGCGCTCGGCTTCGTCTAATTCGCCCGCTATTTCGTTTTCATGTGCCAGTGCCGTCTGTTTAAGCTCTGCGAGCAGAATCGCACCGTCTTCGGTTAAGCGGAGCGCGTGAGATCGACGATCAGTTGGTGAAACGCGGCGTTCAACAAGCCCAGCGCCTTCTAGTCGATCTATTATCTGTACTAATGTTGAACGATCAAACCGTAGTGCGTCGGCAATTGCACTCTGGCTGATGGCGGGATTGGCTTCGATAAGAAGCAGCGTTCCAAATTGCGGTGCTGTAACGCCATTTTGTCCAACGGTTTTTCCGAAATGATGAAACACCGCAAGTTGAGCACATCGAAGATTAAAGCCGATTAGGTCTGGCAGGATACCCATATTAATGGAAGACTGTCCTGCATTCTTTTTTACAATTCCCATCTTTCCACTCTTATGAAAATGTTTGTTTAAAATCTTCCGGTATTTTACCTGCTTTTAGCTTGGTGTCGTCATGTGGATCAAACAAGCCCCATATTCGAATTTCTTTACCTTCTACCGCGATGACACCATCGTTCCAAATATTGTGTGTAACCGTAAAACTTTTACTACCAAATCTAGAAATAAAGCTCTCAACCTCAAGGGCATCCGTCCACCGGCAACGGCCATTAAAAGAAGCTTGGGCGTCAACAAGAGGTAGACCAGCGATATTCCGTTGCTTAATAAGTTGATCATAGGGCTCACCCGCGGCCTCAAGTAAACGGTGTGTTCCAATGTCAAACCAGCGAAAATAATTTGGGTAAAACATCTGTCCCAGCGGATCACAGTGCGCCCATTCTGCGCGGGTCGGAAATTTATTTATGAATGGCACTGCGTTAGTCTCCAAATACATGTTTTTTGGGGAAGCCGGAAACTAAGCGGAGTAGTCAGACAAGACAAGGTTCAATGCCAATGAATTCAACCTATATGTTTCACTACAAAATGAAAAACGTATCGTCATAAACGCCAAGGGGCCAACGACCCGCCCTAAAAAGCTGGAATTTGTATAGAAATGGATGGTTGTTGTTGGATACTTTTATTGTTCCAAGAGCTGCTTGATGAACAGCTTCTGTCGCTGCGCCCGTCGCACTTTTTATGAGGGCTTCATCCCGTATGTCGAGACTTAATAATATGTCAGATACCTCGCGGGGCACAGGATCAAAAATCTTGCTCATAATTTGGGTCATCCGTGAATGGAAAAGCCCATCACCTAAAACCGCTTTACTTTCCGCGGTTAAAGCAACACTGAGATCTCTCTCCGTTTGCCACCAGGTCGGCACCCAATCCGCGCGACAAGCAACTTTTTGGACTGTCTGCCATTCTTTTACTACGTTAATATCACGATGTTTCACCCCTAACGCTTTAAGGTAGAGGGTTGTCATTGTTTTTTCTTCTTGGTTGAGCAATTTTCCCGCTGCTTGAAACCAACCTACCTTCGATAAGGAGTCTTCGAATTTTACCAGACGCCTCAAAATGGTTGGCTTTAGGTCAGACAGGTTCAAGGTCCACTTGGGGGAGTGTTAGGCCTAGCTTTTCTTCTATTAGCACGCGGGCGCGGTTAATATAGTCTTCTCGCATTTCCTCATTAGTTCGCAGTTTTATTCCCCATTTTCGATAAATTTCATTATTCCGGGAGCCGGACCGTCCGAAAAAAGAGGGCATCCAGGGAAATACCTTATTAACGGCGTTTTGTAGAGCCGGCGCCTCTCCCGCTTCCAACAGGTCACTGCAAAAATCCTCTCCAAATTGCGCGTGAAATCTTTCCTCCGGCATTGTCATCCGCGCTAGATTTCGGAGGGGATGAAACGAACAATGAATGAGGTCTTCAACTTGGAGTATTTCTGCTAAATCACCTACTGCTTTGATAACGCAGAACTCTATCCAGGTTTCCATCTTATATTCCATGATACTCAAAGGGCGTTTACTGCTCGTTTGAGGAATCATCTGACTTTCCGGGATCCCAATCTGCTGTCCTAATTCTGCGAATCTTACGTGATGTCCATATTCTTCCATGACAACCCGACAGGTGAGCCATTTCGCGTAAGGGTTTGGCGCGAGTGCAATAGCGGGTTCATCAAATACCTGTGAGCCGTAAAGTTCGTTAATTGCATGACTGAGAACAATTTTACGAATTGCATCTTGATATTCTTTGGGTTGGGCACCAAATTCGTCTACGGTTTTTACCTGGCGTATTTTAGTTTCGGTCATATGGATCCTCTATATGACAGGGTCGGTATTAAAAACTTCGAGATCGGTCCGCATTTCTGCAAAATGGACTCGGAATTTGTTATCTACGGCATCGGATATTTCATTGAGTGACCACTCTTCACCCTGTGATATTGCTGTAGCTGCCGGCTCAGACTGCGTAAAAAGCATAATTTCTCGCGCCCGAACCCCAAAAATTTGCCCTGTTACAGCCTGTGCGTCCTCAGAACAGAGCCAAGAAACAAAATTGGCAACGTGACGGGGCTCTACTTTTAGGGCTCTCTCTTTATAGGCCGCTTGCTCATCGTTGGCAGGCTGAATCATCTCGGTTACCCGTGTTGCTGCAAAGGGAGCAACGGCGTTAGATGTTACGCCTGAACGTGCCATATCTAAGGCAGCGGTCCGCATTAAAGATATTAATCCACCTTTTGAGGCAGAATAAGGGGCTTGGCCGTAATTTCCGATAAAGCCCGCGGTTGAAATTATATGAACAAGCCGACCCCATGCGTATTTTTCGCCCCCGCCACGACCAGACTGCGCTTGAGCGCGCATTACCGGAGTAGCTGCGGCCATCAGATAAAAGGGGGCGGAAAGATTATTTTGTATGACCGTATCCCAATCGTCGGTATTACCCTTGAAGATAAATGCATCGCGGAGAATGGCGGCGTTATTGATGACGATATCAATGCCGCCAAATGTATCCTGCGCCAGCTCGACGGCTTGCTTTGCTGCAGCGGGAACACTCATATCTTCGGTATAGGCAACAGCTCGCTCACCTGCTGTGTGCGCAAACTTTTCTGCGATCGACGGGTCTGCGTTATTTCCCGCAGTATCGACCCCACTATCCGCAACGATTACTCTGGCGCCCTTGGCTATGAGGTTTT
>CAZOHS010000014.1:11453-34135 GCA_964579285.1 uncultured Rhodospirillaceae bacterium | reverse complement strand
CGCTCAACACTTTTTATGTTAGTGGCGGCTTTTGCAGGACTTGGTCGTGTGAAACGTGCGTATGCGCATGCGATTGAGCAGGGTTACCGCTTTTACTCATACGGAGATTCCAGCTTTCTGCATCGGTTTGACCAGAATGGATAGCTTTGGGTTCGCGGTGCTTCAAACCGAGGGATTAGCCCGACGTGGGCTGCTTAAAACAGCGCATGGAAAAATAGATACACCCGCGTTTATGCCTGTCGGGACCGCCGCGACCGTAAAGGGGATGACGTCCGACACCGTAGCAGCGACCGGCGCCCAAATTGTACTAGCAAATACCTATCACTTGATGCTGCGTCCCGGAGCCGGTGTAGTAGAGGAAATGGGTGGCCTTAGGAGGTTCATGGCCTGGCCGGGTCCGGTTCTGACTGACTCTGGTGGTTTTCAAGTGATGTCTCTGGCGTCGCTTCGAAAGATCACTGAGAACGGGGTTGAATTTCGGTCTCACCTCGACGGAGCTATGTTTAAGTTAACACCTGAAAGTTCCGTGGAAGCGCAAAGACAGTTTGGCTCCACGATTACGATGGTTCTGGATGAGTGCACCGTGCCCGATGCTACAAAGGCAGACGCTGCCAATTCTATGCGTCTTTCAATGAATTGGGCTAAACGTAGTCGGGATGCTTTTCGTGAGCGGGAAGGCTATGGGTTATTTGGTATCGTGCAAGGTAGTGTGTTTGCCGACTTGCGACTAGAATCTGCAAAAGCTCTCACTAAGATCGGTTTCGACGGGTACGCTGTTGGTGGCCTGGCTATCGGGGAAGGTCAGGAAAAAATGTTTTTGGTGTTAGATGCAACCCTTCCTAATCTTCCTACGAATTCACCACGATATTTAATGGGTGTGGGCACACCAAGTGACATTGTCGGTGCTGTAAAAAGGGGTATCGACATGTTTGATTGCGTTTTGCCAACCCGCTCGGGGCGAACGGGTCAAGCGTTTACGCGCCGTGGAACACTGAACATCCGCAATGCACGCCACGCGAGGGATCCCCGCCCCATAGATTGTGATAGCGATTACCCTAAGCTTGGTGACATTAGTCGTGCATATGTACATCACTTATTCAAAGCGAAAGAAATGCTCGGCCCCATTTTGCTCACGATGCACAATCTCCACTACTATCAAGAACTCATGAGGGGTATTCGCACCGCTATTGCGGAAGGCTCCTTTCAAACGTTTGCGTCTGAGTTCTACAGGGTTCAGGCAGAAGGCGACATTGAGGCATTATTATAATGCCTCAAATAGACGATCCCCGCTCAAAGATTCAAGAATTGGGTCTTTCTCACGGCTTTGACGCCGTGGGTTTTGCTAAGCCTGGGACTGGCAGTAAGGCAGTGGCTGATCATCTAAAGAAATTTCTGGCGAACGGGTTTCATGGAGATATGGGTTGGATGAAAGAAACCGCGGATCGGCGAAGCACCCCCCGGCGCCTCTGGCCACAGTCTAAGAGTATTATTGTCGTTGGGGTTAATTATGGCCCGCAGGGTGACCCGCTTGAAATCCTAAATCATAAATCGGCCGCAGGAATTTCGGTTTACGCTCGTGGCCGAGATTACCATGACGTGCTCAAGAAAAAATTGCGCGCCTTAGCTTCTGAAATTGCTGTAAAGTGGGATTGTGAAGTAAAATTGTTTGTGGACACCGCCCCCGTCCTTGAAAAGCCACTTGCACAGCGTGCAGGAATTGGGTGGCAGGGCAAGCATACCAACCTTGTATCCCCAGATTTTGGTTCCTGGTTATTTTTAGGAGAGATTTTTACAACCCTTGAAATTACTAATGACCCTGCCCACGAGGACCGTTGTGGCACTTGTAGTAGATGCCTCAAAATATGCCCTACGAATGCATTTCCCCAACCCTATCGGCTTGATGCAAGGCGGTGTATTTCGTATCTTACAATTGAACATAAGGGCCATATTTCTCGGGAATTTCGCCATTTAATTGGGAATAGAATCTATGGCTGCGACGATTGCCTCGCAGTGTGTCCCTGGAACAAGTTTGCGTCGACGACCGTGCATCCTGCGCTGCGACCGCATGCCTACTTACAGCACCCTTTGCTCGAGGATTTTGCCCTTCTAACAGATCACGATTTTAGGCAAGTGTTTTCAGGCTCGCCGATCAAACGTCTCGGACGGGACCGGTTTGTTCGTAATGTTCTAATTGCGATTGGCAATAGCGGAAATTCGGCGCTTTCCGAGCCAGCAGAATACTTATTACAAGATCATTCACCTTTGGTGAGAGCTATGGCGGTTTGGGCGCTTTCCCGCCTGGTCGAAAAACACAAATTTGTTTTGCTGCGTAATCAGTATTTAGTGAATGAAACGGACAATGATGTAATAGCCGAGTGGTCTGAAAATATTGAAATTGGTGACCACGTTGTTGTTTAGACGACACCACCTATTCTTTGGAAATTCTTAAAAAAGTGTTTTAGGTGTCTTCTTTAACTCCTATAAATCTGATTAATCACAACACAATCAGCTCAATGCGGCACTGTGACTGATAAACTGTGAAGGATAGAGTTTTAGACACGGGTTGCGTGTCTAGGGTGGAGAGGACTGGTAGCGGTAGGAATACGATGGAACTGCTAGCGAAAACTCAAAATAGGACCCAATTGGACCGCCGTTTGTCGGTTGCCCCAATGATGGACCGGACAGATCGGCATGATCGATTCTTTTTACGGCAGATATCGCCATCCGCGCTCTTATATACCGAAATGATCACCACTGGAGCTATTCTTTATGGTGATAAGGAAAGGTTTTTGGCGTTTGATGCAAGCGAACACCCCGTAGCTCTTCAACTTGGTGGTTCGGATGCTTCTCAGCTTGCCGAATGCGCCTCTATTGGGGAAGAGTGGGGATACGATGAAATAAACCTAAATGTTGGCTGTCCCAGTAACCGTGTGCAAAACGCACGATTTGGTGCGTGCTTAATGAAGGAGCCAAAAACGGTTTCGTCCTGTGTTACGGCGATGTCTCGTGCGACCTCATTACCTATTACGGTAAAGACGCGAATTGGTGTCGACGACCAAGATTCTTGGGACGATTTCGACAATTTTGTCGACAAGGTTGTGGGGGCGTGATGCACTACCTTTATTATTCACGCCCGAAAAGCGTGGCTTAAAGGCTTAAGCCCAAAACAAAATCGAGAAATTCCTCCTCTAGTTTATGAAACCGTCTACAGACTAAAAAGGCGTCGCCCTGAGCTCGAGATCATTATCAACGGCGGAATAATGACAGTTAAGGAAACTCGAGATCATCTTGCGCTCGTTGATGGTGTTATGATTGGACGCGCAGCTTATCAAAATCCCTGGCTTTTAGCTGAGCTTGAGCAATCTGTTTTGGGCGGGACACCGCCGGAGAGTCGTGTTGGAGTGCTCAATCGCTACATCGAATATATGGAACGCGAAATTTTGCGCGGAGTGCCTTTATATGCGATGGCCCGCCACGCTTTGGGTCTCTTTCAGGGACAGCGCGGTGCTCGATTGTGGCGGCGTTACATTAGTGAGAACGGCCCTCGGCGTGGTGTGGGATGCGAGGTGGTTCGGGAAGCATTAGTGAATGTAGAAAACGACTTCTAGCAGGCTATTAAGGATGCCCCACCATTAATTCTTCGGACCAAAATTGGTTACAGATAGTGTGACTCACCGCCAATTATTCGCTTGCAGGATTCTTTTAACAAAAGATGTTTATCGGGTGCCTATCTACTAACATGCCGGCGCCGCTCTGGGTCATTATTATGCAACGTCAGCATTCGCTCCAGAATTTTGGTGGTTCTTTTGGGGTCCATTTCTAACTGGACGAGCGCCAAACCTGCGGAAAACACTTCACGATACACCTTGATAAGGCCGTTTTTGAGGTGAAATTGGCTCATTCCATCGAATACTACACGTTTACCCACACTGTCATCCATCGTTGAGGTATAACTAAAAACCCAGCGTGCATATCCTACCTGCCGCTTAGTATCAAAGACCGGGTCCATCATATCCCAAAGAAACGCTTCGGCATCACCCCAAAATAACCCCTCTAACATTTGTGCGATGGCTGCAGGACCTTTGAATGTTCCATAGAAAGTATCGTGATAGATTCCGTCTTCGGTAAAAAGGCTGGCGAGAGTTTTTCCGGTCCCCGCTTCGACACTGCTTGTAAATTGGTCCAGTAATTTTATAAATAAATTGTGATCCATGTAGTATTCCTTATTCAGTCTTGACCCATTGAATATGAATGGGCATTGAATCTGTACGTAAACCTATTAGAACCGGCCTATCATGACTGTTACCATCTACCACAATCCTCGCTGCTCCAAATCCCGAGCCACGTTAGCCATACTGGAAAGCGAAGGGGTCCCCCTCAAGGTTATTGAGTATCTAAAAAGCCCACTTTCTAAAAGCGATATCATATTTGTGCTTGATGCGCTCGACATGGCGCCCCGTGATTTGATGAGGAAGAAGGAAACTGAGTACGAGGAATTAAATCTTTCGGACCCCTCGCTCGGCAGGGATGCTCTTATTGAAGCTATGGTTGCTAACCCAATTTTGATTGAGCGCCCTATCGTGATAAATGGTGTCAGATGCGTGATTGGGCGGCCGCCTGAAAATGTCCTGAAAATAATGTGAAAATGACTTTTCCTCGTGGCGTTTATATAGGTGTGCTCGCGATGGCGGTTGTTGTGGCTGCCTCTAACGTTTTGGTGCAGTATCCAATAAACGATTGGCTCACGTGGGGCGCAATCACGTATCCAGCGGCATTTTTGATCACAGATCTTACTAATCGGGCTCTTGGTCCCGTCCGCGCTCGGCAGGTGGTCTACGCGGGCTTTACCGTGGCTGTTATTCTTTCCGTTGGTCTTGCCACTCCACGAATCGCTATTGCGTCTGGAACAGCTTTTTTGATAGCGCAACTAATAGACGTCGGTATTTTCAATCATTTGCGGGCCAAGGCTATTTGGTGGACCGCGCCCCTAGTTTCTTCTTTCGCTGCGTCCGCCGTCGATACGATCTTATTTTTTTCGATAGCATTTGCCAGTACCGGTCTTCCCTGGGTAACCTGGGCCGCCGGTGATTTTGGCGCTAAAATGTGCGTAGGCTTAGCGATGCTGATACCTTTCAGGGTACTAATGTATAAAACGCGACCACAGGGAGCATAAACATGGCTGATGGCGGTGCCGCAGAAGGACAGGGTATAGGTGCACGTGTTTTACGGAAGGAAGATGCTCGGCATCTAGCTGGCCGCGGTAAGTTTACGTCAGATTTCAGACGAGCGGGCCAAAAGGAATTGGCGTTCGTGCGCAGCCCCGTTGCCCACGGTCGCATCAAGTCAATAAAAAAACCACCGCAATTCGAGGCCTCTATTTTTACCGCCACTGATATGCCTGACTTAAAACCGATGCGCGCTCCTTCAAAACTACCCGGTTACAAGCACTCCGACTATCCACCACTTGCTATCGATAAGGTCCGATTTGCTGGGGAACCTATAGCAGTGTGCGTCGCAGATACACGCGCTGAGGCAGAAGATATTGCCCAGTTGGTTGAAGTAGATTTTGAATTATTAACGCCGGTAACGGATATGTTGGTGGCGAAGGGTCCAGACGCCCCGCTCATTCACGAAGAATGGGACAATAATATCGTTTTTGAGACTTTCTCGGATGATGATTTCAGCAAAATTGAAGATGAAGCGACCGTGGTAATAAACCGCGAATATCGCATGGCTCGACAGGCAATGAACCCTATGGAGGGCAAAGCCGTTTTTGCTGAATGGGATGATCGAACTGATCAATTAATGATGTGGACGTCGACGCAGGTGCCGCATCTTATTAGAACGGGGCTCGCGGAATTCCTGAAGTTAGAGCAACGGCAGGTAAGAGTGATAGCGCCTGATGTTGGGGGCGGTTTTGGCTGTAAGGCGTTACTTCAGCCAGAGGAAGTTTTAGCCGGTTGGTTAACTCGCAAGCTGGCATGCCCCATCCGTTGGATTGAAGACCGTCGCGAACATTTAATAACTGGAGCTAATTGCCGGGAGCACCACTATTTTGTGTCGCTTCACGCGACGCCCGATGGACGGATATTGGGTCTTGATTGTGATGTTACGGTTGATGCGGGTGCATATTCCGTTTACCCATTCACTAATGCCCTGGAGGGTGCAATGGCCCACGGTAACCTGCCAGGGCCCTACGATATCAAAGCTTATAAATGTCGAACCCAAACAACGGTTACCAATAAGCCCGGTCTTATGCCCTACCGAGGGGTGGCGCGGCCTGGGGTTTGTTTCGCAATTGAAATGACAATTGACGCATTGGCCAGAGAAATTGGTATCGAAGCGGATGAAATTCGCGCCAAGAACATGGTCTCTGAGGACAAGATGCCTTTTATGTCCATTGCGAAAAAGCACTTTGATAGTGGGAATTACGCGAAGAGCGTGTCGATGGCTGCAGAGCAAATAGGGCTTATGGAAATTCGCGCACAACAGACTGCGCAAGAAGGGAATAGGCGCCTGATAGGCGTCGGTATGGGGTCTTACGTGGAACAAACCGCGCATGGTACATCCGTGTTTTCCAGTTGGGGAGTGGCGATGGTTCCCGGTTACGAACAAGCGACGGTTCGCTTGACCCCTGACGGAGGATTAGAACTCCGTATTGGTGTGCAGAGCCATGGTCAGGGCATGGAAACTTCTATGGCACAAATGGCTTATGAGGTTTTAGGTATAGATCCTGAACGGGTCACCGTGACGCACGGTGATACTGGCCTCACCCCTTATTCTACTGGGACTTATGCGTCCCGTAGCATGGTGATGGCCGGAGGGGCAACTGCACGAGCGTGCCGTGTATTGGCTGAACGTATGGAAATTATTGGCGCACACCTTCTGCAATGCGAGCGATCAGAAGTTAGTGTCGTAGGCGGGCGTGTGGTTAGTGGAAAGGGTGAGGTGTCGTTTGCCGAAATTGGACGCGTTTGGTATTTGAATCCTGACGAACTCCCGGCCGATGTTGATCAAGGTGGCGTAGAGGTAACCATGGGTTATCGACCAGAACCTGATTCTGGCGCCTTTACCTATGCTAGCCACGCTTGCAAAGTGTCGGTCGATATTGATACCGGAAAGGTCAAGGTTCTGGATTACGCTATCGTTGAAGATTGCGGAACGATGGTTAACCCGATGATTGTTGAGGGTCAAACTTATGGAGGGGCAACACAAGGCATTGGCACCGCATTGCTTGAAGAAAGCCCTTATGATGAGCTTGGAAACCCGGGTGCGTCGACATTTGCAGATTATATGATGCCTAGTGCTACAGACGCTCCGCTTTATCGAATTGATCATATGGTAAGTCCCTCGCCATTTACGGAATACGGTATTAAGGGGATGGGTGAAGGGGGCACAATTCCGACGCCTGCGGCCATAGGGAACGCAATAAACGACGCGCTTAAGGAAATAGGGGCGGAGGTAAAGGAGACACCATTTACGCCTCGGAGAGTACGCGCCGCAATCGAAGACGCGATGAATAAAAGTCAGGGAGACAGAATATGAAATCCGCAAAATTTGAGCACCGGCGAACGGAATCCCTGAATGAAGCACTTAGTGTGCTTGGTAGCGCGGAGGGTGAAACGCGCGTTTTGGGGGGGGGGCAATCCATAGGTCCAATGATGAACCTGCGTCTTGCGCAGCCTGATCAATTGATTGACCTGAGCTCCGTCGATGGACTTGACGACATATCGGTTGACGGTGATCAGCTTCATATTGGCGCGCGTGTTACACATGCGCGCATAGAGGATGGAGAGGTGCCCGGTATAACTGGTGAATATATGAAATTTGTGGCGGCCGGCATTTCTTATCGGTCAGTTCGTAATCGAGGCACAATTGGGGGTTCGGTGGCGCACGCGGATCCAGCAGCAGATTGGCCGTCAGCACTTCTGGCTCTTGGTGGTCACGTGCTCGTTGCAGGGCAAGATGGTGAGAGACGAATGCCGTTAGACGGTTTTCAAATTGGGCCCTTTGCCACTGGTTTGGGTTACGACGAAATTCTTATTGGGTTCGTTCTTCCCGTTCTTGGTCGAGATACCCCCACGGGATACTACAAGGTGAATAGAAAGCCCGGTGAGTTTGCCGATGCAATCGGTGCGGTGGTTGTAGGCGAAAATGCACGGGCAATTTGCGGAGCAACAAAGTCGGCACCTTTCAGAGTGTCAGTTTTAGAGGAACAGCTTTCATCTGGTGCGACGGAATTACCGCTAGCGGAGGCTCGAGAAATGATAACGGCACATGATCCTGGTTTTGATGATTATGAATTGCAGATCCATGCCGTAGCACTAAGTCGCGCCGTGGGGAGGGCCTTTTCATGAGCAATCTGTCTATAAAGATAAATGGTGAAGACGTTAGCGCGGAGGTGGAGCCCCGACTTTCGCTTGCAGATTTTATACGCGATCATCGCCGCCTGACGGGTACACACTTAGGGTGTGAACATGGAGTTTGCGGGGCCTGCACGGTATTGATGAACGGAGAACCAATCCGCTCTTGTATAACATTTGCTGTGATCGCTAACGGCGCTGAAATAACAACCATTGAAGGTTTTGACGACGACGAGCCAATGGAACAGCTTCGGAAAGCTTTTCACGAACACCACGCACTGCAATGCGGGTATTGTACCCCGGGTATGCTTGTTGCCGCTCGGGATATTGTCACACGGTTGCCTGATGCGGATGAGGACCGAGTGCGACTGGAACTGGCTGGCAATCTTTGCCGATGTACCGGTTATGTTGGAATTGTCAACGCGATTCTAGCAGTCCTGAACAAACGGCAAGCTTAAATAGCTAGCGTACAGGTTATGTCCGAGGGATCATCTGACTCTGGAATTGGTGCGCGCGTCTTGCGAAAGGAAGACACGCGATTTCTTAACGGCCACGGTCGTTATGTGGCCGATATTGCCCGTCCACGAATGCTCGAAGCGGCGGTCCTGAGAAGTCCAATTGCCCATGCTTCTAAGTTAAAGATCCAAAAACCGGAGGGCCATGAGGGGCGAGTGTTTACAGCGGAAGACCTGGGTTCAGGCGGCGTTCATCCAATCCACGTCGTTTCTAAATATCCTGGGCATCGGGCAGCCGATTATCCACACTTAGCGAAGGATAAACTACGATTTGTCGGTGAAGCAGTCGCGGTATGTCTAGCGGATACGCGGGCTGAAGCGGAAGATATTGTGGCCCAGACCACACTAGAATTTGAGCCTTTGCCGCCCGTTGTGGATATGCTTTCGGCTGGTGAACGTGAAGCCGAGTTGGTTCATGAAAACTGGGATGACAATATAATCCTCGAAACAAAATTTTCTGAAAATGCAGAGGCGATGGCTGATGCTGCCATTTCGGTTAGGAGAACATTCAGGATGAACCGACAGGCCGTCAACCCGCTGGAAGGGGCTGCGGTTATGGCCGAATGGGACGCGCGCGAGGATAGACTTATTGTCTATAGTGCATCTCAAATTCCCCATATTTTGAAGAATGCCATCTGTGAATGCCTTGGTTTAGCTCAACATAAGGTTCGCGTTATCGCGCCTGATGTCGGGGGTGGTTTTGGATATAAGTGTGTGCTGGTTCCTGAGGAAATTTTTATCCCGTGGGTCGCGATGCAGGTTAAGAGACCCGTTCGTTGGATACAGGATCGGCGAGAACACCTAGTTGCTGCGGCAAACGCGCGAGAACATCATTACGATGTTACGCTCCATTCAGATTTAAAGGGAAACTTTATAGGGGTGGAGGCCGAGATAACTGTCGATTCCGGCGCCTATTCTGTTTATCCGCATTCCAATATTTTGGAATCAACTATGGCCGGTCGTACGCTGCACGGCCCGTATATGTTTGCCTCCTACAAGGTGCGAGCGCGAGCCGTAGCCACAAATAAACCGCCGATAGTACCTTATCGGGGAGTTGCTCGTCCCGGCATATGTTTTGCCATGGAGTTAGCAGTAGATGCTTTGGCCCGAAAACTCGACCGGGAACCAAGTGACTTAAGGGCTCAAAACCTCGTACCATCCGAAAAAATGCCCTATAAAACCATCACGGGTGGGGAGTTTGATAGTGGGGATTACCGCGAAGCCCTAAATAGAGCGGTTACGCTGATTGATCTCTCGGCTCAGCGCGCGCGACAACGAGCGGGCGAACCAGATGGTCGTCTAATCGGTGTCGGCTTTGGTAGTTACATCGAAATGACGGCATTGCAAACGTCCGCTGCGGCGCGAGCGGGATTGGCGGCAATACCAGGTTATGAACAAGCGCACCTTCGATTAATGCCGGATGGTTCGCTTGAAATTGGTGTCGGTGTTCAAAATCACGGGCAGGGCATGGAGACTACTCTCGCCCAAGTTGCGTGTGAAAAATTTGGTCTGAATATTGAAAGTGTTGTGGTTCGCCACGGAGATACGGCTACCTCACCATACTCTACCGGGACCTACGCTTCACGGTCCATGGTAATGGCGGGCGGCGCGATAGCCCGAACTTGCGACGTTCTTGGAGCCCGTATCAAGCGGATTGGCGCGCATCTCCTGCAATGTGATCTGGCGGATACCACTATCGAAAACGCGAGCGTCATTGGTCCAACTGGAGACGTAACAATAGCGGAGATTGCTCGTGTCTGGCACCGCAACCCAGAGGAACTACCCGAGGATGTAGACCCGGCCGGAGTAGAGGTTACGTCTGGTTTCCGGCCGTCACCAGACAATAGTCCGTTTTCTTACGCCACTCACGCGGCGGTTGTGGCCGTGGATACGGAGTTGGGTGAAATAGAAATTCTTGATTATGTAATCTCGGAAGATTGCGGGACTATTGTAAATCCCATGATTGTTGACGGTCAGATTATAGGCGGAGCGTTACAGGGTGTTGGGACCGCACTTTGTGAGGAATCCCAATATGATGCCGAGGGACAGCCGCTATCATCGACTTTTGCCGACTACATAATGCCCGGATCAACGGATCTTCCAAAAATCCGCCTTGATCATTTGGTAACGCCGTCTCCTTTAACGGAGTTCGGTGTTAAAGGTCTTGGCGAGGGAGGTGCAATACCGCCCCCGGCTGCTATCGCGAACGCTATCAACGACGCCGTTAAAATGTACGGTGTGGAGGTCGACGAAACGCCCATTACGCCTCGTCGGCTTCGCAAAAAGCTATCGTCTTCCAATACGTCGCGATAAATTATCTATCACCATCAGACTTGACAAAACCAGATAAGACGAACGACCCTATGATCAACAGAGTTGGTGCGGTGGTACCTGGCGTTGTAAAACATCTGTATCGTCACACGGTGACTAAACCACCACTATGTATATTATTTTGACTATTTTGTTCTCTGGGAAAAGCTGATAATGAGCGGAACACGGCAAATTAAATTAAATGCATTTATGCGGCCGACCACTATTCACACAGGAAGTTGGCGGTGGCCCGGGGCATTTGCAGATGCGAATTTTAACTTTCAGCACATAAAATTATTCGCTCAGAGGCTTGAGCAAGCAAAGTTTGACAGCTTTTTTATGGCCGATCACTTAGCGGTACTAAACATGCCACCTGAAGCACTTCGGCGGTCCACGACACCGACGTCTTTTGAACCGTTTACTCTTCTGTCAGCGCTCGCTATGTGTACGGATCGACTGGGTCTTATGGCAACTGGGTCGACGACCTATGATGAACCGTTTCATATCGCTCGTCGCTTTGCATCGCTGGATCATATTAGCGGGGGTCGAGCGGGGTGGAATATCGTCACAACCTCTAATCCCGACGCTTCCAAGAATTTTGGAAAGGAAGAGCATCTCGAACACGCTGAACGCTATAAGAGGGCACGAGAGTTTTACCAAGTTGTTACGGGCCTTTGGGACAGTTGGGCTGAAGATGCGTTCATTAGGGACCAGGATGCAGGCGTCTTTATGGACCCCGAAAAAATGCACGTACTCGACCACAAAGGAAAATATTTTAGCGTTCGCGGCCCGTTGAATATTGCACGGCCGGTCCAAGGTTGGCCTGTGATTGTACAAGCTGGAGGGTCAGACGCGGGCCGGCAGCTTGCCGCGGAGACTGCGGAAGCGGTGTTTGCCGCCCAAAGCGGCCTGGAGGCCGGTCGAGCATTTTATAAAGATGTTAAGGCGCGTATGCGCGCTGCCGGGCGTGACCCGGACCACTTAAAAATTATGCCGGGTTGCCTCGTAATTGTCGGGGATACGGTGGCAGAGGCCAAGGAAAAGCGAGCTAAGCTTGACAGCCTTGTGCACGAAGAAAGTGCGATTGCCTCTCTCTCAATTACGCTGGGTGTTGACGCTTCAAAGTTCAATCCAGATGGCTTCCTTCCCGATAATTTACCCGAAAGCAATGCCACAAAGTCGGGTCGGGATCGCGCTGTTTTGTTGGCCGAGAAAGAGGGTCTCACCGTTCGGCAACTGGCCCAAAGACTTGGCGGTTATTCTGGTTTAGCAATGGTTGGGACACCCAAAACGATTGCTGATGAGATGGAAGAATGGCTTGAAACCATGGGAAGCGACGGGTTTACTATTATGTTTCCATTCCTACCGGATGGGCTGAATGATATGGTTGATCGGGTCATACCAGAAGTACAGAGGCGGGGATTGTTTAGAACGGAATATGAAGGTACGACTTTACGGGAAAACTTGGGGTTACCGAGACCTGACAACCAATATTTTTCTCAAAGTGAAGCCGCAGAGTAAAATCCGAATACCTACCCGTTCTTTGAAAACCGGCGTCTATGATTGTTTAAACGTATAAAACAGGGTCGCGGTCGGTTGTCTTTAAGATTTGACGATGCTGTAAACTGTGAAGCCCACTAATTAATTGCTGCGGAAATGTGAGAGCTATAACGGTTTTCTTTTAGTGGCTCTTCATGGTTTGAGCTACTATGTTCCCTCTATTCCCTTTTTGTCGGTTAGATTCTTTCCGGGAGAGGGAAACATTAATTGAAGTTTTATGTTGGAGAAACCGCCGTGCCTGCTTTGCTGTCTGATATTGATCCGGATGGTCTTCTGGAATATTCCGTAGTTTTTAGCGACCGTTCGTTAAACCATATGTCAGCGTCTTTTCAAGATGTGATGATGGATATCTCAAAGACGTTGAAACGCGTTTATAACGCGACATCGGTTGCCCTAGTCCCGGGTGGGGGCACTTATGGAATGGAAGCGGTCGCGCGGCAATATGCGACGGGGAAACGCTGTCTTGTGCTCCGTAATGGTTGGTTTAGTTATCGTTGGTCCCAAATTTTTGAAGCTGGCGACATTCCTGGTATTGAAATTGTATTGAAGGCGCGCCCGGTGCAAGGAGGTAGCCAGCCGGCCTATGAACCGGCCCCTATTACCGATGTTATCGGCACTATTGCGGCCGAAAAACCTGACCTTGTGTTCGCGCCGCACGTCGAAACCGCATCCGGTATTATTCTACCAGACGATTATATGCGCACCGTATCGAACGCTGTTCACGATGTTGGTGGGCTTTTCATCTTAGATTGCGTCGCCTCGGGTGCCGTCTGGGTTGATATGAAAGATATGGGGGTGGATGTATTGATTAGTGCACCCCAAAAGGGGTGGAGTGCGTCACCCTGTGGGGCGCTCGTTATGTTAAGCGAGCTTGGAAGACAAAAAATAGAGGAAACCGATAGTTCGAGTTTTTCGGCGGATCTAAAAAAATGGCTCCAAATCATGGAAACTTATGAGGCGGGTGGACATGCCTACCATGCAACGATGCCAACCGATGCGATAACAAAGTTTCATGCAGCGATGAAGGAGACTGAGACTTACGGGTTTGATAAAATGATGGAACAGCAAAAGTTGTTGGGCCAGCGTGTGAGAGAATTATTGAGCGGAAAGGGGTTTAATAGCCTTGCCGCTGATGGTTATGGCGCACCGGGGGTCGTGGTATCTTATACCGATGACACTGACATCCAAAATGGCAGTAAGTTTGCGGCGGTTGGGCTGCAAACAGCCGCCGGGGTACCGCTGATGTGCGACGAGAGCGAAGATTTTCGTACGTTCCGAGTTGGCTTGTTTGGACTGGATAAATTACTGAACGTAGACCGGACCGTGGAGACCTTGGAAAAAGCATTAGATAGTGTCATTGGAGCTGCAAATACCCGGTAGCATTCTTATAAATTCGTGTGGCGATGATTAAGGAACTCAACGACCGTTTAGATAAAACCGGCCTGTTTGTGCGCGGGGGATTTTATCCTTCCGTAGCCGATGAGGTGCCAAGACTTCCGAATGGTAAGAAGGCAGAGACAGTAATTCTAATTGGAAACGCCGGCGTTGAGTTGTGGCGTAGTTTTCAGGAGCAGGCTGTTTTGTCACGCAAACAACCGCTGGACAGCTGGTTACGTTCTGTGATTGAAGGTCTGTCGGAATGTGTGGGCGCTCACATGCTGTTACCGAACGAAGGTCCGCCATTCATACCCATACAAAAGTGGGCTATGCGAGCTGAGCCAGTATACCGTTCGCCGATAGGCATTTTAATACATCCCGAATACGGTCTATGGCATGTTTACCGCGCGGCTTTAATTTTCAGTACCAGGCTAGCCTTGCCCATAAGGTCTCACAATACTAGTCCTTGTGCTACATGCAGGACGCGCCCTTGTCTCTCAGTGTGTCCTGCCGACGCCTTTTTACCAGATCGTTTTGATGCATCTTCGTGCGTGTCACATGTGGAAAGCAATGCCGGGAAAAATTGCTTGGATAAAGGTTGTTTGGCCCGTCGTGCATGCCCTGTTGGCAAAGAGTATCGATATGAGGTTGCTCAACAAGCGTTTCACACACATGCAATGGTTCGGGCTGTGAAAAGTGGTTTTGGGGGTTAGTGCCTGGTTGGATCAAAGCCGACCCATGCCATTTCAACGGCTTGTTCTATTTCTATCGCGTCACGCAACTCTTCGTATAGTTTGTCGCCTACTAAACGCCAAACATCTCTCGTTATACGCGCAATTGCTTGAAACGCATCTCGCGTATTTATATGCCCCGGGTCAAAGCCATACTCGTTTGCCCATTCCACTATTCCGTCACTGTCTTCATATTCGGAGGCGACAGATCCCAAATAACGAATGGCATCTTTCAATTCCGGAGGGTCTTCCCCGTGCAGGCAGGTAAAGTGGAATTCCATCTCGTGGGTTCTACCCCTAAGAATACATTTGTAATGATCGCAATTATCTGGAATGTGGGACTGGTGAAGGTCTGGGTTATCTTCAGAACGCTCATATTCCATCGATATTTTTGCGCGTGATATAAAACTCTCTATGTCCATGCGGGCGAATTTAACTGATTTCTTCTGATATTGTTTGGAAATAAGGTGCGATATAAAACTTTCTTATGTGACAATGCGACACAGTTCTGAATTTGGTAAAATAAATTAAATGTCGAATCCTCTAATTCCTGAACCAGCCAACGTTTTAAGCGTTGGTATGGAGGACGGTGCAACCATAATTTTGCGTCAATATGGTGAAACGTCTAAATCCCGTATTATTCTAAGCCATGGGAACGGCTTTGCTATTGATGGGTACGTCCCCTACTGGGCGCTTCTCCTCGCTGATTTCGAAGTCGTTATTTTTGATTTTAGAAATTATGGACGCAATCCAGTCCATGATGGCGAGCACGATTACAAACGATTTTATTCTGATATGGGCCTTCTGTATGAGGCGATACGAAGAGAATTTGGTACAAAACCCCAAGCCGGAGTTTTTCATTCAATGTCGGCGCGCGTAAACCTCAACCTAGCGTTGAAGGGCCATAGGCATGTCGATGGAATGATTGTATTTGACCCGCCGATGGTCCCAATACAAGGCCACCCCCTGCGCCAATGTCTAATGAACGAAGAGGAACTGCTTTGGAGATGGAGCGCTGGGCGGCCGGAGAGTTTTGAGGACCCTTCCGAACTTGCTGCGACCTTTGCAAAATCGCGGATGCTCTCAGGCTGGGTTGAGGGCGCCTATGAACGAATGGCGACGTCCGTGTTACGGGAAGATCCAGATGCCGGTTTATGGCATCTGGTCTGCAGCCCTTCAAGAGAATCCCACATTTATAGGCAAAATGCGGATTTAAACATCTGGCCTTTTGCTCATGAGCTACCTTTCCCAGTGTTGTTGGTTGGTGGAGATCCGGAAACCCATAGGCCGTCTGCACCGTCTTTTGCTTGCCAAGCACTTGGAAAGGAACGCGGTTGGCGATACGAATACGTACCTGATACAAATCATTTTGCCCAACTGCAAAAGCCTGAAGCGTGTATCAAATTAACACACGAATTTCTGTCTGAAATCGACCTGTTCTGAGGTCCCGCTCTTCATATTTAAGGTGCGACGGTTTTTTCGTTTAATCTTTTTTTGCGCGCTGTCATTTTCTCCGCCATTTTAGGTCCTCGTCCCGGCGTTGACCACGGACAGACGGCAATGCAGATCCCACAGCCTTGCGTCTCATTAAAATATGGGATGCATTTGTCAAAATCGACATACCATTTCTCAATCCCCCGCACGGGATTCTTCTCCCGGTTTATGGCGTCGGGCGGGCACGCGTTCGTACAGATCTGGCAATTAGTACAAAAATCGTCGGCACCGAAGATATCTGGCACGCTAGCAACTAGCGGTAGGTCGGTCAGTACCCCCGCCAACCTCAAAGAAGATCCAAATTGACGGTTTATGAGCGAACCATGTTTGCCGAGTTCGCCCATCCCGGCTTCGATGGCGGCGGGGATGAGTAACATAGGGCCAGCCGCAGGTCCGCCATGGGGGCGCGCCGAATAACCGTGCCCCTGTATGAAATGCGCGATTGCACGCGCAGCGCGGGTGCCCCGGTTGTATTGGGTGATGACCTCAATCGGGGATTCAATCGATGGCGCCTTGACAAGCTCTGCGTGATCCATAGCGACGCCAATTATTACAATCCAAGGATCGGTTACCTCAAAGCCTTCGAACACCCATTGTTGGTCTACTCGCGCAACACCGATAACGTCACTTTCATTAGCTAGGCCATGTGCAATGATGCGTTTGACCCAGTTTTCTGCGGTATCCTCGGTCGCTGCTTTAGGCGGTTTGGGTCGCTTCGTGTTACCACGGCCACCGAATTTGTGCTGAAAACCCTGCAATTCTCGATGTTCTTCGTATCGCTTCAGGTAATAGTCCTGGAGGGCCTTATGAGGTAGGTCGTCGTTACCGTAATGCCAGAAGATCGGACTGGGTTGCCGGCGTTGCGTTTCCCCTAGGCCATTAAGCGTATTACCTGAAACATCCGGGAACAAGGCAAGCTGTTCGGCGGGAGGTTGATAAATGGTTTTTTTTGGTTTCGGCATTGTGGTCTTGTTTAGGTGACGACGGGCGTACCGCCGCGACCAGTCAGATAGTCGTCGAGTTCCCTACCGGTCATAGCCGACGAAAACATTTCATTCCGCATGTGTAACCGCTGCATCGAAACGTCCTGCAACGCTTTTTTTGCTTCTTCAAAGTCACTCTCCGATACAATTACGTCCTTTAGGTCGTCGGCGGCATGGTCAACGTGTCCATCCTCGTCGTCTGCGATGACTTTAAAAGCTGAAGCAAGCTTTTTTTCAAAACTACCTCCCGTTAGCTTAGCGCCCTCGCGGAAAGTTGCTGTCCCGCCACCTTCCGTCAATTCCATTACCGCTCGTACAGCGACATTTTTGGAATTTACATATTTATGCCGCATATTGTTTAGTTTTTCGTCTTCCGGAAGCTGTTCAGCATCGCCCCGCTTTAAGGGTCTACCCAGCAAATCCTCCAGGACCTCTGCGAGTACAGTGTAGTGCATGAATTCCTCGATCATTTGTTCGAGTCGATGGTGAAAAGACCGTCGATCAAGACCGCTATCTACATTTTCAAATTTGTCGACGAGTTGAGAAAATTCCATGTGGAGCCCACACGCAAACCCGTCAGTTGGCCCGTACCCGATAACAGGGTTCAACTCTTTGTATACGGCGGCTTTCAAATAAAGAAGCCACTTGTCCTTCGATGGATGAGAAGCAAAAAACCGACGCGTTAATTCGGCTTCTGTTTCCCAATAAGGCGTTGCAATATCGACCAGCTTCTGGACGTATGGATTTTGTTCATTCATCTAGTTTCCCTTTTACACCTTTTGGCGGCGACGTGCCCGCTAGTGTGGTCCGATGCAGGAGCCGACGAGACCCCGCTAGATTATATGCCATTGCTTTGTGCATTACGCAGATATTATCGTAAATGACTGTGTCGCCAGATGACCACTCATGTCGGTATGTGAATTTAGGTTGAGTTGCAATTTTTTCAAGTTGGTCGAGTAGAAGACGGGCTTTTTCATGCGGCATGTCTTCTATCCCCGCTGCATGTGCACCAATAAATAATGCGCGGCGCCGGTCCGGTCTCTCGACGACTAAGGGATGAGACACTGGAGGTGTGCGTGTGCTAACATTGAACGGCCGTGGTGGGAGATTATGCCGTTTTCTTGATTCCTCAAAATCATGAACCACAACAAGTTTTTCAATTTGTTTTCGCGTGTCGTTTGATAGGGCCTCGTAGGCAAGTGTTGTGTCTGCGAAAATCGTGTCACCGCCCTCATCTGGTATCTCTAAACCGTGAAGAATAGATGCCCTGGAGGGTATTTTTCGAAATGAACTGTCGATATGCCACGTTGAGGTGCCCAAGGTAAACGAGCGATGTGCGGGATCATCCACCGGTTTTATATTTCCGCTGTCTCGGTCAATATTTGTGACGCGCAAGACATTCTTGTGGCCTTCGGCGCGATCTTCTGGTGTTGGAAATTCCTCGAGTGATCCGAACATTTGACTAAAACTGATTTGTTGTTCAACGGTTAGCCTCTGTCCTTTGAGGACGAGCAATCGGTGTTTTTCAAATGCTTTCGATAGGAGCTGGAACGTGGCGGTATTCATCTTCTTTGATAGATTTATACAATCAACGGTCACACCGATTGCCGATGTATGAGGTGTTATGTTTAAACTTGGTTCTGACAAATACACATTCGCTCGTTTGTTGGGCTGCTCAAGCTTACTTTTGGTTTGGGGTGGGGGCAATGTTCCCCTCAAATGTTGTACAGAACGATCGCATATGACAGTTTGAGTGTTTATTGAGTACAACAAAGGGGTGACGGCTCGTGGAAACCATTAACATTCAGTTTACTTTATTTTCGGCGTTTTACTCGCCCCTGATTTCAACATTTTCTGCCGGATTTCTTCAGGAGGAAGGACTAGACCCTCAGTGGAGCGTCTCACCACCCGGCGTTTCAGCGATTGCCGCCCTGGAAGATGGGTCAGCGCATGTTGTTCAATCGGCACTTAGCCAAGGCTTTGCGCCTCTCTCTAAAGGTGAGCTCCCCAGTGTTGTCCATTTTGCCCAAATTAATGAAATGGATGGTTTCTTTGTGAGCGCACGTGATGCTGATCCGGATTTTAATTGGGATAAACTGGAAGGCTCTGACGTTGTAACCTTTCCCGGCGGGCAGCCGTTGGCGATGTTTAAATATGCTTGTCATAAAGCAGGGATAGATTTTGAAAAAATTAATCTTATCCATCCCGGTGGTGCTGCCGATATTGACAAGGCCTTCCGCGGAGGTACTGGCGATTATGTGCAGCAACAAGGTCCATTTCCCCAACAATTGGAAGCCGACGGGGTCGGGTCGATCGTTGCGCAATCTGGGCCGCTTATCGGACCAGTCGGTTTTTCAAGTCTTGCCGCGAGGCCAGAGTGGTTGAAAACCGATATGGCCGAGCGTTTTATGCGGGCATACCGTAAGACAAGAATCTACATGAATGAAACGCCCGCCGCCGAAATAGCGGCTGCGGAAAAACCATATTTTCCCAATATTGACGAAGCCGTTCTATCTCGGTGTATCGCGTCCTACCAGGAACTCGGTACCTGGACCCCGCACGTGGAGATCACCCCGTCAGTCTTCGAGGTTGTTCTGGACGTCTTTGAACATTTTGGAACACTGTCAGAACGGTATAGATGGGAACAGGTGTGTGTGAACCCACCCGGTAGTTGAGGCTTATCAATGAACAACGCGATGGGTTTGAAGCTGCAGCCACAACGGCCACTATTTGCGGTAGAATTGGACGGGATTAATCTTCGGCAAACCTTTGGTAAGGAACAGATCGACGAGATTGTTGCCGCGTTAGAGAAATTTGCGGTTGGTATTGTGAGGCAAGACGCGCCACTAACGGACGCCGAACATATTGCTTTTAGTCTGCACCTTGGACCCATCGAGAGGAAGAACGTATTAACGGTTTCGAATAGTGGAAAAAATCGTCTCGCCAACTTTGAAATTATAGATCAAAGCAATCTTGATGAAACTGGGAATATTTATTCGGATACCGACCGTCGGCTCGCCTTTAAGCGGGCCAACCGCCTTTGGCATACAGATATGTCATTTCATTCAAATCGTGCCACGTACTCTTTGCTTTCTGCTGTTTTATTGCCGTTTGACGGTGGCCCAAAAACTGAGTTCACTGATATGCGTGCGGCGTATGACGCCCTGTCACAAAAAATGAAAAATCTTTTGACGGGCCTGGTTGCAGAGCACTCCTATTGGTATTCTCGCGTTGCGGGTGGGGGGCCGAAGGCAACGACCGAAGAACTTGCTTCGCGTCCCCCCGCACAACATTCTCTAGTACATGAGCGCGGGGGCCGAAAAGCTCTTTACTTGGCATCACATGCGTCACATATCGTCGGGTGGTCACTGGATGAAAGTCGCGAGCTTTTAGATGAACTGATGACTTTTGCGACCCAGAAACAGTTCATCTACGAGCATAGTTGGCAAACGGGGGACGTGGTAATTTGGGATAATCTCGCAACCATGCACCGAGCGCGACCCTTTGATGATCGGGTTGAGGTTCGCGATGTGCGGCGTACAACATGCAGGGAGATTGATCCTCTGACAATTGAAGGAAACTAATGGAAAGAAAGTCGTTTGATTACGTGGTTGTTGGTGGTGGTTCAGCGGGATGCGTTATGGCGGGCCGTCTCAGTGAAGATCCGAATAAAACCGTGTGTTTGCTCGAGGCAGGCCCTCGAGACCGCCATCCTTTTATCCATGTCCCCGCCGCTCTTTTTACCCTTATGCGGCACAAGACATTAAATTGGTGTTTTTCAACGGAGCCACAAGAAGCAATGAAGGGAACTCGGGTTTATTTGCCGAGGGGCAAGGTGCTTGGTGGTTCGAGCTCCATAAACGGGATGGTCTATATTCGTGGACATCGTAATGACTATGACGATTGGGCTGCGGCAGGAAACCATGGGTGGAGTTGGAATGATGTCCTACCGTGGTTTAAAAAATCTGAGGCCAATGAACAATTCGGCGAAGATCCCTTACATGGAAATTCGGGGCCATTAAACGTAACGTTTGTTGACAGACCAAACGCGCTGCACGAAACTTTTTGCGCTGCTGCTCAGGCGCTTCAATACCCACGAAATGATGATTTTAACGGCCAAGAGCAGGACGGTTTTGGCATTCATCAAGTTACTCAGAAAAACGGTCGCCGCTGGTCTACGGCCGCGGCATTTCTAAAACCCGCCCAGCATCGTCCGAACCTTGATATTATAACTGAAGCCACAGTAACACGGGTCGTCCTGTCTGACGGGAAGGCCACCGGTGTAGAAATCCGCAACGGTGGAACGTCGCAACAGATTGGGGTTAAAGAAGAGGTTATCTTGTCCGCTGGTGCGTTTGTTTCACCCCAAATATTAATGCTTTCCGGTATTGGTGACGGCGATATTTTGTCTCAAAAGGGGGTAGAGGTTGTTCATAATATTCCCGCTGTCGGGAAAAATTTGCAGGACCATATCGCGGTGCGGCTCGAATATGATAGTCCAAGTACCACGCCTTATGGACTGTCTCTCCGGTCATTGCCGCATCATGCCTGGCAGGCGTCAAAATATCTGCTTGCACGGCGCGGGTTCTGGACAAGTAACCTTGTCGAGGGGTGCGGTTTTATCAGGAGTGAGAACGGTCTTGACCGACCTGATATACAGATCGTTTTTGTACCTGGTAAGAGAGGGCAAAATGGACGATTGATGGGTTGGGGCCATGGTTTCAGTACCAACACAGTTTTGCTGCGGCCTAAAAGTAGAGGGGAAGTTCGCCTTTCTTCTCAAAACCCGAGTGATCCCCCGGTGATCGACCCAAGGTTTTTCTCCGAGGATCAAGATCTAAAGGTGTTGGCGCGCGGATTTAGCCAGGTGCGCCGAGTGACCGATTCATCATCATTTGATCGGCTGCGGGGACGTGAAATAGCGCCGGGTCGCCTTTTCGAGGATGAGTCGGAGCTGTTGGATTGGGTTCGAGAGTCTGCGAGTACAATTTTCCATCCAGTTGGAACGTGTCGGATGGGCAACGATGAAGCGTCTGTAGTAGACCCAGAGCTTCGTGTTCGTGGTGTCCGGGGTCTGAGAGTAGTTGATGCTTCTATAATGCCTACGATCGTTGGTGGAAACACGAACGCACCGGTTATCATGATTGCAGAGAAGGCCGCCGGTATGATCCGCGGCTTGGCACCCTAAAATCAACAAACGCTTAACACTATTTTTCCAAAATGCTTATTTGCTTTCATGTATTCGACTGCCTCGGCCACCTCGTCGAGCGCAAATTCGCGGTCGATCGGTATCTTTAGTGTGCCTGCTTCAACATCAGACCATAAGTCAGACTGCATCGTTCGAACGAC
>CAZOHS010000014.1:10270-11353 GCA_964579285.1 uncultured Rhodospirillaceae bacterium | reverse complement strand
TGGTCGACCCAAGCGTCATCTCGGGAGTCTACGGCTAAATCTGCACCAAATTCTCCAAGCCGGCTGCGCCGCTCCGAATTTGTTGAAGAACCTACGACTAACTTCGCGCCGAGCCTCTTTGCGATTTGCATACCCATGAGGCCAACACCGGTGCTGGCCCCTTGGATCATTATGCTCTCGCCCCGCTGAAAACGACCAGCAGTCACTATAGCGTTATGCATCGTTTGTAATGCCACGGGCAAGGTAGACGCCTGCGCCCATGTCATATTGTTCGCAGGGATGGGAACTGTTCGGCCCCAATCGGCGACTGCATATTCTCCCCAGCCCGACGTGCCGGTGCACATAACCCGGTCACCAGGTTTCACATTTGCGACCTCGTTCCCTGTATCGACGACCTCTCCGACGTACTCGATTCCCGGAATCGTCCCGGGCCCGCCGTCGCGACCATGCGCCATACCGCTCGCTACCATCGCGTCGGCCCTATTCATTCCACAGGCGCGAACCTTGATTAAAACCTCGTTTGGTTTTGGTTTTGGTTCCGCTGTGTCACCGACTTTAATACCACTCTCACCTACGATCGCCGCTTTCATTTCTGCTCCTCACCAACAACATTCACACGATTTTATCAACCGCGAAGAAAAAGTTTTCGCGGACCTTGCCGGACCGTGCCAGCATCCCCATCATGCCCGTCAGAGAGGGGACGTCAATGAGCGATGCTCAATCGCGCGGTTACAATGATCTGCAAGACCATCTCGAAGCACTCGAGGCGGCTGACCTGTTAATAAAGATCGACGAGGAAATAGATAAAGATTCTGAATTAAGCCCACTCGTACGATGGCAATTCCGTGGTGGAATACCGGAGGCAGACCGAAAGGCTTTTCTTTTCGAGAATGTCAGGAGTGGAACTGGAAGAAAATTCGACATGCCTGTTACTGTCGGCGCACTTGCCGGCAACGCGGCAATCTATTCAATAGGTATGGGCGTTCCGGTCGAGGAGATTGGAGCTTGCTGGTCCGAGGCAATTTCTAAACCCATCGCACCCTTAACCGTCACCTCGGGCGCCTGTCAGGACATTGTGTTTGA
>CAZOHS010000014.1:0-10170 GCA_964579285.1 uncultured Rhodospirillaceae bacterium | reverse complement strand
AACCCATCGCACCCTTAACCGTCACCTCGGGCGCCTGTCAGGACATTGTGTTTGAGGGTGACGATCTACGCTCCGGAAACGGTCTTGATGCGCTTCCTGTTCCCATCTCAACCCCAGGTTATGATTCTGCGCCTTACCTTACGGCTACGGCTTGTATTACCAGTGATCCTGACACGGGAATCCAGAACTTGGGGACCTATCGGGGTGGACTTAAGGCTCCAGACCGCTTGGGTTTAAAACTTTTTATGTCACTCGGACAGGGAGGGGCGGCGCATTGGCAAAAATATCGCTCGCGTGGCGAGGCAATGCCTATAGCTATGGTCGTAGGTTCCCCACCCGCGGTCGCTTATGTTGGCCCTCAGAAGTTGCCCGTGGACATCGATGAATTAGCGGTTGCTGGGGGTATTGCCGGGTCTCCGATTTGTGTCACACGGGCGCAAAAATCTGACTTACTTGTCCCGGCAGACGCTGAGATCGTCATCGAGGGGCTACTCGACCCGGAGTATCTAGAGCCTGAAGGACCCTTTGGTGAAAGCCACGGTCATATAAATCTTGAGGAATTTAACTTTATTTTTGATGTGACCGCTATTACGCGCCGAAAAGACGCCGTGTTTACATCGATACTTAGTCAAGTCACTCCGTCCGAGTCTTCTGTCATCAAACGGGTAGCGTATGAACCTTTGTTTTTAACCCATCTTACAGAACGTCTGGGCGTGCGGGGAGTGGTCAAGGTTTTTATGCACGAAGCCTTAACCAATTTGCGCAAAGTAGTTGTGATCCAGTTCAAACGAGGGACACCTCGAACCGAGATCTGGCGGGCCTTATATGGTGCCATGTCCTTTCAAGAACCGGTTGGAAAATACATGATCGCGGTTGATGAAGATATAGATCCGAACAATTTAGACGCCGTCTTTTGGGCCATGAGCTATCGTGCAAATTTAGCTCAGGACTGTGAAATCCTGAAACACCGGCCCCTTGGGCACGGCCCACGGACCAACGCTAGAGAGGATGCTACTTTGGCTGTTGACGCAACGTTAAAGGCGGATATGGCACCTGTCGCTTTGCCCAAGAAAGAGTACATGGAGCACGCCAAGAAACTCTGGGAGAAGTTTAACCTACCAGCCCTTCAACCGGAGGCACCGTGGCACGGCTACGAACTGGGCGATTGGAATGAGGAATGGGATCAGATTGCGCGCAAAGCGGCATCGGGCGAGTGGATTGCTAATGGTGAAAGATCTCATCAACGTCGCCGCCGCGGCTTACAACCAAACACGGACACTCGACACGTACGTGACGATGACTAGGTTCTTTCCATTCTCCGGGCGGGCTTTTGCATCGTGATCACGCAATATACATGGCCGACACCCAATGGACATAAGGTTTCTATCTTGATTGAAGAGTTGGGGCTTGAAAACGAGGTCGTCGCAATAGATATCAATACGGGTGCCCAGTTCACTGACGATTTCTTGAAAATTAGCCCAAACAATCGTATTCCCGCTATTGTGGATCACCAGCCGGCGGATCGGGGTGCTCCCATTTCTGTATTCGAGAGCGGCGCCATACTCGTGTACCTTTCTGAAAAGGAAGGAAAACTTTTTCCAAACCCTCGAAATGCGCGTGCAAGAAAATGTGTAATAGAATGGCTCATGTGGCAGATTGGTGGGCTCGGCCCCATGGCCGGGCAGGCGCATCATTTTCGTCAAGCAATGGGCGGTGAAAGCGTGCCGTACGGCATCGAACGTTATTCGAGAGAGGTGCGTCGCTTATACAGCGTTATGAATGATCAACTCTCTGAAAATGAGTGGCTGGCTGGAAACGAATATTCTATTGCGGATATTGCTTGTTGGCCTTGGGTGCGACCTTCGCGGCGACAGGGTATTGATAAGACGGAGTTCGCTAATCTAAAGCGTTGGTTCGAGACAATGTCGGCTCGACCAGCAGTACAAAAGGGAATGGACCTCCTTTCGGAACACCGGGGCACGAAGTCGATCAGCACGGAATCCCGCGATATACTTTTCGGCTCCCGCTCGCTTGAACGGCATTAATTTTTGTTAGAATCAGAAGTAAGCTTCGACTCTTCTCGCACACTATACCAATTCGCGCCAAAGATTATGAGCCCGCCCAGTGCGGTCCAGGGACTGATGGCTTCCGCATATAACAAAAAGCCAAGGAGCGCCATCAGAGGTAACCGTAAGAAGTCGAGAGGAAAAATTATTGTAATGTCGGCAAGCTTTAGAGCGCGGGCCATTGTGTAATGCGCTGCGAGGCCTGAGAGCCCCCATGTGATTATCCACGGTAAGTCAGCTGTTGTTGGAGTAACCCATTCGAAAATAAAAACAGCCGGAATTAATCCTAGCGGCAGCTGTATAAGGTTCATGTAGAATATTATGCCTTGTGGTGTGTCGGTTCTTGTTAGGTATTTGACAATAATTCCTGATGCGGAATACAGAAAGGAACCTAAAAGCATAACAAACCCCGCCACACTGAACGCAGAACCTTCGGGTTGAAGGATAACGAGGACACCCCCGAATCCTAACAAAGTGGCTATCCATTTATGACGCCACATTCTTTCGCCGAGAAATAAAACCGCGAGGATTGCCGTAAATACCGGTACCGAAAACTCTATAGCGGTCAGGTCAGATAAGGTGAGATATAAAATACCGTACATCCAGCAAATTTGAGCCGAATATTGGATTAATGCCCTTGCGCCGTGATAACCAAATTTTTCTGTATGGAGATCCCGGAAGCGGTTACGGATGATGAATGGAAAAACCACTATAATCCCGATCAGTGAACGGAAGAAGAGGATTTCAAATGTGGACATGGTCGAAAACAATTCTCGCGCCGAGATTGCCATGCCAGCAAAACCCGCCATTGTACCGCAAAACCATAAGACGGCTTGAAATAGCGGCGGCATCACTCGTTACCGTGTCTACTTTCACGCCAAACGGAGTAATAATTACCTGCGAAGATAAGAAAAGCCCCCAAAAGCACCCAAGGACTGACCGTTTCGTCGTAAAATAGCCAACCTACGATGGCAACTAGCGGTAAACGAACAAAGTCTACAGGTATACAAACAGTAGCGTCTGCCAATTGAAAGGCTCGGGCAAGGCAGAAGTGTGCCGTAATTCCGGTCAGTCCAAGTGCGGCGAGCCACGGCGCATCCTCCCAGACGGGCCACACCCAGTCGAACCAGAAAATAGCTGGAATTAACGTTAAAGGTAGCTGGAAAAACTGCATCCAGAAGACGATTGCCAGAGGAGAGTCATCGGCGGTAAGCGACTTTACCAATACATTGGAGATACCATAAAAAAGAGCGCCGAGCAGGACGACGAGTGCCCCCTGTGTGACGATTTCAAATCCTGGTCGTAGAATTACGACAACCCCGATTAGACCAAGTATTACCGCGAGCAAGCGATGGGAATTTGCTCGTTCCTTTAAAAAAATCATCGCGATTATTACAGTCCATACCGGCATGGTATATTCGAGCGCCGTAACATGCGCCATCGGGAGTAACATTATTCCGATTACCCAGCACCATTGGCCGACACAGTGAAAGAGGTTGCGTGCAATCTGTGTACCCAAACGACTGGTTTTAACGCTATGAAAACCAACAGTCGCTGCAACAATGCACATGATTGGTATGCCGATGATGGATCGGAAGGAGAGCATTTCGAAGCTCGACATTTTAGTGGCGAGTTCTCGAATGGCGATCATCATAAAGATGAAAGATGCAACGGTTCCCAGAACCCAAATTGCAGCGAGTACGGCATTCTGTGGCCGAGGGTCTTTAGTTTCAGTTGACTGCGACATCTGAAAGCTAGTCCTGGGGGTGAAAATTATGGATCGTCATAAGTAAAACAGAAGCACCAGTCTGTGTCGGTTCTGTTAGAAGTGGCAGCGAAGATAACCGTTCAATTGATACCTGCCTAGTGCGGAACGAATAAGCTTTATCAGCGGCCTAAAATCCCTTCTGAAAATAGGTTTTCGGCTAGAAAGGCTAACTTTGTGTAGATTTCCGTTCGCGTTCAAGTTTGTTTTCCCGAGCGGTAATGTACCAAGTGCTCAAAAATATTATGCCGCCGCCAATCCAAACCCAAATCGCGGGCACTTCGCCGAACAAGGCAAAGCCGAGACCCGCTGTAATGGGTAAGCGCAAAAAGTCGGTTGGAGCAATAATACTTGCGTCGGCCATCCGCAGGGCCGAGGTGTACATAAAAGGCGCAAATGTGCCCGTGAGACCTACGATAAGGATCGGCACAATATCTTCCACGGTGGGCGGCACCCAGAGGTATATGGTAAAGGGGATCGTGAACACTAAAATGAATAAATTGGTATAGAATGTTAAAGCAAGGGGCGTTTCCGTCTTGACCATATATTTTAGAAAAATGACGGTCGCTGCATAACAAAGAGCCGATCCTAAAATCATTACTTCTGGCCAACTTATCGCGATTTGCCCTGGGCGGAGAACGACAAGCATACCCCCAAAGCCGATGATAGCGGCGCTAATGCGTCGGACACCGACTTTTTCCCGAAGTATTAATGCGGCAAGAGCGAGGACAAAAATTGGAAGTACAAAGTGAATTGCGACAGCTTTACCCAGCGGAACGACAGCGATCGCATAAAACCATAAGATCATTCCACCAAAATTTACTATGGATCTCAGAGAATGCATCACAAGGCTTTTTGTTTTTAGATAGTGTAGTCCCTTCCAGGCATACCAGGGTGTTATTATTCCTAAGCTAATAAACATTCGCCAGAACACGATTTCGAAAGCTGACATCGTATCGGACAGTAGCCGCACTGAAGAATGGGTAAGTGAAAATAAAAACATCGATAACACCGCAATAATAACGGCGGTGACTACAGTAGACGATTGGGTTAAAGATCGAAGATTATTGCTCATTCTACGATTTTACCGCCCAACTGATCGCATATGATGTTTTTATCAAATTTTACTGTCATCGCTCTCTAGATAACGCTGCAGTTTGACGGCTCGTTCGCTGCTGGGAACGAGATCCGAAATAATGCTGCTTAGTTTTTGAAAATCATCTTTTGTCAGAGAGCCGAACTCCACGTCATTTACTTGACGTTGGTATGGGGCGAGTTTCGCCAGACCCATGCGCCCTTCTTCCGTAACGGTGAGGACAGTACGTCGCTTGTCGTTGGGATCGACGGATTTTTGTAGCAGACCCATATCCTGGAGTTTTTTTGTAACATTAGTTACGAATCCAGTACTGACATGGAGGTGGTCGGCCAAGGTCTTGACGTTGACATTACTGCCGCGGCTTAAACGGGCAACAGAAATTAAGATGGTGTATTCAATTCCTGCTAAACCTATCCGTTTCGCGTGACCGGCTCTGATCGCTTCGTGCCGGGCGTTGAATGCAAATAGATCGTGTACCAATTTACGAAAAAGCTGGTCGTGACCACCTACCAGAAGTTCTTCGCGGGAGACAGTAAGGGGGTTAGAGTTACCGGTCACGTTTTGTTCGTCGTTCGATAGACGTTTGGCCTAGGGTTGGGCTTTAGGGTGTCAGGTTCCGGCACCATATTTATTATTTTTCCTGTATCGTTTTTACACTATTTATTGACTGGTATTTATATAGTAAATTAGTATTGTTTGTATATTAATTTAAGCGTTGGGAGAAATGGGTAATGGCGAAAACGGGTGAACAGCATCTTGAGTCGCTTCGTGACGGGCGCGAAATTTTCCTTGATGGTAAGAAGGTGGATGATGTTACAACTCATCCCGCCTATAAAAACGCGGTAGCCGCGGCAGCAGCTCTATACGACTTTCAGGCTGACCCCGAGCATATTGATTATATGACTTTTGAAAGTCCAACGTCCGGTGAACGCGTGAACCGCTGTTGGCAACTAACAAAAAACTACGAAGAGCTTGTAACGCGTCGGAAGGCTATCGCCGGTTGGTCGCAGCTCTCAGGGGGATGGTTGGGAAGGTCACCCGACCATATAGCGTCTTCGATGGTGGGACAGGTTATGGGCCTCCCTGTCTTTGAAAAGCATTCTAAGGAAAGGGCTAAAGCCCTTGTCGATTATTTCGAATACGTACGCGACAGCGACGCGTATATGACCTATGTGATTATTAATCCCCAGGCAGATCGCAATAAAGGAACCGGGGAAATGCAAGACGAATATCTTGCCACGGGCGTGGTTGATGAAGATTCAGAAGGAATTACCGTGCGTGGCGCTAAAATGCTGGGTACCGGTTCTATCATGGCCAATGAGGTGTTATTTGCTAACATACAACCCCTTAAGCCTGGTGAGGAAAAATACGCTATATCGTTTGCTCTTCCAATGAATGCGAAGGGCCTAAAGGTAATGTCGCGGCGTTCGTATGAGGCGTCAGCGTCAAGTGTCTACGATTACCCATTATCTTCCCGCTTTGATGAAAACGACGCCTTGGTCTATTGCGACGATGTTAAAGTGCCCTGGGATCGTGTGTTCATCTATAAGGATACGGATACAGCTCGGGCACAGTTTCAAGATACATATGCTCACTATATGCAGAATTACCAAGCCCAAATCCGGCTCATGGTAAAAATGCAGTTCCAGTTAGGTGTGGCCCGACGTATAGCCGAGACAATTGGAACAGTCGGAATGCCACCGGTTGCAGAAAAGCTCGGTCAATTGGCTGCGCAAGCCGCCATGGTTGAGGGTCTGGTTTATGGGATGGAGTCCGGGGGTGGTGAATACAATGGCTACTATGTTCCGGATCGTAATTTGATGTACACGGCGCAAGTCCTTACACAACAACTCTATCCAGAGTTTATTACGTCCATGCGCGAACTTGCGGGTGGTGGACTAATAATGCTGCCTTCTTCTGCTGATGATTTTGGTAATCCCGAACTGAATAAACTCATCAATGCGACCCAGAAATCGGCCATCGGCTCGTCCGAGGAAAAGGTGAAGTTTATGAAGTTGGCGTGGGATGCTATCGGTTCGGAATTTGCGAGCCGCCATACCCAATATGAGATGTTTTATGCAGGAGCGCAGTTCGTAACTCGCGCGCACGCGTTCCGCACCTATGACTGGGAGCGGGCGAGCAATCTTGTAGACTCCATTTTGGATCAATATTCGTTAAGTGATGTCATAGGAAGCGACAAGATCGCCGCTGAGTAGGTTTTCGTTAAGCTAAATTTGGCCGCTAAATCAGTGCAGGTTTAACCTTCGTGGCTTTGCTTAGTTATTTTTGTGCCAGAGGTCTTCTAAGGTATTGCGGTCGACCTTTCCACGGTCGTTTTTGGGTATTAGGTCGAGAAAGATTATCTCAGCCGGCAGTTTAAAATCGGCAAGCTTCCCAGCGCAATGCGCGTAGACAGCTTCTTTGTCATCAGTTGTGCCGGGTGCCAAGACAACAAAGCTCACCGCTTGTTCGCCGTATAGGGGGTCGGTTACACCAATTGTTGCCGCTTCGGAAATCCCGGGAAACGTTGTGAGGGCGTTATCAATCTCTAGAGGTGCAATATTGACACCACCTCGAATTATTACATCCTTCGCCCTGCCAGTGATTATTAGATAACCATCCTCATCAATATACCCCATATCGCCGGTTCTAAGTCTTCCAATTGGCTCAATACTCCTATCAGGTAACAAATATGCACCGGCGGGTTGCGCGCCACCGAGCTCAATCTCCCCAGTTTCTCCTTGTGGTAGTGTCGTGTCATTTAATCCGACTATCCTGAGGTTTTGATACAATCCAGGTGGTCCTACACTGCCAATTCGGCGTTCACCAACGTGGTTGCTTGCTACAATCCCCCCTTCGCTCATCCCATAGAGTTGAACAAGCTCTACCCCATAAGTTTCTTCGAATTTTCGATGCTGTTCGACCATTAGTGGCGCAGTAGAAGAAGACATAAACCGGAGCTGCTTTGTGGCTTCAATGTCTTCTGGCTTTGGTTCCTGCTCGAGAAGCATGTTTATGACCGTTGGGACACCAATTACCATTGTAGGATTGTACTGTCGGAGCCATTGAAAAAAACGGGATTTGGAAAATCGTTCGGCAAGCAGGATAGTTGCACCTACTCGCAGCGCTGGGTTTAAACACAACATGTGTGAGGATGCCCAACTAAGGGAACGGAATTCTAACATTCGATCGCTCTCAGTGAGTTTCCACATGTCTATGGTTTGGTCTGCTATCCAATAATAATTGCCAAAGCGATGCATCACACCTTTGGGTGCGGCTGAGGTTCCTGATGTAAAGCTCAACACACATAAATCGTCTTGTTTTGGATTTGTGTGCGGTGCGTCGTTTCCCTCATCATAATTATTCAGTGTTTCAAATAACCCTCCGTCAGAAGCGGACGTGCCCTGGGGGTCACAGTCACCGAAGTGCACCCAGTGAATGTTCGGGCGTTCATTGAGGCCGAAGGCCTCCGCATCACAATCGGAGTGATATAAAACGATCTTTGGGTTGATCCGATTTAGCATCTCCCGCACATGCGTAGCGTTTACTTCGACGTTCACAGTGCAGAATGCCGCCCCGTACCGTTGAATAGAAAAATAAAGAACCGCCATCTCTAGGGAATTATTGGTTAAGACAGCAATACGGTCTCCCGCATTAATGTTACGAGCTGCTAGGAACCGAGAAAGGCGATTGGAAAGACGCCAGAGTTGGCCATAGGTGATTGATCGCCCAGCCTGATCCATGGCTGTAATAAATTCCTTCGCGCCACGTTCCGTCGCGTGCTTGTGTAGTATTTCCGCGACGCTTTTATATCGGCTTTCGTCCGGCTGTGAAGGCTTATCGTCCCATTTCATAATACTGTTTTACACTGGGGCTTGCCGGGCTGGAAGAGAGCGGAAAATCTATGTAATGCTTTTTTTTGTGTTAAGATAAGGTTAGCAAATTGTGGGGTGAAGGTATGACGTACGAAGGACCGGCAATAGATTTGTCCGACCGGTTTGACGACCGAGCGGAAACCGATTTCGAATTTCGGCTCCACCGATCAGTCTTCGACGACCCAGAAATTTATGCTGCGGAAATGGAATTATGCTTTGAGCAAGTCTGGAATTTTTTGTGTCATGAAAGCCAAGTTGCCCAAGCTGGAGACTACTACGCGACCTATATTGGAAGTCAGCCCGTTTACGTTCACCGGCAAGAAGATGGATCCCTAAAGGCTTTTCTAAACGCCTGTGCCCACCGTGGTGCTATTATAACGCCCTTTAAGCAAGGTAATGCGAAGACTATTACCTGCCGTTTTCATGGTTGGAGCTATAAATGCTCGGGGGAGTGTATTGGCATAAAAAATGAAGAGGGGGGTTACGGGAGCGGTTTTGACCGTAGTCACTACAATCTTGTCGAAATTGCGCAACTAAAATCCTACCGCGGATTTATTTTCGGCGCCCTGGTGGATACGGTTCCAACCTTGGAGCAACACCTTGGTGAGGCTAAATTTTTCATTGATTTGTTTGCGGACCAATCCCCGGACGGGTTGGAAATTGTTAGAGGTTCTCAAACTTACGTTTGTGATCACGACTGGAAAGTTCAGGCGGATAACGTGACGGACGGCTATCATGTTTCCACCGTACATCGGAACTTCATGAATACGATTTTAACTCGCGAGGCGAGGGAAAAACCGGAGGGACTGCTTAAAACCGAAGTAGGCCGTATCAAGGGCGGTGTGAAGAACGGTATGTATTATTTAGGAAACGGGCACATGTGTATTTGGGCTGACCGCTCAAGTCCCGAGGGCGCGCCAATTGCACCGGCAACTGATTGGGTCGAAAATGAATTTGATGATGTGAAGGCCCACTGGATGCTTCGGCGGGGCCGTAATATTATCATTTTTCCGAATTTAGTTCTTAACGACCTTGCCTCTACGCATCTGCGAACTCATAGGCCGTTAGGCCCCGGTCGTTGCGAAGTAACAATATGGTGTATTGCTCCAAAAAATGAGCCGTCAGAAGCGCGTTTCGCGCGGTTGCGCAAGTTTGAGGACTTCTTTTTAGTTTCAGGACTTTCCACATCAGATGATGTCGTATCCCTTGATACGGCCCAAGAGGGTTTTTCCGGTGTTGAGGCTGGGTGGAATAATTATGATCGTGGTCTCAATACAATGAAGGCGGGCCCCGATGTGGAAGCGAAGAAAGCGGGCATCAATCCGGAACTTCATTGTGCGAGTTGGGATCACGAAGCAGCCTTTGTCG
>CAZOHS010000013.1:32288-34666 GCA_964579285.1 uncultured Rhodospirillaceae bacterium | reverse complement strand
GCTCAAAATATTGTCGCTGCAACCCGTAACGCATCCCAGAATCCCGGACTGATAACACTATTGGACATACAAAAGTACAAGGTAAAAAAGAGAGAGGTGCTTTGCCGAGCCTATCGAAAATGGAACGTGTGCGGTATGCCGCCACCAACGTCGGGCGGTATAACGTTGTTACAGATCTTGGGAATCTTACAGAATTTTAGCTTACCGAAATTAAACCCAGGTTCGATTGAAGCCATCCATCTAATATCGGAAGCGAGTCGACTTGCATACGCCGACCGCAAAAAGTTTATCGGCGACCCAGATTTCGTGGCCGTTCCTGTGGAAAAACTTTTGGACCGCAATTATCTAAAAAGCCGCGCCAAACAAATTTCGCTATCGCGCTCAATGGGCATCGCCAAGCCTGGGACACTAAAGACGCCAAACCGTACATCTTTCTCTCCAAGAAACACGAAAGAATTCTCGTCAACAACCCACCTCTCAATAATCGACCGCTATGGAAACGCCGTGGCAATGACATCTAGCATTGAGCGCGCCTTCGGCAGCCGGTTAATGGTAGACGGTTTCATACTTAACAACCAACTCACAGACTTCGCATTTTTGCCTGCTCATGAGGGCGAGACTGTTGCTAATGCTGTGGGCCCCAACAAAAGGCCTCGCAGCTCTATGGCACCAACGATGGTTTTTGACCACCTAGGAAATTTACGCATCACAGTAGGCTCGCCGGGCGGCTCTAGAATAATTGGTTACGTCGCACAAACCTTAATAGGAATTTTGGACTGGGACCTCGACATGCAAGCAGCAATAGACCTGCCCCGACATGTCAATCGAAATAGCGCAACAGAATTGGAAAAGGGAACGTCGCTGGAACGACTTATTCCCGCTCTAAAATTAATGGGACATAAAGCAAGGACGCGCGCATTAACAAGCGGTCTCCATGGTATTAGGGTTTCAAAGAAGGGCTTAGACGGCGGCGCTGATCGACGCCGGGAAGGTATTTTTCTTGGTGATTAAATGATGAGCGACGCGGGTAAAGGTGCTTTATGGATGATCGGCGCAGCAGCGGCACTCACAGCAATGGCAGCATGTATTCGCTTCCTGCCCGCTTACTCCATTTTGCTGCTGATCTTTCTGCGTAACGTTATCAACTTAGGACTAATGGCGCCCTCCGTGCTGAAGCAAGGAAGGTCTATATATAAAACAGAAAGATGGGGGTTACATGCGGTTCGGAATGCCTTCCTTTATGCTGGGAACGTCGCCTGGTTTTATGGGGTAACACTGATAACACTAGCGGATGTGGCGGCTCTACAATTTACCTCTCCTCTATTTACCGCACTGATCGCCGCCGTAATCTTGAGGGAGCACATTGGGGGCCACCGCATGATCGCTATTATTTTCGGATTTGTGGGCGCCCTAATCATCATACGACCCGGGATGGTTCCGATAGAAACAGGAACACTTTTAATCCTCCTCGCAGCGTTACTGTACTCGGGCGCACACGTGGTCACAAAGCAGCTGTCGGAGACGGAATCGGGCAATACCGTTGTGTTTTATATGAGCGTAAGTATTTTGATTTACTCGGCAATCCCGGCAATATTCGTGTGGGAGACGCCAGCATATGCGGACATACCTGCAATTATAGGTCTAGGAATTACAGGGTATGCTACACATTACTGCATTACACGTTCACTTGCGGCAGGCGACGCAAGTTTTGTAATTGCATTCGATTTTATGCGTTTGCCTTTATCCGCTATTCTCGGCTGGTTTCTATTCAGCGAAGTAATCGATATCTGGACCTGTCTCGGCGCCTTGACAATATTTATCGCAGGATATTACAGCACTATCCGCGAGGCCAAGAAGGACCTGAAGGAGTAACACCCTGAAACAAACAGACCGTGCAGACCAAAGCATAGCCCGTGGCCTTTGTTCTGCAGCACCAAATTCCGGGAAGTACCCAACGATCAAGCTTAAACCTAGGCGGCATAAACGCGTTAGTGAAGGCCACCCATGGGTTTTCTCAAATGAGGTGGAAATGAGCCTTAACGCAAAAGCGTTGGCGCCGGGTACTTTGGTTTCGCTATGCGATACAAATGGCAATGGAATCGGAACAGCAATGTTTAACCCCCAATCCCTCATCTGTGCCCGTATTTTGTCCCGGGAGATCAGTTCAACGATCGATACGAGTTGGATTGCTGCTCGATTGGTATCTGCCCTCAATTTAAGAAACCGAATGTTTCAGGTCCCCTATTATAGACTAGTGCATGCCGAAGCGGACGGATTGCCCGGCCTAATTATAGACCGGTTCGACGAAACATGCGTCGTCCAATTGAATACCGCGGGCATGGAATTGCTTTCGAGCAACATCATAGAAGCGTTAAAAA
>CAZOHS010000013.1:22607-32188 GCA_964579285.1 uncultured Rhodospirillaceae bacterium | reverse complement strand
GATATCTATTCGTATGTTGGAGGATTTGGGCTACAAGGGGCCGTTAAAGGAGCGTCCGAAGTTTTATGTGTAGATCGTTCTAAAAAAGCGTTGAACCTCGCCTCAAAAGCAGCAGAAATCTCAAAAGTTGAAAATCGTTGTCAGTTTTTGAAAGCCGACGCCTTCACGGCATTAGAAGACTTAAATACCCATAAAGAGCGGTTTGGTGTGGTGATTGCCGACCCGCCAGCATTTGTGAGAACCAAAAAAGACCTGAAATCAGGTAGGCGTGGATATAGAAAGTTAGCGGGACTGGCCGCCCGGATCGTCGAGCAAAACGGAATACTATGCATAGCCTCTTGCTCCCACCACGTCGATGTCAAAATGTTTACAGAAGACGTTAACAAAGGCGTTGTCGACGCAAGACGGAACGCGATCGTGTTGCATGTGGGCGGAGCTGCGCCAGATCACCCGGTCCACCCCGCCCTACCGGAAAGTTCATATTTGAAATGCCTTTTTCTCAAACTAGATTAAACGGAGAATACTAATGTTGAAAATTCTAGGGCGCTCCAGTTCCTCAAATGTCCAAAAGGTGGTTTGGCTTTGCGAAGAACTTGAAATTCCATTTGAAAGAATAGATATCGGGGGACCATTTGGCGGGAATGATCAACCAGAATATCTGTCCCTGAACCCTAACGGTGTTGTGCCGACAATCGACGATGAAGGTTTCATTCTATGGGAGTCTAATTCTATTGTCCGTTATCTGGCGGAAAAGCACGCCCGCGGAACCGAGTATTGGCCAGACGATATACAAAAGCGTGCGAGTGCCCACCGCTGGATGGACTGGGCTCTTTCAATCCTTGCACCACGGCATGTACCGGTTTTTCAGGGTTTAATACGAACACCGGAAGGCGATCGGGACATGGGCCGTATCTCTGCTTCACGTGACCTATGGGCTCAAGCAAATAAAGTTATGGATGGATGGCTCGCAAAGAATGAATATCTTTCGGGAGAAAATTTTGGAATTGGCGACATCCCCGCATCACCATTCACATACCGCTGGTTTAATCTGCCGATTGATAGAGAAGATTTTCCTCATTTAAAACGATGGCACCAGGAAATATGTGAAAGACCAGAGTTTCAAAAACACGTTATTGAAATAGGCCTACAATAAGGAATTCAGATAATGCTGCAGCTAAAAGGTCGAGTAAACTCATCAAACGTTATGAAGGCGCTCTGGGTGCTAGACGAAATTGGTCTTGAGTATGATAGGGAAGATGTAGGCGGACAATTTGGTAAAAACACTGAGACACCTTATTTAGCACTAAACCCCAATGGCCGCATCCCAACCATTGTTGACGGCGATCTGGTGCTATGGGAATCAAATTCCATCGTTCGTTACCTCGCTTCGAAGCACAGTATGGGTAAATTATGCCCCTCAGACCCAGGCGCGAGAGCGCGCTGCGAAATGTGGATGGACTGGCAATTAACAGAGCTGGTGCAAAATATGGTACCCGTATTTCACGGATTAATCCGGAAATCGGCCGAAGAGCGAAATACAAGAGAAATTGAGGCCGCGCGCGATACCTGGTCTCAAAAGTGGGCAATTTTAAATAAACATCTTAAACGTAATGAATACGTAGGTGGTGCCAACTTTACCATGGCAGATATTCCAATCGGCCCCATCGCGTATCGATGGTACGAACTGCCCATCGAGCGCGAAGAATATCCCGATCTTTACCGCTGGTATAAAAAGCTATGCGACCGGTCGGCCTTTAAAAAACATATAATGACCGGTTTGAGTTAGTCTGCATGGGCTAATTCGTCTATGACTAAACAAAAGGAAAGTGCCCTAAAGGGCATTGGCTTTATGCTGCTAGCGGTCGCTCTATGGTCGTCGATGATGGTTATGGTCCGTTTCCTTTCAGAAGACTTCACGTCGTTTCAAATTTTGTTCATACGTACCTTAGTAGGTGTTCTGCTGCTCGCGCCTTTAATGCGCTCTTCGGGCATACAAATACTTAAGACGCGCCGTTTTCCGCTCCACTTATTGCGCGCAATCTTTGCTTATTTTGGTATGTTGGGGCTGTTTATTGGCATAAGCGAGATTCCTCTCGCCGAAGTTGTGTCACTAAGCTTTACCCAACCAATCTTTATCGTGGCTTTAGCAGCAGTCCTTTTAAGCGAGAAATTAAGTGGGGTCAGGTTAGCGGCTACCTTTGGCGGGTTTGCCGGCGTGTTAATTATACTCCGACCCGGGTTTTCTGAAATTGGTTTTGGGGCGGCGGTCGTTTTAGGCGGCGCGGTGGCCTATGCCTGCTCTAACATGTGTATAAAAAAATTAACATCAACAGATAATGTTGTGACCACAACGCTATGGGTCAACATACTAATGTGTCCTCTAGCGGGAATTCCTGCGGTATTTTATTGGGTTACACCAGGCTACCTAGATTTGATAGTTCTCGTGGCGGTCGGAATTACGGGAACCGGAGGCATTTGGTTTGTCACACGTGCTTATAACGTAGCTGAAATGAGCGCTGTTGTGCCGTTCGACTTTTTGCGATTGCCAATAGTAGGAGTTGCAGGCTGGATATTTTTTCATGAAACAACGGACTACTGGACTGTATTAGGTGCCATCGCAATCTTTTCCAGCACCTACATGCTGGCATGGTCTGAAAGAAAAACCGAAGCGAGGGTTTGATTTGAATTAGTCCACATGAAAGTCAGGCCGGTCGATCTTAATCCCTCGCCGCATCATCAGGTAATTTTATCGCCCGGAGTTGCCGCTCAACGATCGTCTGAAATTCTTCCCACGGGGCCTCTCGAAAAGAATGATTGCGAATTACAAAATAGGCGCCAGCATAAAATTTCTCATACGAGGTGTGCCGACCAGCAAACTCCGAACCCACGAGATCCCAAGCTAACCGGTATAGTTTCATCCTATCGAAGCTATCCATAAATGGGGTTGCCCAGAATTGTTCGAATTGTTTCCGCAGTTCGGGATTATTCATGACGGAGACATCGGCAGGCATTTGAAAAACACCTCCGCCCATCATTTCACGCAGCATCTCAATAATCGATGAATGATTTTCAGTACACCAATTTAAGGCTGCATACATATAACGACGGTTCACCGTTACGTAGTCTTGGTCACCGCCTGGCCAGTCCTCATAGGCCTCAATCTGACCATGAATCATACCGCCAAGCGTAGCTTCCAGGGCAGCCATCCGGCCAAGCTGATCCGCAACTGCCGGGATCTCGTGATTTCCCGATGCCTGTGTAATTTTGCTCAACAAGCCCGTTAAAAGTTGCATTTTAGACCAAAATCGAATGTTCGATTGATGATTACCCATTGCGTGAGATGGTGTCTGTACATAGATGCCACGAGACATTTCCGTATGTGAATGAACAAACACTTTTTCCCAAGGCACCAAGACATTCTCACAAATCACCATCGCATCACTCTCATCAAACTTTGCCGAGAGTGGATAATCAAAACTATTTACAAGACCCTGTGCGAAAGGTTTACGGGACCAGAGACTGACACCAGGCGTACCACACGGAACAGCGCAGGTCACAGCCTCTGCTTCCTGTCCGGGTGCAATGGGTAACAAATTACCTATCCAAAGTTCATCTGCATAAATTCCACCAGTCGCTAACATCTTCATTCCGGAAATCACCAAACCATCATCGCGTTCGTCAATCACACGAAGAGTCGGAACGGGCAGAGCCTTACTATGATAGAAGTCTGGATTGCGAGCGCCAGCGGGAGGCAGAACCGCGTACGCCGCATAAATATCTTGTTGGCGCATATAATCGTAGTGTTTCTGTAAGTTGGTCCCGTAATTAGGACCAATTTCATCAAAGACTTCAGATTTCATAGCAAGCCCGGTAACAAAACTAGAAACATGATCAGGCGAACGCCCAAATAGGCCACAGGTCTCGTCAGCGATTTTTTTATGGGCACGCATACGCCGACGCAAATCTTCCTGGCACCGGGGTTTTAGATAATACATTGAGTGCCGCTCCCCGTCTTCCTCGAACGACATCAAATCGCGGTTAGAAGGATCCGCCTTCATATCATAAAGTGCCGCCATTGATTGCGCGCTAGCAGCGAACGCTGGATGCGTGGTCACATCATCAACTTTCTCGCCACCTATATAAACGACGCGCCCATCACGCAAACATTCAAGATGCTCCTTACCGGTCTTTAGCATTGTGTTTCTAAATAGTTCCCTGTTTTTTTAACTCGTCAATCTCGTCGAGCGTTTTACCGACGATATCGCTCCAAACGTATTTATTATGTTCACCCAGCTTTGGACCGGGATGTCGCACAGTTCCCTGTGTCATTGAAAACTTTGGGACTACGTTCTGCATAGCCATTTCACCAAATTCGGGATGATTAACGCGAATAATACTGTCTCGGGCTTTAAATTGCGGATCGTCGAGCATTTCTGGTGCACGGAAAATTTTACCGTTGGGTATACCGTGTTCATTTAATAAGTCTTCCAGCTCGTCAGAACTGAAATTCTTAGTCCAGTCAGCGATCAACTCATCGAGCTCTATTTGATTGCTGCCCCTCGCTGCGTGGGTAGCATAACGAACATCAGAGCCCAACTCCGGCCGTCCCATGGCAGCTGCCATGCGCACCCAAACCGTGTCTTGGTTGGCTCCGATAACGAGCCAAATCCCATCCCTTGTTGGATAAACGTTGGAGGGAGCTATTTTAGGCAAAAACGATCCGGTGCGCTCGCGAATATACCCACCCACATCATAGTCAGTAATTAAATTCTCCATCATATTTAGGACCGATTCATATATTGACGCATCTATAACCTGACCCCGGCCTGTTATATGCACTTGATGTAACGCCATTATAGCACCAAGGCACGCATGGGTCGCGGCAAGTGTATCACCGATGGAAATGCCGGCGCGACTAGGCGGCAGGGATGGATCCCCCGTAGTATACCGGAGCCCGCCCATCGCCTCACCGATTGCCCCATAACCTGCTCGCTTCGCATAAGGGCCAGTCTGCCCAAAACCGGAGACCCGAATCATAATCAGCTTAGGGTTTATTGCAGATAGCTGCTCATATCCTAACCCCCATCGCTCCATCGTACCGGGTCTAAAGTTTTCAAGTAACATATCAGCAGACTCTACGAGCTCCTTGACCAGTTTCTGGCCGTCCGGTTCCCGCGCATTTAGTGTTGCTGAAAGCTTATTTCTGCCGAGCACCGGCCAGAACAGAGCTTTACCGTGAGGCTTTTCTTTGCCCCATTCGCGCATGGGGTCACCCACTGTTGGTTGCTCCAACTTAATCACTTCTGCACCATGATCTGCCAGCAATTGGCCACAAAAGGGCCCCGCGATCATTGTTCCCATCTCGATAACTCTAATATCTTTGAGCGGCCCCTCACGCGGCACAGATTCGGTGCTCATTCTACCCCCTTTTACGCAATTATAATTTTCCTAATCGTCGCCCACGGGTATGGACGGGTCAAGCCAGACAGGAGATAAAACATCATGTCCCAAACCAAGGAAATTCCGCGCACTCAATGGCCGGTGATGTGGGTCGTGTTCGGCGCGGGAATCATTGCAGCTATGCATCTGGGCAAACTGCCACCAGCTCTACCTGAAATTAGAGCCGACCTCCAAGTGGACCTCGTTATAGGGGGTTGGATAGCTTCAATGATTTCCCTTACCGGATTTGCGCTGGGATTAATCGCCGGCACACTGGCCGACAAACTTGGACAACGGCGTGTATTAATCACTGGACTACTTGTTTTATGCGTGGGTACTTTTATGGGAGCTGCAGCCACCACAGGTAGTTTGATGCTCTTCTCCCGTTTTGTGGAGGGCTTGGGTTTTACAGCGGTTACCGTAACCGGCGTGGGGATGATAACACATGTAACGTCGCCCCGAGACCGTAAATGGGCACTGGGAATATGGTCTTCTTATCTACCACTCGGCTTTTCCGGAATCTTAGTTGGCGCGGCCATAGTACTGCAAAACTATGATTGGCAGTTTCTTTGGATTCTGAGTGCGGGCTTGACGCTCACCTGGACACTTATTGTGGTGCTAGTCACTAAAAACTGGATTCCGCAAACCAGCGAGGGTGCAGAATCAAGGTCTTTGATAAGCTCCGTAATCCAATGCGTTTCAGTACCTGGCACAATACTAGCGGCCGCATGTTTCGGGCTTTATGCCGCTCAACACGTTTCGATTATGGCTTGGCTTCCGACCTACCTAACCGAGGAATACGGATATTCCAACCTTCCAGCGGCTGCCATTCCCGCGATCGTCCTGTTATTTAACGCAGGAGGAAATTGGCTTTCAGCACTGTGGATGGGCAGAGGCGTTAAAATTTGGGTTTTATTAACGATCGGGGCTATTGGCATGGGATGCACCCAAATCGGTATTTTTTCGGCGAATATTCCTGATGTGATGCGATTAGTGTGTGCGATGTTTTATGGTATTTTTGGTGGTATGATCCCCGCCGCAGCCCTGGCATCTGTGTCAATCTATGCCCCTTCTGCCTCCCATATTGGAACGACGAGTGGGGTTATCGTCATGGGCACTAATACGGGAATGCTATTCGGACCGCCGGCAATCGGGGCGGTACGTATGGCTACAGGTAATTGGAATGACGTAATTTGGCTGGTTACCGCTCTGGCTATTTTAGGGGCTCTGTGCGGGCTAGCCTCTCGCAGGACTGAACGACGTGCGAGACCATACAAAACCTAGTAAGGTTAAACAAACGAAAGACAAAGGTAACAAACCATGGTGAACCTGCCGCCGTCGATTGAAATTGTTGAAGTAGGCCCTCGCGACGGCCTCCAAAACGAAACAGAGATACTAACGGTAAGTACTCGGATCGAATTCATTAAACGACTCGTAGATGCTGGTATTAGCCGGATGGAGGCGGTTAGTTTCGTGCATCCCAAGCGCGTACCCCAAATGGCAGACGCAGAAGCAGTGATTGGATCCTTACCTGATAATGATGGTGTCACTTATATTGGTCTGGTTTTAAACAAACGCGGCCTGGATCGCGCTATAGAAGCGGGTTGTAAGGAAATAAATTACGCGCTCGTTGCGTCAGATACATTTAGCCAGAAAAATCAAGGCACCACGATAGAGCAGGCCATTGACGTGTACGATGACATTGCCGTCACCGCTAAAAATGCAAATATACGTTGTTCTCTTACAATATCGACAGCCTTCGGGTGCCCGTTTCAGGGTGAGGTGCCTCCCGAAAGGGTCGTCGAGCTCGTAAAACGCTGTGCTAACAACGATACCTTTGAAATAGCATTGGCGGATACAATAGGATGCGCCGTCCCGAGCCAAGTGACGGAGTTGGTCGGCGCAGTGGCCGAAGTGGCTCCCACAGCACGATTACGTGCTCATTTCCATAATACGCGCAATACTGGCTTAGCAAACTCATATGCCGCGGTAGAGGCCGGCGTCCAAGCAATCGACGCGTCTACAGGTGGTATTGGCGGGTGCCCTTTTGCTCCTCGCGCGACAGGGAATGTCCCCTCCGAAGACCTCATCTATATGCTGCACCGCATGGGTATTAAAACCGGGGTTGATATCGAAAAGCTGATAGCAGTCGGTGATTGGGTCGGCGAACAGCTTGGTCATTCCGTTCCTGCAATGATTGGCAAGGCCGGTATATTTCCACCCACGGAAATTAGAGTGTAGTTTTTACAAGTAGCTCCCGTCTTCCCCGCTCGGATTTGTAAACGGCGACCAACACTCAAGATCTTTTATTAATTTCCAATGTTCAAGGGCCCACTTAACGGACGGGAATGCCAGGTCCGTCCAGGGTATATCGCCCCACTCAAATAATTGAAGCTCCAGGGTTTCCTCACCTGCCGCAAAGACCCCGTCGCAGACGGTCGCGCGATATATTAACTGGACCTGGCTTATTCTAGGAATAGTGTATACAGAGATAAGCCCCTCAATATCAATTGTCGCACATGCTTCCTCCAGGGCCTCTCTCATCGCTCCAACTTCGGCCATTTCGTTGAGCTCTAAATATCCCGCTGGAATCGTCCAATATCCCCTGCGGGGATCAATAGCCCGACGGCACAAAAGAACTTTGTTTTGCCAGCTGCAAACGGAACCCACGACAATCTTTGGATTCTCGTAATTAATAAAACCACAGTCGGGACACACCAAGCGCTCAAGGTTATCCCCTTCGGGAATCATAACTACAGATGGACCACCCAGCTTTTCTTCATCTGACATACTTCCATGATGAGCTCTACATTACAGTCGGGCAAGAAAATTTGTATCTATTGATACCCAAATCATAAACTCGAAAACTATAAGTCCTTCACCTAGTTTTCGGTCGATATAAATAAAGGAATTTTTCATAACCGCGTATTGATGACGTCCGTCCGTACTATCGGTATTGTTATGGGAAGTTGGAGAATAAAAGTGTTTGGCCAAAAAGTTTCCCGTTTAGAAGATCCCGCACTTTTACGCGGTAAAGGTCGTTACCTCGACGACATCCATCTTCCAGGTATGTTGCATGCCGCGTTCGTACGAAGCTCGGTTGCCCATGCTGAGATTTCTGAAATTGGTATCTCGCGTGCAATGACGATACCGGGTGTTGTAGCTATATACACGCTTGACGACTTGCGGCCTTATCTAACCAACACGGTAATGCCAGTTGAACAGCCCTCGGGCGCACTAAAATTATCGGCGAGCCCATCCGTACTGGCGGATAGAGAAGTCCGTTATGTGGGAGAGCCGGTCGCCTGCGTTATCGCAGATTCACCTTACGTTGCCGAAGATGCGGCGACTGTCGTAGAAGTTGCATATAATTCTTTGCCGATTTCTGCAAATTACAGAAATGCCCTCGAGCAAAACTCAAATAAAGCTCACTCAGAATTCCAAAATAACCTGGTTGCTGATTTCACCCTAGAATACGGAGATGTTGAGGAAGCATTTTTGGGCGCATCCCACGTTTTCAAAGAAACTTTTCAACAGCATAAGGGTCTGGGACACGCAATAGAGTGCCGAGGGGTCGTTGCACGTAACAACGTCCGAGATGGTTTATTAACCATATGGTCTTCAACACAAATGGCGCATCGCGCCCACTCTATTCTTGTCGAATTACTTGGACGGTCTGAGGATCAAATTCGCGTACTAACACCAGATGTCGGAGGTGGTTTCGGCCCTAAGTTTGTATTCTACCAAGAAGAAGTCGTCGTCCCCGCCGCAGCTATGATTTTAGGTCAGCCAATAAAATGGGTAGAAGATAGGCGAGAACATTTTACTGCAACCACTATGGAACGAGACCAGCTGTGGAATCTAGAAGTAGCAATTGATCAAAATGGACACCTTCTGGGGGTACGCGGGGAAATTACACACGACCACGGTGCCTATACACCCTATGGGGTCAACCTACCTTATAACGCCGCAACCAATTTCTTGGGTCCCTATGAGCTGCCAACCCTCTCATTGGACGTCAAACTCGCACTCACAAACATGACGCCGGTATCTCCGGTACGGGGTGCTGGACGCCCGCAAGGCACCTTTGCCATGGAACGGCTAATGGACCGGATATCGAGGGAGTTACGTATTGATCGATC
>CAZOHS010000013.1:0-22507 GCA_964579285.1 uncultured Rhodospirillaceae bacterium | reverse complement strand
CAAGTCTGTGCCAGTCAGATTGGGGTATCAATAAGCGATATTGAAGTTTTAAGCGGAGATACGCGGTATGTTTCGTTAGGCCTGGGTGCCTTTGCAAGTCGACAAGCGGTAACCGCGGGGTCTTCCGTGCACATAGCGTCTATTGCGGTCCGAAATAAAATATTAAAGGTCGCAGCGCACCTCTTAGAAACCGCAGAAGAAGACCTAGATATTAGCGGCGGAGTGGTGTTAGTTCGCGGTGTAGCAAAGATGTCCGTAACGCTGGGTGAGGTGGCGCGGGCTGTACAGGGCATGCCAGGGTTTTCGTTACCGGGAGAAGTGGAACCCGGAATGGAAGCGAGTGCGACCTTCACACCTTCAACACAAACCTATTGTAACGGTGTTCATGTGGCGGAGGTCGAGGTAGACCCCGGCACAGGCAATATACAAGTGCTAAACTATGTAATCGTACACGACAGTGGCAAGCTAATTAATCCCACTATTGTTGAAGGACAAATAACAGGGGGGGCAGCTCACGGGCTTGGTTGTGCGCTTTTTGAACGTATGATTTATGATGAGCGAGGACAGCCCCAAACTACAAACTTTGCCGACTACTTATTACCCACGGCGCCAGAAGTGCCATTCTTTGATGTAGTGCACATGGAGAGCCCCACTCCGCTAAATCCGCTTGGTGTAAAAGGTGCGGGTGAGGGCGGCACAATTCCTGTAACTTCAGCTATCGCGTCAGCAGTGGAGGACGCTCTATCTCCTTTTGGCATCATTATTCAAGATCTTCCGATTGAACCAGCCCGAATAGTCGAGATGATACGAGAAAATACTTTATGAAATTTATAAGAAATGCCTGGTACGTCGCGGCACAAAGTCATGAACTGTCGCACGACCTCCTTAGCCGCCGAATTTGTGGGGAGACTATCGTTTTATTCCGAATGGATTCAGGACGACCGGCAGCGTTAGAAGATCGCTGTTGTCATCGCCACTTACCTTTATCGCTAGGGACACACAATGGAAATACGGTCCGGTGTGGTTATCATGGACTAGAGTTTGACAGTTCCGGGAAGTGTATTTCTGTTCCTGGACAGGCCCGAGTGCCCCCGGGCGCAGCTGTTCGTGCATTCCCCGTTGTAGAAAAATATCGCTATATTTGGATTTGGCTGGGAAACCCTGAGTTGGCAGATAAAAAGTCGATTCCAAATTACCAATGGAATGACGATCCCGCTTGGGTATCAAATACGGGTTATTTTCACGTACAGGGAAATCATCAGCTGTTAGTGGACAACCTGCTTGACCTATCCCATGTCCAGTTTGTGCATGCGACAACTCTCGGCGCGGCTGGTATCACGGAAGCGCCAATCAAAACACGGCACGATAGAAATAGAATCCACGTAGATAGATGGATAATGGATATGCCTCCCCCGCCAATGTTTGCGGGTGCCGGGGATTTTATAGGTAACGTTGACCGATGGCAGCTGATTACGTGGACGGCGCCAACCCACGTGGTGATTGACGCCGGATGCGCGGTCGCCGGTACAGGTGCGAAACACGGAGACCGCGGCCAGGGCATAACCGTTTACTCAAACCACACAATCACACCAGAAACCGAGCGCTCGTGTCACTATTTTTGGCATCACGCTCGAAACTACAAACTAGAAGACAAGGATTTAACCACTTTCCTGGCCGACGCGGCACGCAATGCTTTTAGCGAAGACGTTGATATTCTTGCGGCCCAGCAACAAAGTCTCAATATCGCGCCACCAAACTGGGAGGGGGTCGATATTAACGCCGATCAGGGGGTGCTTCAGGCACGTCGCATCGTAGAACGAATGCTTGCCGAGGAGAAAATTGGTTGAAGTAAATTTCGTAGATCAAAAAAGGTAAAGTTTGTTAACGACCGCTTCCGGACAGAATTACCCGTAGATTTTCTTTCGGGGGTACAATATCGGTTACCAGGTCTCTAATTAAAGTTTTGTTTTCTAACGGACCAACTATAGTTCCTTGAAGGGAGAGGCGAGCAGTGCAAGCGTATTCTGTTTTACCGTTCACCAAGACCATGCACTCCTTGCAGGCGTTAGCGTTTACGCAGCTATACCGGAATGCAATTGACGAATCGACGTGACCCCGGATCCAAACAACAGCATCCAGAACAGACATCCCCTCTGTATAGGGAACATCAAAAGTCTCTTCGTAGGATGCACCCCCAGAGACGCCGCGTTTTATTGTAATGGGAACAGTTTTGGAGGTAATGGTCATTGAACAACCTGCTCAGCAAAATTACTGAGTAATCTGCCATCAGAATTAAGGCGAAGTCTCTGGTTCACGTTAAGCTCCGGATCCATTTTCGCATAATCTTCACGCTGGTGGGCGCCGCGACTTTCTCTTCGGTTAATTGCAGAAAAGGTTACTGATTCCGCTACCAGAAGAGCAGATCTTAGGTCAAACCAATCTTGCAAGTTTAGGTTGAACTCACGATTACCAGACGGCGATGTCTCTTCCAACGAGAGACGCATATCGGTAATTTCTGCAAGCGCGGTCGCAAGTTTTTCACCTGTCCGCAAAACGCCCACGTTTTTCCACATCAATTCCTGTAGTCGAGCCCAAATTCTACCTAAAGCTAACTTGTCATCCTGTCCATTTTCTTGTTTTTCCAATAGGGATTGAAGATTGGTAACTTGTTCGTTTGCCCCCGCATTAATTACGGGCCGTTTCCGGCCGCACGAGAACTCCGCGGCAAATTTACCAGCCCTCTCACCGAATACAAACGCCTCAGGTATAGCATTCCCCGATAGCCGGTTCGCCCCATTTGCCCCTCCAACCGCTTCTCCTGCAGCGTACAGTCCAGGCACAGAGGTTTCCATACGAGTGTTTACCCTAATGCCCCCCATGTGGTAGTGCGCTATAGGGGAAACCTCAACGGTACGGGCCGTTAAGTCGATACCATTGGCAGCTAAACGGTCAATGACTGGGCCAAAGGCCGCGCGCAACTCCTCCTCTGGCAAATGCTGAAAGCTTAATTGGACTCCGCCGTTTTCGGTCGTGCGGCCTGCCTCCGCTTCTTTGGTAATACCGTACGAAATAATATCCCGGGTGGTGGTATATTTACCCTCGTCTTGTCCGCCATAATTATGAACAAACTCCTCTCCTTCTGCGTTCAAAAGCCGCCCACCTAACTTGTAACGGAAGGGGTCCCACATAATTGGATCCATACCGACCAAGCGTGGCGCCAAATGGCCGATCGGAAAAAACTGGGGAAACTCCATATCGATCAATTCCGCACCTGCCCTAAGGGCTAGCGCATATGCATCCCCATTCATATTCGTAGAGGCGCTGTTTCGCGCGTATATTCGGGTCAGGCCGCCAGCCGCTAGAACTACAGCATTAGTAGAAATTATAACGGGGCTTGAATCTTCCAGGTTCCAACCAACAGCTCCAATTACAACTCCGTCGGCAACGATAACTTCATTAATAGCTAACCCACTAATCCGAACAACGTTATCGGCACGTGCCACCTGGGTACGAAGGCACTTAGCAACGGCTGGTCCCGTATTGAGAAAATCCACATAAACGCATCGTGGCACACTGTGTCCGGGTGCCATTACGCCGGTGATTTTATCATCTTTCCGAGCCCATCCTACCTTCCAGGTGTCCATCTCGCGTATTCGTGTAATGGCCTCCTCACACAAGACCGCTGACAAATTTTCGTCACAAAGGTCGCGGCCGGCCTCGAGAGTGTCATCGAGATGCTTCTCCCAATTATCCGGCTCTTCTTCGCCAAGCGCCGCCGCCGTCGTCATCTGGGCCATGATTGTCGCACCGCCTCGTCCGATTAAGCTTTTATCTGCCAAGATCACACTAGCGCCATTCCGTGCAGCGGAAACTGCAGCATACATCCCGGCGCCACCCGCGCCGACAATTAAAACATCTGTTTCTAGATGTATCATCCCTATTAACCTCCCGCTGACATACTCTCTAATCTGCAGCGTAGACGCAATCTAGCGTCCCCCGCGTATGATTGCTAAAACTAATGAAAAGAGGTGCCGTAGATGGATATAGATATCGAACAAACTTTAGTCGATTCGGCCTGGCCCTACTGGGAATGCGAAGGTGAAATAGCCAAACGCTATTTTGCAATCGCGAACAATGAAGATCATAGATTTTACCTTAAAGCTCAACTCTGGAAAGAATTGCATCCCGTAGACGGGTTCTTTAATGGCCTCCACAAAGAGCTTGAAGAGCTCGTGGCTCAGTTTCCCGAAGTCGACAAAAGTATTGACAGACATGAGTACCATTTTCTGCTGACCCAACTCACAGAAGAGTTTAATCACTATGTATTATTAGCGGATATTTTCGAGTATGTCGTGGGACGTAAGATTTGCGCGGATGACACAATTCAACTACCCGAGGAAATTAAGTTAGGAAATCTGCGCAGAGAGTATGTAAACAATGGTGACGATCTAACAAGAGCTGCTGTGGGTTTCACTGAAGGAGGAGGCGCGCGCCTGTTTCGAGAAGGAGCCAAATTATCGGGAAACCGACTCAATGAAATGACAGCCAAAGCAATGCAGGTAATTTATGACGACGAGAAAGATCATTTCGTTGAACAAGCCAAAGTCTGCGTTAAACTTATAAAATCAAGAGCTGATCTAGATCGCATGGTAGAAACTATAGAAGCGATTAGCTCGCAACGCGTGGCTATGAGGGCGGAAATGTTTCCGCGCGCAATGACAAACAGCGAAATAAAAGCATTTATTAGTGCAAACACAAAATCATAGAACCAACAGAAACTAACCGAGTGCAGCAACACCCGGTAGCACTTTACCTTCTAACCACTCGAGAAACGCACCCCCCGCGGTTGATACATATGAAAATTCTTTTAGAACGTCGGCCGCTGACAAAGCGGCGACTGTATCTCCACCGCCCGCAACAGTATTAAGCGCCCCAGAACGGGTAAGGTCAGCCGCGACTTTGGCCACCATAATTGTTGAGGCATCAAAAGGTGGTATCTCGAAAGCGCCTAATGGGCCGTTCCAAACCAATGTTTTCAACTTTGCGAGTTTGGAAGCAAGGCCGTTAGCACTACCGGGACCTATGTCGAGGATCATCATTTCCGCTGGAACAGCGGTTATCGGGACCACCTCAGACGGCGTGCCTTCACAAAATTCGCGCGCAACAACAGCGTCCGCCGGCAACACGATTTCGCAGCCAATCCCATCAGCGCGAGCGAGAATTTCACGAGCTACATGGGCCATATCGTGCTCACACAAAGATTTTCCAACGTCACTTCCAAGGGCATGCAGGAATGTGTTTGCCATCGCACCGCCGATCGCCAAAATATCGACCTTGTCCGCGAGGTTTCCGAGAAGTTCCAATTTAGTCGAGATTTTAGCGCCTCCTACAATCGCTCCAACGGGCCGCTCTGGGTCTCCTAGGGCCGAACCGAGCGCCTCAAGCTCCGCCTGCATTAAACGCCCTGCCGCAGACGGCAAGAGCCTCGCTATGGCATCCGTTGACGCGTGCGCTCGGTGAGCTGCAGAGAATGCATCGTTTACGTATATGTCAGCGAGCTTTGCGAGTTTATGAGCAAATTCTGCCTCGTTCGCTTCCTCTTCGGGATGAAAACGAAGGTTCTCCAATAAAATTATATCCCCTGGTTTGCCGGCACGGACAGAATTTTCCGGCTCGGGTCCAATGCAATCACCGCAAAACGACAAATTATACTCCCCCAGCTCGCGAGAAAGCGGTTCAACCAGTTGGTGAAGAGAATAATCAGGATTGTACCGGCCACCCGGTCGGCCGAAATGGGAAGCAACAATAACGATAGCGCCGTTCTTAACAAGCTCGACAATTGTAGGTGCTAGCCTTTCTACTCGCGTTGCGTCCGTAACCATCCCGTCACGTATCGGCACATTGAGGTCCGCCCGCAAAAATACACGCTTGCCAGAAACGTTTACATCGTCAAGGGTTCTGGGCATGCAACTTAAGCCTGGTAAAAGGGGTTTATTTGAGCTTTCCCATGCTGACAGCTGTATCAAGCATACGATTTGAGAAGCCCCACTCGTTATCGTACCAACTAACGACGCGAACCAATTTACCGTCAATGACCTGAGTTTGCGTTAGATCAAATGTCGAGGACGCGGGATCATGATTAAAGTCGCTTGATACCAAAGGTTGCTCATTAACGTTGAAAATGCCCTTTAAGCGATTAGATTTTGAGGCTCTTATGGCGGCAGAATTAACCGCTTCTACGTTTGTTTTTTTCTTTGGAATAAATGTGAAGTCAATTACTGATACATTGGGAGTGGGAACCCTGATTGATGTTCCGTCAAGCTTTCCGTTTAACTCAGGAAGCACCAGTCCTACTGCTTTTGCAGCTCCCGTCGAAGTGGGAATCATGGACTGACCGGCAGCACGCGCACGACGCGGATCACTGTGCAGTGTATCAAGTATACGCTGGTCGCCCGTGTAGGCATGGATCGTTGTCATATATCCTTGTTGGATTTCGAAAGCTTTGTGCATAACGGCAGCGACAGGAGCTAAACAATTCGTGGTACACGAGGCATTTGACACAATTTTGTGACTCTTGCGCAATCTTTGATCATTCACCCCATATACGACGGTTAAGTCTTCGCCACTGGCCGGCGCTGAAATTAAGACCTTCTTTGCGCCGGCCTTAAGATGCTGCGCCGCCTGCTCCCGCTTCGTAAAAATGCCGGTGCATTCGAGTACGACATCGATACCGAGTTTACCCCAGGGTAGCGCCTCTGGATCTCGCTCGGAAAATACCTTAATTGTTCCGCTGCCTGCGTTTATGCCGGTGGCAGTTTTTCTGACCCGATTGGAAAGCCTGCCATGGGTCGTATCGTTTTGAAGAAGCAACGCATTCATCTCGAGAGACCCAAGGTCATTGATTGCTACAAACTCGATATCCTTGCGCTTCGACTCCAATGCCGCCCTCAGCGTCAATCTACCAATCCGGCCAAAACCATTTATTGCAACCCGAACCACCATTTCAAAAACCCTCCGATCTCTAGATAAAGCTGATAGTCGGCCTTTAAAGCCTGTCCTTAACCGCAGCCACAACAGCCGCGGCGGTAATCCCAAAATTTTCGTAAAGTTGCGTAGCAGGAGCGGAGGCGCCGAAGCTCTCCATGCCCACAAACCCGCCGCCATCCCCGATCCAACGTTCCCAACCTAATTTGACAGCCGCCTCAACCGCGACGCGGACGCCGGCACCCAGAACATCAGCCTTGTAGGCCTCGTCCTGTTTTTCAAATAGCTCCCAGCAAGGCATTGAGACTACGCCAACACCCACTCCTTCTGCTTCTAAAATTTCGCGAGCCTTGAGGGCAACTTCGACCTCAGAGCCCGTGGCCAAAATTGTCGCTTGTTTAATACTATCCGCCTCCGCCAGGATATAAGCACCTTTACCGCTAAGATTTTCAGGATTGTGGTTTGTCCTCACCGTTGGAAGACCTTGACGGGTAAGAGCCATCACCGAAGGGCCATCATAATTCTGCAACGCCAACTGCCAGCATTCAACAACTTCAACTGCGTCGGCCGGACGAAAAACTTTCAAATTTGGCATCGCCCGCAAACTTGAGAGATGTTCGACTGGTTGATGGGTCGGCCCGTCCTCTCCCAAACCGATAGAATCGTGAGTCAAGACGTGTATCACTCTTTGGCGCATCAGCGCTGCGAGACGGAGGGACGGTCGCAAGTAATCTGAAAAAATAAGAAATGTGCCCGAGTAAGGGATCACGCCTCCGTGCAGCGCCATCCCATTCATTGCCGCCGCCATGCCGTGTTCTCGGACGCCGTAATACAAATAACGCCCACCGTAATCTTCAGCGTTGAGAGGATTAAAATTAGCTGCTCTCGTATTGTTTGACCCGGTCAAGTCCGCCGAACCGCCAATCATCTCAGGGATTGCGGACGTGAGATCATCAAGTGTCTTACCAGAAGACGCGCGTGTGGCAATTTTGGGGGCGTCAGCCGAAAACGACTCTTTCACCAATTGGGCTTTTCGTTCCCACTCTTTCGGCAACTGCCCCTCAAAGGCGCGCTCAAACTCTTCGCGAACATTAGATCGTTGAAGGCGCTCGGCCCATGCTTCTCGCAGTGTGGATTTTTTTTGGCCAATCAACCGCCAAGCCGTAAGTATTTCGTCTGGTATCACAAATGGATCATGTGGCCAATCCAGGGCTGCACGCGTTGCTGTAACCTCTTCTTCACCGAGTGGTGCACCGTGGGATCCCGAGGTACCCGCTTTGTTAGGAGCGCCATACCCAATAATTGTGCGACAAGCGATGATAGAAGGTTTACCTGAACCCAGCCCTTGCTCAACGGCTTTGGAAATGGCGTCAACATTATGTCCGTCACAGCGGTTTGCATGCCACCCATATGCCTCAAATCGCCCCAAAACATTATCCGAAAGCGACATATCAGTGCTGCCGTCTATCGATATTTGATTGTCATCATATAAAACCATTAAACGTTTTAGTTGGAGATGCCCGGCGAGCGACGCCGCCTCGTGGCTGATTCCTTCCATAAGGTCGCCATCGGATGCGATGACCCAAGTACGGTGATCCACTAATTCGTCGCCGTAACGGGCGTTCATTGATCTTTCCGCAATGGCCAATCCAACAGCTGTAGCAAGACCTTGTCCCAATGGACCCGTCGTCATTTCTATGCCACCCGCTTCGCCCACTTCTGGGTGTCCCGCGGTTTTACTGCCGAGTTGCCTAAATTGCTTTATTTCATCAATTGTTATGTCCTGGTAACCGGTCAAGTAAAGCAGTGAATAAAGCAACATAGATCCGTGTCCGGCGGATAGTATAAACCTATCTCGGTCAGGCCATTCAGGGTCGGCCGGATCATATTTTAGATATTTGGTAAAAAGGACCGTCGCCATGTCAGCGGCACCCATAGGCATACCGGGGTGGCCAGAATTTGCGGCCTGCACGGCGTCCATAGACAGTGCTCGGATAGCGTTCGAGAGTTTTTTAAAATCTAGCGTTGTATCTATAGACACGTTGGAGTCTTCATGTAGGGCCGCAAAAATCCGCGCAGCCAGGTTTAGCCAGAAGCAAAACAGAAAAAATTAATCTGGTAATCCAATCAATTCGTGTTAGCTGGGTTACCAAAACGATCTCCACTGTAGAGTGACTGCAATTTATCTGTCCCACCGGACGATTCAACCCTTTGCTAGCGAATCGTTTGTGTTTTCTTATTCTCCTATTGATAGACTCATTAGTGGGTTCGTGGCTAAAATTCATAATAATACATTTAAAATCATTTGAGCGCACAAACACATGGAAACAATAATTGTAACGGGCGCGGGAAGCGGAATTGGCTTTGCACTAACGGAACGCCTCCTGGCGGAGAATTTTTGCGTCTCCGCATGGGACACTACAGAAGGCGCCCTACAAAATATTCAAAATGACGCGCTGACTTTTCATAGCCTCGATGTGCGGGATTATAATGGAATGGTTGATGCGGTCGCTGACGCTGCGGCGGGCGCCCAAACTATAGCCGGGGTAGCGACCTGCGCCGCTATATATCGAGCGACCCCATTTCTCGAACTCACTTTGAAAGATTGGGAAGAACATTTTTCAGTAAATCTCAAGGGCACCCTATTTGCCTGCCAAGCCGTGCTCCCTAGGTTTCTGGAACAAAGGTCCGGAAGTATCGTAATGTTCTCATCATCGATAGCTCGCCGCGGTGCTCTCAATAGCTCCGCTTATGCCGCTACTAAAGGCGGGGTCCTCGGCCTAATGCGCGCCTTAGCCTTAGATCACGCGCGCGCAGGCATTAGAGCCAACGCAATATCCCCGGGCATTGCGGACACGCCGATGCCCCGTCAGGTAATGTCGGAAACGGACCTATTCGAAAGAGGCGAAGACATTCCCCTGGGACGCATCGGCACACCGGTTGACATGGTTGAAGCAGCGATGTTTCTCCTCGGCAAAGATGCAAGTTTTGTCACGGGCCAAGACATTCGCGTTAATGGCGGGGCGGGGCTTTTCTGATGGAACATGAGAAACAAAATATACTAGTGACTGGCGGTGGAAGCGGTATAGCCCGAGCGTCGGCAAAACGTATGGCACAGTCTATGCATGTCGTCGTGGCCGACAAGAATGCTGACGGTGCCGCACAAACGGTTGATGAGATAGAAGCTGAAGGTGGGACCGCGACAGCAATAGCAGTGGACGTGAGTGAGCCTGAATCTGTTCAAGACATGTGCAAGCAGATAACCCGTGACGTCGGTGAAATTCATAAGGCCTTCTTCGCTGCTGGTATCTTTATCCGAGGCGTCGTCGGTGAAATCGCGGAAGAGGACTGGGATAGCATGATGGCAGTCCACGTAAGAGGTACTTTTTTGTGCTGCCAAGCCGTACTTCCGGGGATGCGGGAAGCTCGTCGAGGTGCAATAGTCAATATGTCGTCGGACTTCGCCGTAATGGCAGTCCCCGCCGCCGCCGCATACACCGCCGCAAAAGCGGCCATTTACTCTTTAACCAAGACCCTGGCGCTTGAATTTGCCCCCTACGGGATACGTATTAACGCGCTCGGTCCTGGACCCATCGACACACCGATCCTCAAATCGGGGCGCACTACCGAGGAATGGAAAGCCGCACTTCAGTCTTTTGGTGAAAACCTTCCGGTCGGCCGGGTGGGCAAGCCTGAGGAAGTTGCCGCAGTACTAGATTTTTTACTAAGTGACAGATCGTCTTATATGACCGGCCAAATTATCCACCCAAATGGTGGCCAACTAATGTGGTGAAAAATGACTGAAAAACCATCTAAAACAGCAAGAGCCCGTATTGCGCATTTGTCAGGGGCAAACGCCACCATCGGCAATAGTCCGCCTCTAGTCACAAGCAACAAAGCGCGGAAAAAACACGGGTTAGAGTTAATCAATAATCCGGACGGCAGCCCCGCTAAATTTGATATTCTGCGTCCTCAAAAGCTTGCGGCGCCCGTAACCGTTTTCGTAGAGCAGTATAGTGCTCATCCCTTAGAAGCAGACGCCGCTGAGCTCTACGGTCCACCGGATGGTTATTTGGATTCGGACGGCAATTTTCTCAAAAAAGCCATCTCGGATGGTGACAAGCCAGTCTACCGAATAGAGTTACTCCCCGAAGATGGTCTTTATCCGCTCCCATACATGGCTTTGCAGGTGGACGGTGCTCCTTGGGAAGATGACTGCGCTTTCCCAATGGCTCCCGCTGAAAAATCACGACAAGCCTACTATCCCGACGGCTCGCGTATTTTTGAAGAGATAGATCGCTTCGGCATAAGTGCGGAGGGGACAGGTAACCTGATTTCAAAGTTGGCTGACGTAGATTTTTTTCGGGTTCTGCCATCAGGCGGTTATACGAAGGGGCTGCCGGAAAACGCCCGTACCGATCAAGGAGAGGGGGACATCCGACCCGAGAAACTAGGGAGAGATTTTTTTGCCTATCGTCCCGTGCACTTAGCAGCCTCTCCACCCCGCGGGGTAATGGCAACTATCGTAAACGAAATACAGGGCATTTTAGATAGCGGTGACTACCTTGGCGCAATTTGGACCCAGGCGAGCCCGCGAGTGGAAGAAACCCTATACTGGTTAAATCTGTTACTGGACACAGAACTGCCTGTCTGCGGAAACGCTGCACAGCGCACCCACGGTGAAATTAGTAACGACGGACCGAAAAACATTGTGGATTCGGTAGAGTATATAACATCCGAAGTATGGCGGGGAGCCGATGGTAAAAACCGCGCAGGTATGGTCGTTATTCAGGAACAACAGATTTTCGCAGCGAGAGAGGTTCAAAAAGGGGAGGCTCGCCCAGGCGGCTACGTCGCGACGGGCGGTCACGGGGGTCTTTTGGGGGCTGTCAGACACGGGATGCCGCCAATTATTACATACCTGCCAGGGGCAAAACACACCTATCTTTCTGACGTAAATCGGACGCGCCTGCCGGAAAATGTGACCGGCTACCTCAAGACAGACGATCAATACAAACCTATTACAGTTAAAATCAAAGACAGCACTGGAAATATACTGGAAGAGGCTATTCCTAAAGTTAACATTCTTAAAGAAGGAAACTACAGCCCAGAATCGATCGACGCCGGTCCAGAACGGGAAATCGATATCCTTGCTTTAATGGAAGATAATTTCAAAAATGCGCCATTAGCCGGCTTTATCATTGAAGGCCAAGCGCCGTACGGAACCATGACAAACTCCGCTCGCAATGCGCTAATGGCCAAGGCCACCCTGTCCGGGATGCCGGTAGTCCGCGTGGGACGCGGAAACAATGAGGGTTTTGCGGCTCCCGCTGGCACCTTTATCGGTGGTGGCAACCTTACGTCAACAAAGGCTCGCCTGCTTCTTCTTGCGTGTCTTATGAGGTTTGGCGCTCTCCCTCCAGTCGCAGATCCAGACAACCCATCGACAGAAGAACTTAACTACATAATGAAACAATTAGCGAAATATCAAGATGTGTTCGACACACATTGAGGACACGGACGTGCCCTGGGCAATACGGAGACAAAAGGCCGTTTATTATTTCAAAACTTAAAACCTAAAATAATAGACTTGTCATTTTAAGAACCCCAGAAAGGGGCAAACATATTGCAAATCAATCACGCCTCCGGCGTCATTAGCGAAACGCCAAGAGCGGCACGGCGTGTGAGCCAAGGGCTTGGACGGTATCTTGGATCACCGTAAAATTCATACATTGCTTTAAGAACTATGAGAATTCTGGCGGGGCCCAGAGCATCACCAAACTCAAGGGGGCCTTGGGGGTATGCGAGTCCCAGCTTGACTGCCTTATTTATGTCCGCGGGTGTCGCGATCCGCATTTGGGCTATATCAGCCGAAATATTGACAATCGTAGATATCACACGCTGGGCAATAAATCCGGGACTATCGTGAATGACAGTCACGCTGCCGCCATCTGCGGCGAGTACTGCGTGCGATAAATCTCGAACGGTGTCATCTGTGATACTTGTAGTCATAATTGTCCGACGTCCACCTAATCCGAACAACGTATCAACCCCGACAGTGCGCTCTGCCTCAATACCGAGTTCAACAGCCGTCGTCGTTGTATCCCTGCCTAGAGGTGTAACCATACAAATAGCTTTAGCCGAAGGTTTGGTTCCGCCCTCGACTTCAACATATTGGCCCAGGAAGGCAGCTAAGATGGACGTCCCTTCATTCTCTGGTGGTCCTACCCAAACCGTCTCAGGTAGCTCTGTCGGCGCTGGGGGCTCTGAAACCGGCACCTTTTTATTCTCTTTATATTGGTAGAAACCTTGATCGACCTTCCGCCCAAAAAGGCCCGCAGCCATCCGGTTGCGGATAAAAGCTTGTGGCTTAAACCGCGGCTCCTGGTAGAACTGTTCGTAAATGGATTCCATAACCACCCCGGACACATCCAGACCAGTTGTGTCCATTAATTCAAATGGACCCATTCTAAACCCTGCCCCTCCTTCGCGGAGCACCTCATCAACTTGGTGTGGCTGAGCAATTCCCTCCGATAAAATACGAACGCCTTCAGTGTAAAGTCCCCTACCCGCATGGTTTACCAGAAACCCAGGTGTATCCTGGGTTCGCACAGGTTCATGCCCGCAGTTAAGCGCCAATTGTTCAAGATTATCTGTCACCCAAGAAGCAGTGAGTTGCCCCTCAACCACCTCGACAACCTTCAATAATGGTACAGGATTAAAGAAGTGATAGCCGGCAACACGCGCAGGCTCGCGGCATCCAGCAGCAATTTGAGTCACCGACAGTGACGACGTGTTTGAGGCCAAAATTGTGTCTGCCGAGACGATTTCTTCTAGTTCCTGGAACAGAGCGCGTTTCGCTTCTATATTCTCGGCAATAGCCTCTATCATGATGCCACAGTCTGAAAAATCAGAAAGACTGCTGACAATTCTAAGTCGACCGTTTGCCGATACAGCTTCCTCTTGGGAAATTTGCCCCTTTTCTGCAGCTCGATTGATCATTCGCGTTATGAACTCTGCAGCTTTTTCGCAAGCCCCCTCTTGAACATCAAACATCTTGACAGAATAGCCGGCGAGAACGGCAATCTGAATTATTCCGCGCCCCATAGTACCAGTACCAATAATACCCACTGTGACATCGGGCGCGTTGACATTATTTGCCATAGCTCGTCCTCTCTCTACGACAGTGCTAAACGGTTACGAACTGCTCGTGCTTCGCTTATCAAGTTGTCGAATATTACCTCAACTGGCTGGATATCACCCGCAAAGGCGACCGACTGACCAACGGAGCTCGTACCCTTAGTCCAATCTCCATCCTCATAGGCTTCCCGTTGCAGTATCCCCTGCACATGAGGTCTGTATGCCTCATAATCTGTTACACCTTTTGCCTCCAGCTCGAGGACGGCTTTTGCAGAATCGTTACTTATAACCCGCGAATTGTCGCCAAAAATAGACATAATAATGCGGGTCGCGTCCGGTCCAATCTCGGTAAGGTGTTGTTTATAATTTGTGTGAGCCCAGATTTCTTCTGCTACAACCATTCGTGTAGCCAGTAACATCGCATCTGCGCCAAGCGCTAATGCCGCGATTAATTGTCTGCCGGTTCCCATACCCCCCGCAAGGACCACCGGAACCTCTAACGCTTCAGGCACGATCGCGCCCTGAACCATTGTGCCAATCATGTCCATACCCGGATGCCCGCCGGCCTCAGCTCCGAGAATTGTAATGGCATCAACTCCCGCTTTTTGGGCCGACAGCGCATGCCTCAGGGTGGTGCATTTGTGGATTGTAATAATGCCCGCTCCCTTGATTTCCGGCATGAATGCTTTGGGAGAAAAACCTGCAGTTTCCACAAAACCCACGTTTTCCTCTATAGAAATTGCGAGAAACGTTTGAAGCAGCTCATTTGCTTCTGGACGAGCCGAAATATAAAGGTTAACCCCGAATGGTTTTCCATCCGAAAGGTCATGCGCCTTCCTTACTTGCTCGCGAAAATCTTCCGGTGTAGGGAATGATCGAGGCGTTATAAATCCAATACCGCCAGCACGAGCCACAGCGGACACGTAATCCGCGTCAGCAAGCCACATCAGCCCACCGCACACAAGTGGATGGTCTATGCCAAAAAGATCGGTAATCCGGGTCTTAAAGATCTGAGGGGTCATTATTACTTCCGAAATACCGGAGAACGCTTTTCCGTGAAGGCCGCAAAACCTTCTAAGAATTCATCAGCGCCGAAACAACCTGCTTGTGCAAGCGCCTCCATCTCCAGTGCCTCGTCAAGTTTAACCGGCGCAAGTCCCAGCTGCTGCTTCGCTATACCGAAAGCAAATGGCGGCATCGCCGCCAGCGTTTTTGCCCGTTCAATCGCAACACGCTCCGCTTCGCCGTCAGGCACCATTTCATCTGCTAAACCGAGCTGCACAGCTTCCTCAGACTGAACCATTCGCGCATAAAGTAATAGCTGGCGAGCTTTTGCGCCGCCCGCACGCCGGGGCAAGGTATGCAGGATTCCGTAGTCAGGTATCAATCCAACCTTAAAAAATGGAAAGCCTATAGTTCCGCCCTCCGCAATGATCACTGTATCCCCGAGCATTGCCAGGCCGGCTCCTGCACCAACGGCGAAGCCCTCGATTGCTGTCACTACAGGCTTTTCGGCCTCCGCAATCATCCGCACAATCTTGTGGTTATCCTTCATTCGCGCGCGTGCGCCCTTAGCATCTAAGCCTTCCATGCTGACTATGTCACCCCCAGCGCAGAAATGACCACCTTCGCCCGTAATAACTATTGCGTGCACCTCTGTATCGGCCAGAACGCCCGGTATTTCCGTGATGAGTGTCCGACGAACCTCCTCGTTAAGTGAATTTCTTTTTTCAGGTCGATTTATCGCAATGCGTGCTATCCCGTCTGCGCGACATTCAATATTCACGGCAGCCATCTAAACTTCCTCTTTTACATAGCCAGCAATATTGCTGTTTTGTTAGTTTGGGGCAAGGCAAACCAAATGGGCAGGACACCGTTCGCAATCGGATGACCCGAAACCCTTAATTGGTACCGTTGACCGACGGCTAAGGAACGTCGCTATAAGATCGCACTCGCAGCCGCCCGGAAAGGTCACCACTGTACTGCACGGAACCGCTGCCGAAAGATAATCTATATGCCACCATATTCGTTTTTTGGTTTTCAGATGACGGTGAACCCGTGCACGGAGACCGCCTGGCCCATAAGCGTTGCCAGCATACACATAGGTGCCGGGAAACAGTGAGGGCTCGTTCAAGCTTTTTATAGGCAATCGGATAGACGTATCGAGCGTAAAAAAAAGAGAATAGCTTCCTCCTTCTACTGGCAAATTAGGCTCAATCATTGAGAGTTAATCAACGCTGCCTTGATCCGCCAGGGCTTTATTAAAGGCAGCCATCAGGTCGCGTGTCTCAACGCCCGCAAACTCGACGTCTTTACGAGCCATAAAACTGGATACTCGCGCAGCTAGTGCCTCCTCAGTCGCTTTCGCGCCGATCAAGGTTTCTTCAAGCCAGCCGACAGAATCTATTGGACGCGGATGCCAGTCGCCATTGAGGATCGCGTGAAAGATTTGGCCCTCTCGCACAACTAATGTCGCCCATAACATGCCTCCGACAGCCTTTTCCCGCCCGTACCCTACGGTGTCTCCGGGCACAACCAAGTGACGAAATCTGTTTCCTTCACTCTTTCCGAAGAGCCAAGTTTCGTTATCATATTGGGCGCGAAATTCTTGGGCGTAAGCTCGCTCCCGAACCGTAAGTTCGCCAATTTCCAACGCCGGTTTGTCAAACGCATTTGCAACAGCCTCACGAGTTAACGTTTCGAGGTCGTTAGACGAAATCGGTCTACCCGCCTCACGTTCCAAGCATGTAAACCGCGACTGTAAATCTTTGAGCACCTTATCTTTGACTTTTTCAGGAGGCATTGGCATTGCGTCAGCCGCAGCGTCGGTATTCATTTCTTTCACGTTAACGACAAATCGAAACGTCATGACATTATTTTCAATTTTGAGTGAAGTCGGCACGAGCTTTCGCCCTTCCACTTGCACATCGTTCAGCGGGCGATATTCGGCCGAAAAGCCATACAGGTCCGAGAGCGTTTCAGCAAAGGAGGTGAGTATTTTAGGGAATGCCTTTGCGGTAGTGGTCGGGACCTCAGGGTGAGACGTTGGAACAAAATAAATAAGGAAGGCTGATCCAGCACCAGCATAAATTGCGCCTCCTCCATTCACACGCCGGCGAAAATCGATGTCATTATCACGACAAAAATTTAGATTCAAAACTTGTTCTGGGTCCTCATTCACGCCAACCGTTATAGAATCACGATTAAAAAGGTTTAAAAATATCGTGGGTGGCACCTCGTCATTAACAACCGCTTTTTCAACGGCCGGCGAAACTGAGACGGAAAAGTCTGCGTACGAGTTTTCTGATACGATGAGGCGCCAAGGTTTTTCTGTCATGTCGATTAAGCACCCGGTTGAATGTTTCTCTTATCGATGACAACGGCACCATCTTCGAGATCATTTACGGACAATATTTCGTCGGCGTTTATCAGCGTTTGTGTTTTGAACCTTGAAGCTATTTCTGTTGCAATTTCAGAATTAACAGTACCTTCAAGGGTCAGTGCGAGGTGGTCCCCGCCACCACTCTTCGACGATACGGTGAGGCGATACCCGCCAGTCGGTCCCTCTACGCCAAGCAGAATGCTTTTAACTTCAGATGGATAAATTTTCACACCCTTTACTTTCACCATATTATCTGTCCGACCAAAAACTACTTGGGGTAATGAGAGCGTTCGACCATGCACGGGCTTTGTCGTTTTTCTTATCGTCAGGTCTCCTGTTCGGTAACGGACCAATGGCTGAGCTTCTTTCTTCAGATGCGTAAGTACCAACTCGCCTCGCTCACCATCCTCAACCACCTTTTCAGTAATTGGATCGATTACTTCTGCATACACAAGTTCATCAAACACATGCACGCCTGTGCCGCCAGGAAAGGTACGGCCAACTGGGAGAAATTCGGAAAGCGAGAACGAGTCGACCAAAATTGTATCCGGCATAGCTGACTGCACAGCTCGATAGAGCGAGGTATTACCGGTAAATGCTTCACCACCAGCAAAGAACACTTTGGGTGGGGTTAAGCCAGCGTCAATTAGCTTTAAGGAAAATGTCGGGTTGCCGGCTAATGCCGTAACATTATGCCTTTTGCAAATTTCTACTGTTCTTTCCGCCTCCCCCGGGCCAAGAGGAATACACGCAATGCCGTGGGCTTCCATTTGTGATTGATAGAATAGACCTGCAACAAACATATGATAACCAAATGTAACCGCACATACGTCGCCTGGACCGAGGCCACAAGCATGAAGGTGACTGCGTGTCGCGAGGATAAGATTTTCAATATCAACTGGGGTCTGCATAACAGGCACCAAAGAGGACCCCATTGGGGTTAAATTTATTCGCACGGAAGGGGTGTTGCCGAAGGCCCCATAATTCGGTTTCTCCATCTCCGTCACAAGATCCGCCCTGTTCATAAGTGGAACGCTTGCCGCAAAATTCCCCGCGTCCGCGATAGAAATAGGTAATTTACCCTCATAGAACGGATGCCTGGAGAGAGTTGACAGCCGATAGTTTAGCGCTTCGATAGGAAAATCCATTAACGAACAGCATCCGCCTTCGCGGCAGCGTCATCGTACGTCGTGTGCACGTTTATGACTGCCTGGCGTTTGTCTACGTCCACAGCTTTTAGGCCACGCTCAAGAGCTTTTGGCAAATCGCCGGGATCCTTCACTTCTTCACCATATCCGTCCGATGCCTCAACAATCTTGTGATAATCCGGCGCAGGATCAAGATAGGTCAAGGGCGCCTGATTAGCGGTAGAGGCCGCGCCTTCTGGATACAAGCCTAAGGTCGCTTTGCGCACGGAACCCCACATTTTGTTATTCATAATCACGGTGAGGACGGGAAGATCATATGCGGCGGATACAAAATGAGCCGGCGTAGGGTTACCAAACATATAGGAGCCATCGCCAACCACACAAAATACCCTCTTATCTTTTTGGCCGAGTTTAACACCGTGTGCGGCTCCCAAACCCCATCCGAGACCCCCGGAGGGACTCGTGCCGAAGAAACTACCGGGTTCACGAAGAGATATATTTGCAAGCGCTAACTGGGATTCTGAAACCAAAATATCTTGATCCTGCTTGATTTGGTTCAGGCAGTGCGCCACCCAGGCATTATCCATAGCCGCCGCGCCGGAAGCTATCTTTTCTATTCTGGCCCGATTTGTATCCGTCTGTTCAGATTTTTTATCCGCTATCTGCGAACGGCGGCCATCTATTTTTGCCTTTGACGCCTTTTCACGGCTTTCCATTGCGTCGGCTAATTGTGAGAGACTGATGCCGGAACTCCCCTTAATAGCGAGATCACAGGGAAAACCTCGAACTGGATAATTTTCGAAAAGAGGGTCAGCCCCAAGATGGATAACCCTAGCACTAGGGTTGATTTTATGAAGAGACGGAATCCAGGGTACATCACAATCAACCACCAAAACCGCGTCCACTGTGGGTAGATAGGCACCAGGTTCAAAACCCATATGCATGGGATGATCAGTCGACATGTTAACGTAGCGCGGACGGTATGTGATAACAGGCAACGCGTACCTCTCCGCAAGAGATTCGAGTATGGGCACAGCGGCCAGATTTTGGCCAGTGCTCGCGGTAATTATCAGAGGGTTTTCGGCAGTAAGGAGGATCTCTGCCGCCTCGTCTATCGCCGCGGGGTCTGCAGCGGCACCCCGCGCCGCTACACGGCGGGTGGGCGACTGGAAAGTAAAATCATCGGGGGATTCTGCTAATACCTCCCGAGGTAAAGACAGATATACCGGACCACGCGGTTCGGACATGGCAACAGTAATCGCACGATCAACAATCGTTTCTATTTGCTTTGAATTTCGGAGTTCGTAATCCCACTTAACCATTTCTCGAAGTGTCGCTGCCTGGTCAAACATTTCCTGGCCCCAATGAATAAAGAGCGAGCGGGAACCATCAAAACCATCTTCGGTAAGCGGCGTTCGGCCGGATGTCATGAGTATCGGAACGTTTTCCCGCGCCGCATTCATGACACCGCAAATAGCATTCGCCGTTCCTACATTGACGTGCACCATAACCGCCGCCAAACGCCCGGTCGCCACGTAATAACCGTGCGCCATGGCGACCCCAAGGTTCTCGTGAGGTACGGTAATTGGGGTGGGGGCATCTCCTTCGCCAACGAGAGATTTTGAAAGGCCTTCGATAATCGACGGAAAATCGGTACCGGCGTTTCCGAGGAGATAATCAATTTCTCGATCCTTAAGGACCGTAAGGTAAGCTTCTGCAGCACTGTCAACCTTGATGGTCTTCGCAGTCATGGCCGTCCCTCCTATGGAATAATTAATTTGTCGGATAGCATGGCTCGTACCCTTTATCTACTGCTTCAAACACATGAAATAGAACTTGTTCTACCAAAAAGGTCCCAAATGGCGCAAAAAGTCATTTAATTGATGAGAAATTCCTTTTGGTCAAATAAAGCTATACCACAATCATGGCAATTCGTTTCTCCTTTTACTATGCCGCTATTTTTCTAGCGGTGGGAATCCACCTCCCATTTTGGCCTGCGTGGTTAAAGTTTCGCGGCCTTGATGAGACGGAGATAAGCTTATTGTTATCTATAAGCGTCTGGATCCGTGCATTCGCTAATCCACTGATCGCACATTTCGCTGATCGGTCAGGAAACCATCGACAGGTAATCATGATCTCCGCTGCTGGAGGAGTAATAACGTTTGCGTTCTTTGGGTTCGCCGAGGGTTTTTGGGCTCTGTTCGCTGTCAACGTAATTGCCAGCACATTTTTTATGTCACTTATCCCGTTAGGAGAAAACCTCGCGTCCCGCGCATCTCTGGAGCACAAATTTGATTATGGTCGCGTCCGGTTATGGGGCTCGCTTACTTTCATTCTCTCCGCTTATCTAGGTGGGTGGGTGCTCCAAAGAACGGATGCAAATGCTGTGCTTTGGATGATTGTTGCAGCAATGATCATTTCTTTTTTTGCTGGATTCGGACTTCCAATCAGGCCTAAACGGGAAAGGGTATTAGCCCGTTTCCCAGCGTTTTCTTTGCTTCGGCAAAAACAATTTATCGTATTTATAGCTGCGATGAGCCTTCTACAATCCAGTCACGCTCTAGTATACGTTTTCGGGACAATTCATTGGCAAGCGGCCAATATACCAGATCACATCATAGGCGCACTTTGGGCCGAGGGTGTAGTTGCCGAGATCATCCTCTTTGCATTTTCAGGCGCCGTAATACGGCATGTTAGCCCCATAAAGTTAATGTGGCTCGCGGCGGGAGGAGGTGTTATCCGGTGGATGATCCTCGCGAACACTACTGATGTTTACCTCTTGTTTGCGACCCAGTGGTTGCACGGCTTAACCTTTGGTGCTGCACATCTTGCTGCTATTCACTACATCCTGCGCACTGTCCCCGAACACCTGTCAGCGTCAGCACAAGGCCTATATTCAGGATTTGCGAGTGGTCTGGTGATGGGTCTTATGATGATGCTGTCAGGGGGCTTGTACGAGACATATTCAGGCTCGGCATTCTACGCAATGGCAATTTTGTCGGCGGCAGGCGCTACTATCGCGTATTGGTTAACGCGCCTATCCAAACAGAATACTTCAGTGTTCTAGTTCCTCATGGTCTAGTGAGGTACGGATTAGATTGAACACAAAAAGAACGGCGAAAACAAAAATAGCCAAACCACCATAATAGCCTACGCCGTAACCCGCATGAGAGGCTACGAAGAGACCGCCCAGTCCCATCAAAATGGTGCAAAAACCAAGGACCCAGTTGGAAACATTTTCCATTTTTAAAAATATCCGAATAGCATCTAAAATAGTTTTAATAAACCGTACTAAGCGACGGTGCAACGTTCCAAAAACGATTTTCGGTGCCTGCGTCTAAAAATCCACACCGAAGATTAATACTATTCAAAACTTTAAGAGAAAACGGACGATCCATTTAATTTTATCACTAAACAGAAGGGGTAAATAAAAATTTGTGGCCACACGTCTATTAACTTCACCAAGCGTTGGGTAGGGCATAATAAGGCTAGCCATTGTACTTATCTTCATTCTCTTTTTGATCGGCAAAATCCAGCTTTGAATTAACTCCCCTGCGTCCGGACCTACTGCAGCAGCTCCCAAGATGATACCTTTTTTAGTTGTAATTACTTTTACTAAACCATCAGTCATTCCTTGCAATACCGCCCGATCATTCTGGCTAAATGGATGCCTAAGAATCCGAATATCGGAGTATTTTTTCCGAGCCGTCGCCTCTGTCATACCTACGCAAGCTATCTCGGGATCCGTGTAGGTAACTCTCGGTACCGCGGAGTAATTAACCTTTGCTGGCAATTTGAATAACGCGGAACGAAGTACTATGCCCGCATGATAATTTGCGACGTGGGTAAATTT
>CAZOHS010000012.1:34325-37187 GCA_964579285.1 uncultured Rhodospirillaceae bacterium | reverse complement strand
AGCGACAAAGAAACTTGGCGCGGTTCGGCATCCATGATGCGAACTGTCTCCTTGCAATTCGGCCAAACCGGGCCAACCGCCACCATATTGTCACCGGCATTCAGTAGCGCTTCAGAAATCATCATAATTGCGTTCATTCCGGAACCTGTGACGGTGATACGATCTATATCTATCTCCCGGCTATGCAGGCTCGAAGCGTATTCCACTATCTGCTCTCGTAGAGGAGGCACTCCTCGATTTTGAGCATAGAAAACGCGATTATCATCGAGCGCGGCTGTCGCCGCGTCTTTTATAAATTGTGGTGTGGGCACGTCTGGTTCGCCAAACCATAGTTTAAGCAAACCCTCCCGATGCATGTTTGGCTCCGCAACGTGGCGAATGAGTGACCCAGGGAGGTCTTCCAGGCTCTGCCTGAGATAATTAGAAGATCGCATACTGTTTTTTATCATTACTGTTAATCAATCGTCTTTTAGGACAGAAGGTTTTCGCCGGTTTGATGGCATTGTGCAACTACCCCTTTATAATACTCAACAATTAAAGAGGGAGGCGAGAGCTCATTGACTATTTTTGATTATGACGGTGACGCGCAACGGGTATACGACGTGCTTCGCAATGGAGGCATTGGGGTCATACCTACCTATGTAGGGTACGTAATTGTGGCCTGCGAACCGGATGCAATCTGGCGTATCTTCAAAGCGAAAAACAGAAAACCCGAGAAGTTGAACGCAGTATGTGGATGCAAGGAAATGCATTTGAACTTGCACGATTTGCCCGATGAACGTCGAGCCATAGTTACCGCCATCACGGACGAGTGGGACCTACCGATGGGGACGGCAGCCAAAGTTCGCATGGACCATCCAGCGCTGTCTAACCTTCCGGAAGACACCCTAATGCAAACAACGCACGACGGGACCCTTGCCATGCTTCTCAACGCCGGTCCATTGATGGAAAAGGTTGCCCAACTGGCTTTTGCCGATAAAAGAATGGCAATTGGGTCATCTGCAAATGTGTCACTCAAAGGTGTAAAATTTCGGGCGCAAGACATTGAGCGCGAAATATTGGACGTGGCGGATATCGTTATCGATTACGGACTAATGCGCTGGAATAAATACAAACAGTCGTCGACCATGATAAATGTAAGCACCATGGAAGTCATACGGTATGGTTCGTGTTATGACCTGATCGAAGACTTGCTGGCCGCGCACTTCGGTATTGTCCTCCCACCAAAACCCCCTGAGAAAACTTGAAAAATGAGTGTTAAAATCGAATTGATGCCGATCGGTACGGTAGCGGGCGGCCGTGCTGATATGCGAGACGACGGTTGGGCCGAGGAACACGCACTAATCATTCTTGACGATCGGTTTGATAGCGGAGTTCTTACCGGACTGGACCAATTCTCGCACGCACTGATCGTATTTCAGCTTCATAAAGTGCGTTTAGAAAAGATCGTGGCTGGTGCACGTCATCCACGAAATAATCCGTCATGGCCAAAGGTAGGGATATTTGCTCAACGTGCTAAAAATCGTCCTAATCGGCTTGCGGTTTCGGCGTGCAAAATTGAGGGGGTAGAGGGAAGAACTCTCAAGGTAAGCGGTCTAGACGCAATCGATGGTTCCCCGGTGCTAGACATAAAACCATACATGAAAGGATTTGACCCACAAGAACCGGTCACTGAGCCCGACTGGGCATCTGATTTAATGCAGGGATATTGGAAATGAAAGCGCTTGTATATGACGACTACTGCACTTTAGATGGAATGCAGCTTATGGACATGAAAGATCCACGACCATCTGAAAATGAAGTACTTTTGGAGGTCCATGCTGCCGGCATCAACCCGATAGATTGGAAAGTTCGAGGAGGCATGCTCCGTTCACGTTTTGAGCTCGATTTTCCAGACGTAGCGGGACGCGATTTTTCGGGAAGAATTTTAGAATTGGGCGAAAACGTCACGGACTTTAATGTGGGTGACGAAATATGCGGCACGTGCCCACCTCATCTTTGGGGCAGCCACGCCGAGCTCTTGACTGTTGACGCGGGCGTTGCCGCTATAAAACACCCAAGCATCACGCATGTCGACGCCGCGTCGATACCGCTGGTTGGACACACAGTACTGACAGCCCTGGAAAACACTGCACAAATCATAGAGGGCACAAAAGTTCTCATCCACGCAGGCGCGGGTGGCGTGGGAGCCTTCTCTATCCAATATTGTAAATCCATGGGAGCTACTGTTTACGCCACGTGCAGCGAAACTAATATAGATTTCGTATCCGAGCTCGGTGCGGATCAGGTGATAGACTATAATTCGCAAGATTTTGTGGAATTGTGTTCGGGTCTGGATCTTGTGTACGACACCGTCGGCGGTACGACACACCAGCGTTCATATGATGTTTTGCGTCCCAATGGACTTTTAGTCTGCCTCAATGCCGCACCTATTCCTGACGAAGCGCCCCGCGACGATATAAGGGTCGAAACGCCTGTCGTTAGCTATATGCGTTCCGGGGTGGAACGAATAATCGAATTAATATTGTCAGAGGCTGTTAAACCTAGCGTTGGAAGTGTTTTTGCATTTTCTGATGCAATCGAAGCCTATCGACTGAGTGAAACAAACCACGCACGGGGTAAAATTGTTCTAACGATGCAGTAATCGGCGTACTATTGTCGGTCTAACTAATATTTATAAGTTTGAAGATAAACTGGATGTAACCAAAATGCTTTATCGATCATGGATGTAGCAGTAATCGGCGGAGGACATGGATGTTATGCTGCAGCCTGCGACGCGGCGGAAGCTGGCCATCAAGTCCGCTTTTGGCGCCGAGACAAAGATGCCTTTGCGCCTGTTCTCAAAAACCAACTCCTGACAGT